>NZ_JAUZVW010000010.1:0-182285 GCF_033441575.1 Flagellimonas baculiformis
TAGATCAAATCTAGGCAGTTCGTTTACCCTGGTCAGTTTCATCCGGCGAAGGTGGGTCACTTTACCCGGCTTATCCAATGGGGTGACCACCCATCGATATATTTTTAGGGATTATGGGACGGTATCCAATAAATTGGCCTTGAGGTCCTTTACAATGATCTCTGCCACCAAATCCCTCCCATGGTTGTTCCAATGCCTATCATAAACCAAGGTGGTCTTTCTCTTTGAAGCGTTCAGATCAGCCCCAAAATCAATGTATTCAAACCCGTTTGTGTCCAAATAATCCAAAAAAAGTGATGGCGTGGTGGCCACATCCATCAAAAGAACAGTTTTTTCTTTATCGTAGCCATACAGGGACACTAGGTTCTTGAAATTCACAAGATACATCCTATCTTGTTTCCCTTCATCGTTTTTATCTTTTTTTGGGGGTTCACCTCCATTGCCCCCCCGTGCCAAGGCCATTGCGTCCCTCATCAAGTTTCTGGCCGGATTCAAAACACCGATCTCGGAAAAGTAAATCAACAATTTGCTTTTCTTCAGCAATTTATTGACAGGTGATTCCAGGTTCAGTCTGGATTCTTCAACAAAATATTCCCCACGCGTGAGGTCGTTTGAAAACTTCAGCTTGATATAAATCCTATCGATCAATCCAAAATCCTCTTCATATGCCTTGATCAAATGGAGCTGATCGGCCATATCATAGCCCGCATAACCATATTCAAATACCTTGACCCTGTCATCGAGTCTTTGTTCAATTTTTCTACCTATTGATATTTTATAAGGTTGATGAAACCCTTCTATGAATGAATCCCCCACCAATGCCACCTCAATCCCTTCCTCTGTAGGTATGAACTCTTGGTACGAATTGAATCCGGAGCTGTTGATGTTGTACCTGATAAAGTTTTGGTTCCTATTGCCTGTCACAGAATACCCTTCTTGGTTAGGAACCCATTTTTCTACACTCCTCCCATCAACGAAACGGGTGGGTTTGTCCTCTCCAAGATAAAATATCCTCACCAAGATCTCCAAACTGATGAGTATGAGAACAGAATAAATACCTAGCTGGGTTATTAATTTTTTCATCTTTTCTAAAACTGGAAATAAATGAACGATCTATCAAAACCACTGTCATAAAACAATAGCATGGTAAAAATCACCAAAGTATAGACTAAAAACCGCACTACTTTGGACTTGAATGGGAACGGGTTACGCTCATCTCTTCGGATTCTGTACTCGTAGAGGACAAATGCCACCAACAGTATAAAATAGTCCACCATTCTATATCCGTTGGGATGGTGGTAGGTCTCGTAATGGAAATTTGCGAATATTCCTTTTATGAACTGGAAAGAATCGGTCAACGATTCCGACCTGAAAAAGATACGGGAAAAAGTCACAATACCAAAGGTCAGGATCAGCTGCCCCAGTTCGGTGAGGGTGGGGAAAAAAGTATTCTCTCCCACCACATTGTCCTTATACATGGTGTTGCGCCCCATCAAAAACACCGGTATATATGCCAGTGCGTGAAAGCCACCCCAAAATATGAAGGTCCAGTTGGCACCATGCCAAAACCCACTGACCAAAAAAATGATACAGATGTTCCTGACCGATTTTAACTTGGTCACCCTAGACCCTCCCAAAGGAATATATAAGTAATGCCTGAACCAAGTGGAGAGTGACACATGCCATCGCTGCCAATATTCGGCAACGTTTCTGGAGAAATTAGGAAATTTAAAATTGGACATCAGCTCCACCCCGAACATTTTTGATGTGCCAATGGCTATATCCGAATATCCGCTAAAATCCCCATATACCTGAAAACTGAACAAGGTCACCCCTAAAATGAGGGTGGATGCAGAATGAGTGTCATAATTGAGAAAAATATCGTCCACAATCGGTGCTATCCCATCCGCTATCACCATTTTTTTGAACAAACCCCATAAAATCAGTTTTAGCCCTGCAACTGTTTGCTCATAGCTAAAGGTCCTTTTATTGGTGATTTGATGGAGAAGATTGGATGCCCTTTCAATCGGGCCCGCAACCAATTGTGGAAAAAAGGCGACAAAAGTGGCAAACGACAAAACGTCTTGGCACGGCTTTACTTTTTTATAATACACGTCCAAAGAATAGGACATGGTCTGGAATGTGTAAAAAGAAATTCCCACCGGGAGGATTATCTGTAAGGTCCATGTACTATGAATGGTGTACCCCAACATTTCAAAAAGATCCACAAAGGAATCCACAAAGAAATTATAGTACTTGAAAAACCCCAGCAATGATATGTTGAAGATCATACTGACCCACAACCATGCCCTTTGTATGTTCCTTTTCCCTTCGTACTTGTAGATCATGAGGCCTACAAAGTAATCCACCAATGTACTTGCCAAAATAAGGAAGAGGAACCTCCAATCCCAAAGACCATAAAAATAGTAACTCCCCACCAAGATCAAGGCATTCTGTACCTTGACCTTTTTATGAAACACAAACCAATAAAGCACAAACATTATTGGTAGGAATATGAAATACTCTAGCGAGTTGAACAGCATGAATGCACTACATATAATTAAAATTCTATAATCTCAAACTCAGACCTCCTGTTCTTAGCATGCTTATCCTCAGTACAATAAACTCCATCCTTACATTCATTGACCAGTCTGGTCTCCCCGTAGGCATCATGGCTGATACGTTCTGCTGAAATTCCCTTGGACACCACATATTCCACCGTGCGTTCCGCTCTGCGCTCCGATAGCCATTGATTGTATTGATGGGTTCCCCTTGCATCTGTATGCGCAGTAACTTTGATGGCAATATTGGGCTCATTTTCCATAATGGACACCAATTGGTCCAACAACTCCTTGTCTTTTTGGGTGAGGTACGAAGAATTCAGCTTAAAGTAAACGCTCCCCAAATTATTGATTTTATTTTGTAGTGCGGCACGTCGGGCCTCTTCCACATCCTTTTTTGCCTTTTCAGCAGCGGCCAGTTCTGCGGCTTCCTTTTCTTTTTGCAAGCGTTCGGCCAGTAAACGTGCTTCTTTTTCTGCATTCGCTATGGAATCCTGGACCTTTTGCTGTTCTTTCTCCATTTCCTCCAACAAGGCCAGTTTTTCTTGCCCTTTTCTGGAAAGCTCCTTTTCCACGTCAAAACGATAGGCCACTCCTAGGGCATGCTGTATATGATTGGTGGCATTTTCCGTGCTCATGGCCCATTTTCCGGTCGTGTTGACATCCAACCCCCAATGGTCCGAGAACCATGTCCTGAAACCCAACACAGCATTGTAGGTGCCCCTGCCCTGGTCATTGGCATCGGTATAACCCGCACCAATTCCGACATAAGGATCAAAAAAACCTGTCTCGCCCAAGATCTTGTTCAAATCATAGCTTATGCGGAAATCCACAGAAAGATAATCTACATCATCGGCTAGTTCAATTTCATCAACAACCTTCCCTCTTTTATATACATTATACGATCCTATCGCTTCGAATCCTACACCGTTTTTCAGATAACGCCCAATATGAACCCGGGATGGATAGGGAGCTATGTTCCATGCATCCCGAACATCAAAAAGTTCCCTGAATTCGTCTCCTGAGTCATCAACAATATTCATCCCCAAACCTACCAGCCAATAACTTTCGACAATACTATCCTTTCTTGTCAAACCCCTTTCTTGTGCATGGAGCTGGAGCACAAAAATGAACAGGAACGTGCTTATTTTCAAATGGACTCTTTTCAAAAAGATATACTTTACAATTTCGTTGTTAAAGCTATATCAACTCGTCCTACGGTTAAATTTTGCACTTTTAAGTGCGTTTTTATTCGAC
The DNA here is from genome assembly GCF_033441575.1 of Flagellimonas baculiformis. NCBI lineage: Bacteria > Pseudomonadati > Bacteroidota > Flavobacteriia > Flavobacteriales > Flavobacteriaceae > Flagellimonas > Flagellimonas baculiformis. The sequence continues at coordinate 3,819 of NZ_JAUZVW010000010.1, forward strand.
AAGAAGCAGGAAAGGATTTTGCAACATTATCAATCGACCTGTTGAAAAACGATCGCTTTATCGGTAAGGGGCATTTTATATAGATAAAAAGGGGTGGTGATGGGCTTCGTTTCCTCAGGCTTCCCAGTTTTGCCATCCATTAGTATGCCCACAACAAATTCAGTCTCGGTTTCCTTGATCTTGGACAATCGTAGCGATTTTTGACCTTGTTGCTCGCCCAAGCATATCAGCAGTACCATTTCTTGGGAAAAATCGACCATGGGCACAGGGAGTCCCGGTTTTCGGGTCCTGTTGATCTGTGAATAGAATTTGTTCAGTGATTTGGTATCACGTATTTCCCGGGCTTCAAATGCCCCTACTCCGGAATATCCATCCTGCTCCAACACAACCAGGCCCTCAATCTCTTTGCCCAAATGCTTTTGGGCATTGCAGGACAGCAAGCATACCAATGTAAGGAACAGAAAACGTTTCATGGTCAAAAGGTATTCTTAAAGCGGGACTTGTATGCCTTTTCATAGATTTCCTCATACAGGGGCAAAATATGGACAATATCAAACTTCGTTGCCACATTGTAGGCATTTTGCTTGAACTGTTCCAAAACCTTGTCGTCCTTCAATATCTTCAAGGCCTTTGCCGCCATGTCCTCCACATCGCCCACATTGGCCAAGTAACCGGATACGCCATCAACATTCACTTCGGGAATACCGCCGGTGTTGCTGGAAACCACGGCCACCTTGTTGATCATGGCCTCCAAAGCCGCCAACCCAAAGCTTTCTGTTTCGGAGGGCAAAAGGAAGAGGTCTGAAAAGCAAAGAATACGATCAATCTCGGTACTGTTCCCCAAAAACAACACCTTTTCCTTCAGGCCGAGCCTGTCGCACAACTGCTCCGCTTTTTCTTTTTCGGGGCCCTCGCCCACCATGATCAGCTTTGCTGGAATTTCTTTCTGGATGCGATGGAATACATTGATCACATCGGGAATGCGCTTTACCTTTCTGAAATTACTGATATGGGTGATGATGCGTTCATTTTCTTTCGCCATCAAGCTGCGCTGGCAGTCGGAATAATCCGGACTATACTTGGACGTTTCGATAAAATTGGGGACCACCTCGATTTCCCTTTCAATATCGAACAGTTCCAAAGTGCTTTTTTTGAGGGCCTCAGAAACCGAGGTGACCACGTCGGACTTGTTGATGCTGAACGTTACCGCAGGTTTGTAGAAAGGGTGTTTGCCCACCAAAGTGATATCCGTCCCGTGGAGGGTAGTGATCATCGGGATGAAGATGCCATATTCCTGAAGCATTTTTTTGGCCATATACCCTGCATAGGCATGGGGAATGGCATAATGCACATGCAGCAATTCTATATCGTAAAGCTTGATGGTATCCACCAACTTGCTGGACAGTGCCAATTCGTAGGGTTGATAATGGAACAATGGGTATTCCGGCACATGCACTTCATGAAAATGGATATTGTTGTCCAAAAGCCCCAAACGGACCGGTTGTTTATAGGTCACAAAGTGTACCTCATGTCCTCTTTGTGCCAAAGCGATGCCCAATTCCGTGGCAACCACCCCACTACCTCCGAAGGTGGGGTAACAAACAATCGCGATTTTCATCTGTCAGTATTTAATTTTTTTGCCATGGTCATTGCATTTCCCTGTAATTGAACTCCTTCAGCCTGTACCCAAACAGGAAGGTACTCTATCCGAACAAATCTAAGGCAATATTTATTGTCTAGTTGATAATGGAATCATAAATAGCCTGCTGGACACGTGTTCGTAATCCAGAACTTATCAGTAATGTGTTGGTCGCCGACGGATAGGTCCTGTTCGACAAAAAAACATAGACTATTTCCGTATCGGGGTCTGCCCATGTGAACGTGCCCGTAAAACCGCTATGTCCAAAACTTTTTCTGGACACACATCCACAGGTGGGACCACTGCTCCCCAATTGCGGCTTATCAAAACCTACTCCCCTTCTCACGTCATTATTGCAAAAATAACAGGTGTTGAATTTTTTGATGGTCCGTTCGTTCAAAAAGCGTTCCCCACCGTAAAAACCGCCCTGCAGGTACATCTGCATGATCTTTGCCACTTCATTGGCCGTACTGAAAAGTCCAGCATGTCCACCGACCCCGCCCTGCATGGCCGCTCCCATATCGTGGACATAGCCTTGCACGGTCTGATATCTGTAATAGTCGTCCTCCTCGGAAGGAACTATCTCGTCTTTTGGAATTTTTTTCAGCGGATTGAAGGTAGTCCGTTGCAGGCCCATGGGCTTGTAGAAAAATTCGTCCACCAATTCGTTTATCGGCCTTTGATAGGTATTTTCAATGTATTCCTTGAGCACATAGTAGGCTAAATCGCTGTACCGATAGCGGTTGGACTTCAAACTTTGCCGTCCTATCCTATTGTGGATGGAGTCCTTGTAGGCCCTAGTGAGGTACAAATGCTCCGCAACCTTGTACGGAAAAGCCTCCGAAGGGTTCTTGCTGTAAAATTCCGGGGAAGGTTTTCTGTCCTTGGTCAAGGTGTCGATATAAAAAGCGATCCAGGCCGGAAGCCGACCGTAATGTGAAAGGGCCTTCAAAACGGTCACATCCTTCAGGTCGGTGTCCACATAGCCAGGGATCAAGTCCTTAAACGTATCATTGAGCGCAATTTTGCCCTCCTCTTCCATTTTCATGATGATTGGCAGGGTGGCCAAGATTTTGGTCAATGAGGCCAAATCGTAAACGGATTCCTCGGTGATCTCCAAATCGGAATTGTACGTGGGTTTTCCAAAGCTCTTGTTGTAGATGACTTTCCCCTTTCTTGCCACCAAGACTTGGGCTCCGGGATACATCAAGGAATCAAGGCCTTGTTGCACCAAAGTGTCCACTTGGGCCAGTTTCTCCGAACTCATGCCCACCCGTTCGGGAATGCTGTATCCCAATCGTTGCAAGGATTCCAGTTTGACCCCTGTGCCGACCGGAAATTCGGTATGTGCGGAAACGGGCAGCTTGCCATTGGCTCCGATGGCCCCAAAAATGACCTCTGCCGTTTTTGCCTGTGCAAGGTCACTGTTCTGATAGGCCACCACGACCCCGTCCATGGTATCAAAGTTGAGCACATCCAAAAGTGCATAGGGCTTTGCGAACAAGGCCAAAATGGTATTGCTGGTACGGAGCCTGGATATTTCCTCCATCCAAAAGAGTTCGTTCTTGGAGAACTTATAGCCCTTCCAAGGGCTTTCATTGTTCTTGTGGAAACCAATGATCACCAGATTGTAATTGGCCAGTTCATTTTTATAGGCCGCAATATCCTTGGCCTTTATGTGGGTGACCTTATAATACTTGTTCATGGTTTCCAAAAAGGTGGAACCGGAATCGTCCCCAAACTGCACGTAGGCAATTTTTTTATTGTCCAGCTTCCTGATGGGCATCAGGGAAAAATTGTTCTTTGCCACGGTTATGGCCCCTTCGATTGCCTCTTCGTAGATCACATCGTTTTCAAGGGTGTTCAGGTCCTCGTATAGGTTTTCCAATTTTACGGGCTGGTAGTTGTTCAATCCTACCTTGTACTTGGCCATCAATATTTTCTTCACGGATAGGGCCAATCTTTCTTCGCTGATGACGCCTTCATTATAGGCCAAAATGAGCCTGTCCTTTGCCTTGGAGACATTTTCGGGCATCAAAAGCATATCGTTTCCTGCCAAAAAGGCCTCCAGTTCCACCTCTCCCTCATCCGCAAATTGGGAAACGGCTTTCATGTTCAGGGCATCGGTGAATATCAAACCCTCAAAACCCATTTCTTCTTGCAACAAGCCAGTGACTATGTCTTTTGAAAGGGACGATGGGTGTCCTTCCCTACTCTCCAGACTGGGTACATCCAAATGGGCTATCATCACGGAACTCAATCCATGCTGCATCACTTTTTGGAATGGGCGTAGCTCTATGGAGTCCAGCATTTTCCTGGAAGAACTAATAATCGGGAGTGCCTTGTGCGAATCCGTGGCGGTGTCGCCATGGCCCGGAAAATGCTTGCCACAGGAAAGGACTCCCGCTGCTTCCATTCCCTTCACAAAGGCAGTACCTTTTTTTCCCACATTGATGGGATCTTCCCCAAAGGAACGGTTGCCAATGATGGGGTTCTGCGGATTATTGTTCACATCCAGATCGGGTGCAAAGTTGATGTGCACCCCTAGCCGCTTGGCGTGTTGGCCTATCTGATGGCCCACCTTTTCCACCAAAGTACTGTCTTGAATGGCTCCTAAGGTCATGTTCCAAGGAAATGCATAGGTGGAATCCAGACGCATGGCCAGTCCCCATTCCGCATCCATGCCAATCAGTAAAGGAACCTTGGACTGCGATTGGTATGCATTGGTCAATTTGGCTTGCCGCACAGGGGTTCCGGTCAAAAAAATGACTCCACCGATGCCCAATTCCCCGACCAATTTCTGAATTTTGTCCGTGGAAGCTTTGTCCTGATTGGAGGCCACGCTCACCATGAACAATTGACCGATCCGCTCTTGAAGGGACATGTTATTGTACTTGTTTTCCACCCACGCCATCTGGGCAAGGGAATCTTGGGTCACCAAAGGGTTCTTTTGACCCATGGTCTGAAAACAAAACAATATGAAAAGGGAGAAAAATAGGGTTGACCGCATAAATATCTTGTCTAGGACATGAACTTATAGCTGATAAAAATATTGCATTTGGTCGAGAAATGCACAGAAATTAAGATACTTTAAGATTGCCTTACACGAAACGGGAATGCCAACTTTCGCTGGCGGGCACTTCCCAATGTTCGAGATATTCCTGCTTGGTGGCCACTAAATTATTGAACACGATGGTATTGGGGGAAACGGACTTGTCCTTGGCCATCTTTTTGAAATCCTTCAAGGGTTTGTATGCAATGAACTCCCCTTGTTTGAAGGAAACGTTCATCCGGTCCATGAGCTCCACATTGTACTTTTGCTCCAAAATCTGTATAAAATGGACCGAAGCATCTATGGAACAGCCAGATGCACTGGCACTGGTCTGGTCCAGGCCTATCACGATAAATCGCTTGTATTTGATCTCAAACCCGGCATGGAGTTCACTGCCGTGGGCAGTCCATTCCTTTAGGAAATTGGACAAATTTTCTTCTATTTCCTGTATTTCAGTATCCGTGAAACTACGATTGGACTGATAGATCCAAATCCTTGAGTGTTCCGGTAAGTCATTAAAATCGACCAACATATCAAATTGAATTTGCTAAAAGTTCAGCTACGTCCAAGACCGTAACACTACCTTCTTTTTCATGTGCCTTTATGCCATCTGTCATCATCGTATTGCAATAGGGGCATCCGGTTGCAATGATGTTGGGGTTGATTTCAAGGGCCTGTTTAGTACGTAGCACATTGACGTCCATATCTCCCTTTTCGGGCTCCTTGAACATTTGTGCCCCTCCTGCCCCACAACACATGGCGGTTTTCTTGTGGCGCTTCATTTCCACCAATTCCGCATTGGTCTTGGCGAGTACCTCCCTTGGGGCCTCATAAACGGAATTGCCCCTGCCCAAATAGCATGGATCGTGAAACGTGATGCGCTTTCCTTTATAGGTTTTGGCTTCCAAGGTCAGACGCCCTTGGTCCAAAAGTTCTTTCAGGTATTGCGTATGGTGGATGACCTCGTAAGTGCCTCCGAGACTTGGGTATTCATTTTTTAGGGTATTGAAGGAGTGCGGATCACAGGTCACGATGCGTTTGATCTCGTAGCCATTCAACAATTCAATGTTCATCATGGCCTGCATTTGGAACAGGAATTCATTCCCCGCCCGTTTGGCCACATCTCCTGTTGAGCTTTCCTCTTGACCCAACACGGCAAAATCCACATTGGCCTTGTTCAACAACTTCACGAATGCCCTGGATATTTTCTTTGCCCTATCGTCATAACTTCCGGCAGAGCCCACCCAAAACAAAATTTCGGGCTGTTTGCCTTCCGCCATAAACTCCTGCATGGTCTTCACCTTCAATTGTTCGTCCATAGTGCCAGTTTTATTCGTTTACCCAGTTCAAACGGTCCATTTGGTTGTAGGGCCAAGGTGCCCCGTTGTTTTCGATATTGGACATCATGTTGTTCAGTTCCATGGGTGCTGCGGACTGTTCCATCACCAAATACCTGCGCATTTCCACAATGATGGACAGGGGGTCGATACTCACAGGACATGCCTGCACGCAAGCGTTGCAAGTGGTACAGGCCCAAAGTTCTTCCCTGCTGATGTAATCGTCGAGCAATTGCTTTCCATCGGCGACAAATTCTCCCTTGTTGGCATCCATGATCTTGCCCACTTCTTCCAATCGGTCGCGGGTATCCATCATTATCTTTCTAGGGGACAGTTTCTTCCCGGTCATGTTGGCAGGGCATTCGGAGGTACAGCGACCACATTCGGTACAAGTGTACGCGTTCAGTAGTTGTACCCAATTGAGGTCCATCACATCGGAAGCCCCAAATTTTTCAGGGGCAGCGGCATCAGGATTGGCCGGAGCCGCAAATGGGTCCGCATTGGGGTCCATCATCAGTTTCACCTCATTGGTCACCGATTCCAGATTGTTGAACTGTCCCTGCGGTTTCAGTTTTCCATAATAGGTGTTCGGAAAGGCCAAAAGGATATGAAGGTGCTTGGAATAGTACAGGTAATTCAAAAAGGCCAATATGCCCAAGATGTGCAACCACCAAGCCGTCCTTTCGATGGTTATCAAGGTGGAAAGCGAGAGACCTTCGAACAATGGGGTTATGAATTGACTGACGGGAAAAGCTCCCGCCTGTACGTAATGTTCAGCTCCCATCTGTTGCAATTGGTAATCCGCGGCGTTCATGGTGAGGAAAAAGACCATGAGCACAAATTCTATATAGAGGATGATGTTCCCATCTTTTTTGGGCCAACCCTTCATCTCTGGTTTGATGAACCTTCGGAGCTTGATGATGTTCCTCCGGACCCAAAAAACGGTAACGGCCACTATCACCAAAAGGGCCAATATCTCAAAGGATCCTATCAAAAAATCATAAAATGACCCCAATTGGGAAAACAGCCTATGGGTTCCCCAAATTCCATCCAAGATAATCTCCAGTACCTCAATGTTGATGATGATGAACCCTAGATAGACAATAATGTGCATGAGACCGGCTATGGGCCTTACCACCATTTTGGTCTGCCCCAAGGCAATCTTTGCCATGTTCTTCCATCGTTGGGGCTTGTTGTCGCCCACATCGGCTTCTTTACCCAACTTGATGTTTCTGACCAGCTTCTTCACATTGCGCGCAAAGAACCCAATGCCCAGAACCAGGGCTATGGCGAAGATTATGTTTGGGAGGTATTCCATTAATTTTCTTGATTTTCCTCAGCCGGGTCGTCCTCTGGGAGGGTGTACTCCTTCTGTTTTTTTCCGAAAACGGAGACGTTCACGTAGCGTTTGGGGTTCAGCCTGAAATCCTGCAGCAAAAGATCTAGTTCCCTTGAGGCCTCGGCCAAGTTGTTGTAGAGGGCATCATCCTTGTGCAACTTGCCCAAAGAGCCTTCTCCCCTTTCTATCTTGGCGAGTATGCCGTTCAATTTGTCCACCGTAGTCTGGAAGTTGGTCAGGGTCCCTGCCAGGTCCACACTGGCCAGGGAATCGGAAAGTTTGGAAAAGTTGGAGGTGATCTTGTCCACATTTTTCAAGGAGTTGTCCAATTGCTCCTTGTTGTTTTCCAAAAGCACGTTCAGCTTGTCCGCACTACCCTTGAAGGTCCCGATCAGCTCGTTCAACGAAATAACGGTCTGCTTGAGCTCCTTTTTGGTGGGCTCGTCCAAAATATCATTGACGTTCATCAGAAGGGAATCCGCATGGGATACCGCTCCTTCCACTTTTTGCTGTAAAGGGGTCAGTTTTTGCTGTACCAACTCGGTAAGTCCCGGTTTGATCTTGGATGGCAGGGTATCCCCTGATTGGGCCCTTGGCGCTTCATCAAAAATCGGGATGATCTGTATGCCCTTGCCTCCTATGATACCTGTATCGAACAATTCCGCGACACTGTTCTTTGAAAAATCAAATTCGTTGCTCACGGTAAATGTCACCAACAGTTTTCCTGAACTGTCCTTAAAATTGATGCCGGTGACGTTGCCCACACCATAGCCATTGATGGACACCTGTGTGCCGGGCTGAAGGCCGCCCACATTGTCATAAACAGCATAAAATGTTTTATTGTTTTCAAAAAGTGGAGATGATTTAAGATAGCTCAGCCCAAAAATAAAGGCCACGATGCCAGCAATCACAATAATCCCAGTTTTGATTTCCCTGGATAGTTTCAAAAGATTCGGTTTATGATTTAAACAAATTTAGGAATATTTTTTACAAGGTATCCACAGATATTCAATTCTCATTCAAGAGCTTTGGACAGGGGCACCCTGCTTCCATTTTTATAGGCCACGATATAGGAGGTGGTATAGCCTTTGGCATCTGCCCTTGCCTTCAGTCGCTTGGCTTCTTCCAAGGTGCTGGCATTCCCATACAGATAGCGGAACAGGTTTTGGTAGGGTTCTTTGGACAGCTCATCCAAACCGTTGAAATTTTCACCTTTCAAGGGAATATTCTTTGCGCTGGCCATAAGCTGCACCTTGAACACCACATCCGACCGTGGTGCAGTTGACACTTCCTCGGTCTTGGCCGGTATATCCGCCTTGGCAGGCACTTCTTTTTTTACTTCTTCGCTGTTTGCACCCTTTCCACCATCATTTGCCTCCGGCATATCCACCACAACTTTGGCATCTTCTGGTTTAGGGGTTCCAACACTTGGCTCTCCTCCACCGCCCACTTCATCTTTATAGGCCAAAATGGCTGTTGCAATGGCCGTTCCCATTTCGTTCTGCCCCTTTTTTGAGTTGAGATAGCCCCCTTCGCTCTTGTTGGTCAAGAAACCGACCTCGACCAGCACACTTGGCATGAAGGTCTGATGGAGGACAATAAAACCTGCCTGTTTTACCTTTCTATCCTTTCTGCTGAGCTTTTTGGTGAAATTGTCCTGAAGCTTTTTTCCCAAATGGATGCTCTGGTCCAAAAATTCCTCTTGCATGATGGTCAATCCGATAACGGATTCCGGGGAGTTGATATCATATTCGGCATAGCGCTGCTCGTAGTTGTCCTCCAAATAGATTACAGAGTTTTCCTTTTTGGCCACTTCAAAGTTCTGCTGGTTGGCATGCAGTCCCAGCACATAGGTTTCGGCACCATAGGCATCCGAATTGTGTGCATTGCAATGTACCGATACAAAAAGGTCCGCGTTCGCCTCGTTGGCAATTTTTCCACGCACAAAAAGATCTATAAAAGTGTCATCGTCCCTGGTATAGACCACTTTGATGCCCGGGTGTTTTTTCAGTTCCTCCCCTATTTTGAGCACAATGGCCAGTGCAATGTCCTTCTCCAAATATCCGTTCCCGATATTGCCAGGGTCATGGCCACCATGGCCCGCATCCAATACCACTACAAATTCATCCTGTGGAGGTTCTACGATTTCATCAATGGCAAAAGAAGTGAATGGAAGTACCAAGAGAATGAAAACTAAAAATGCGGCCCGACTTTTATTCATAAGAACTGAGTAATTAGAAGTGTTCCTTAAGGTTAAAAATATTGTAATCCCCCGTAAGTAGAACAAAAAATATATGTAAGTTTGAGGCCAAAAACTGGGCCAAACTAGCACAAAAATAGGATTTATCACGTTGCAAGCAAACAAACATCTTTTAGTTTTCCTATTTGTTCTTCTATGTGGCAAGGCGACCCTAACAGCTCAGGAAGACCCCATTGTGCCTTTGCCCATCAAAGTTGTAGGGGATACGTTGACCGCTCCCCTGCTCCCCGCGAACATCCTGAACGACTCTATCGCCGTTGATTCTGTTGAAACCGATACCGTCCCTGAAAAACAACCTTTGTTGCTGGACAAGATCAAGTACAAGGCCAAGGATTATGTGAAGCTCAGCCAAAAGGACAACAAGATCTATTTGTACGATGAGGCGGAGATCTATTACCAGGACACGGAGCTGAAGGCAGGTGTGATCGTTATGGATTATGTGAAAAAGGAGGTATATGCCGGCCGAATAAAGGATTCTTTGGGCAACTATTCCCAATTGCCCTATTTCAAACAAGGGGAAAACGAGGTAAGGCCGGATTCCATACGCTTCAACTTTGATACCCAAAAAGCCTTGATATGGAACTCCAGGACCGAACAGCAAGCGGGTGCGGGGACATTGGGCAGTGATGCGATGAATGTCTATGCGGAGATCACCAAAAAGGAGAACGATTCCGTGTACTTTTTGTATGAAGGAAAGCTCACTACCTCTAAAGATACTGTTGATCCCGACTATTACATCAGGGTGCGGAAGGCCAAATTTGTGCCCAAAAAGAAGATCATTGCCGGATATAGCAATATGTACATCGTGGACGTGCCCACGCCCATTGCACTGCCTTTTGCCTATTTTCCCTTGACCACGGGCCGCGCCCCGGGGCTTATTTTCCCCACCTTCGGAAACGATCCCCAAAGGGGATATTTTATCCAGAACGGGGGGTATTACCTCCCCATCAGTGATTATGTGGACTTGGCCGTCACAGGGGATTTCTATACCAATGGGAGTTATGGTTTCAGGGGACAGTCCATCTATTCCAAGCGCTACAAGTTCAGGGGCAATGTGAATGTCAGCTACGAAAATCTTATCCAGAGCCAATTAGGTTTTAGTGATTACAGCAGAACGAGCAACTACAACATACGGATATCGCACACCCAAGACCCGAAGGCCAGTCCCAATTCACGGTTTTCGGCCTCGGTGAACCTGGGAAGCAGCCAATTTTTCACGAATTCGCTCAACCAAGTCAACCGGGACAATACACAAACGAACACCTTTGCCTCGTCCATAAGCTATTCCAAGACATTTCCGGCCTATCCGTCCGTAAACACCAGTTTGACGCTCAGCCATACCCAAAACTCAAGAACGCAACAGGTCAATATGTCCCTGCCTACCTTTCAGGCGAGCATGGAACGTATTTTTCCATTTGCCAAACGGGACGGCATCAAAAAGGGAATCATTCAAAATGTGAACTTTCAATATGATGTGAATGCCCAGAACAGCATCACTACCACCGAAGAGGACTTTTTTACCAGCAAAATGTTCGATGAAGCAAAGATCGGGGCCCGGCACAGAATTCCCATCGGAACCAACTTCAAGGTGGCAAAATACTTCAGTGTGAGCTTGAACGGAAGCTATGAGGACGTGTGGACATTGGAGACCATCCGTAGGCAATATGATGCGGAAGAAGACCGGGTGATTACGGACACCATTCCCGGTTTTGATCGTTTTAACCGATACAACCTCGGGGCCAGCATCGGAACCACTGTGTATGGGACTTGGGGTTTTGGCGAGGGCAAAAAAATACAGGCTTTGCGTCACGTCATGAGGCCTTCGGTGAGCTATAGCTATGCCCCTTCCTTTGAACAATTTTATGAAACCTATGTGGACGGGGATGGTGATGATGTACAGTACACTCCTTTCGAGACCAGCATTTATGGAAGACCTTCGCTGAGCAAGGGAAGTTCCCTTAGCTTTTCCCTACAGAACTCCCTAGAGGCAAAGGTCAGGGACAAAGATTCGACTGCGACCGAGCCCAAAAAGGTCAGTATCTTGAGCAACCTTACCTTCTCAGCCAGCTATAACCTAGAGGCAGATTCCCTCAAGCTGAGCCCTATCAATATGAGTGGGGCCACCGAGATCATCAAAAATGTGCCCATCAATTTTGCTGCTACCTTTGACCCCTATGCCATTGACAACAGTGGCCGTAGGATAAACACCCTGAACATCAAAAATGGTGGCGGTATTGCCCGATTGACCTCTGCCCGATTGAATACCGGTTTTTCCCTGAACAGCGAGATGTTCCAAAAGGGAGGGGCAAAGAAAAAAGATATTGATGACCAACAAGCCCCGGATTATGGGGCCAACCCTTTTGAACTGGACGGGGCACGTACTGGGGAACCTCACTTTGGCAATAAAGAGGGGGAAAATGAGGACGCGGACAATCCCATATACGGCAACAAACTACCCTGGGATGCCCGTTTTACCTACGTGGCCACTTACAACAACAATAACCGGCAGGGAGAAATCACCAACCACTCCCTCATGTTTTCGGGAAACATACAACTGTCACCTAAATGGGAAGTGGGCTTCAACTCTGGATACGATCTTAAAAATCAAGGTTTTGCAGATACCCGATTCAATTTCAAGCGTGACTTGGGCAGTTTTAGGCTGAGTTTTGACTGGACTCCCTTCGGACGTTACGAAAGATGGTATTTCTTTGTGGGCATCAAGAGTTCCATCCTCAGCGACCTTAAGTGGGAAAATAGGAGCCAGCCTTTCAGGAGCAACAGATAGTTTTTTTATAATTTTCAGCACTTAAATTCAGTACAGACCATGAAAAAAATCATTAACACTTCCAAGGCACCGGCCCCAATAGGACCATACAATCAAGCAGTGCTCGTCAACGGCATCCTATATGTCTCCGGACAGGTCCCCATGGATCCATCCACTGGAAAATTGGTGGAAGGCGACATCAAAAAAGAGACCCAACAGTGCATGGAAAACCTAAAGGCGATTTTGGAAGAGGCCGGAATGAGCTTTGAAGATGTGGTGAAAACATCCATCTTCATCAAGGACATGCACCAGTTTTCCCAAATCAATGAGATATATGGCAGCTATTTTGATGCTGATACGGCACCTGCGAGAGAAACGGTTGAAGTGGCCAATCTCCCTAGGTTCGTGAATGTTGAAATTTCGATGATTGCGATCAAATAGTCTTTTTGTGGAACTCCACTAACCCTTCTATGGGTCTTCTGCGGATAACGCCCAAAATCAGGTCGTTTCGTTCCAAACAAGCCGTTAGCTCGTCCTTCAAAAAGTGGGCGATGCTCCCGACAAAGCTGACAGGTACCTTTGTGGCCAGCTCGAACTGCATGATGTAGTTGTTCACAAACTGTTGCAACCCCTTTTCAATGACACCCTTACAGTAGGGGTGCTCCTTGTTCTCAATGATGAACCTGGCAAAAGTGGCCAAATAGGTATTGGGATTGGGCTGCTTGTAGAGATGTTCCTTGATCACGTCCGCATCAAGGTCAAATTCCTTGGCAAACTTGATGCCCAGATCTTGTGGCATTTTGTGAAAATAATAGTCCCGCAACAATTTTCGGCCAAAGAAGTTCCCGCTGCCATCGTCCATCAAAATATAGCCCAGGGAGGTCACTTTTTGTATCAATTGGTGACCATCATAATAACTGCAGTTGGAACCTGTTCCCAATATGCATACGATGCCCTGCCTGCCTATCTGCGTAGTGGAATATATGGCCGCATAAGTGTCTTCCCGCACTTCTGCCTTGGCGTTGGGGAAAAAATCCTTGAAAATATCCTTTAGGAACCTTTTCATCCGATCGGTACCGCAACCTGCTCCGTAGAAATACAGTTGGCGCACGGCCTGTTTGTTCTTGGAAAGCTCAAAGTTGTTGGCCAACCGATCTTCTATGACCTCCCTGGTCAATACTTCTGGGCTTAGCCCCAAGGTTTGGGTAAGGAACAATTGTTCTCCCTTTTCGTCCAAGGCAATCCAATCGGACTTGGTGGCGCCACTATCCACAATCAAGATCATAGGTTGATATTTTTATGGAATCCCAAAGGAGTGAATGCTCCTTTGGGATTATAAATATGTATAAAAAGCTACTTTATTAAAGGCTTGCTGCATGCAAGGCAAGGTCAACCAATTTGTTGGAATAACCTGTTTCGTTGTCATACCAAGAAACCACCTTGAAGAACGTGGAGTTCAACTCGATACCGGCATCGGCATCAAAAATGGAGGTCCTTACATCACCCACGAAATCCTGGGAGACGACCAATTCGTCCGTATAGCCCAAGATGCCTTTCAATTCACCATCAGCGGCTTTTTTCATGGCTTTTTTGATTCCTTCATAAGAAGTTTCCTTCTCCAATTTCACGGTAAGGTCCACTACAGAAACGTCGGCGGTGGGCACCCTGAAGGCCATACCCGTAAGTTTCCCTTCCAAGGATGGGATTACTTTGGTCACTGCCTTGGCAGCACCTGTGGCGGCGGGGATAATGTTCAAAAGGGCACTTCTACCACCCCTGAAATCTTTTCGGGAAGGTCCGTCCACGGTCAATTGCGTGGCCGTGGTAGCATGTACGGTGGTCATCAAAGCCTCAGCAATACCAAACTCATCGTTGAGCACCTTTGCGATAGGGGCCAAACAGTTGGTGGTACAGGAAGCATTGGAGATAATGGTGTCGGTAGGCTTCACTTCTTTGTGGTTCACACCCATAACGAACATGGGGGCATCTTTTGAAGGAGCGGAGATCACTACTTTTTTGGCACCACCATCAATGTGGTACTGTGCTGTTTCCAAAGTGGTGAAGATCCCGGTACATTCTGCAACGACCTCAGCACCTACGGCATCCCATTTCAAATTTTTCGGGTCGCGCTCGGCGGTGATCCTGATGGTTTTTCCGTTTACGACCAAATGGCCGTCCTTTACTTCCACGGTACCATCAAACACACCGTGTACCGAATCGTATTTCAACAAGTAGGCAAGATGGTCCACATCCAACAAGTCGTTGATGGCCACAACATCTACATCGCCTCTTTTTACGGTTGCCCTAAATACCAACCTTCCAATTCTACCGAATCCGTTGATCCCTATTTTCAATTTTGACATTTCTACTTTTTTTATGTTTATGTTTTATGTTGTCATGATATCGGAAACCCTCAAGAGTTCCTCGTCAATTTCCGTGTGGGCCTTGATGGCGTCCGCAATCGGGGTAAGCACCAGTTTGGTGTCCCTGATGCCCACCATATAGTTGGATTTTCCTTCCAATAGGCTTTCCACGGCCTTCACGCCCATTCTACTGGCCAAAACGCGGTCGTAGCAGGTGGGGTTGCCTCCACGCTGCATGTGCCCCAAAACGGATACCCGCACATCATAGATGGGCAAGTGCTGTTCCACATATTCCTTGAGCTCGAACACATTTTTACCGGTCCTGTCCCCTTCGGCCACAATGACTATACTGGAGGATTTTCCAGAGGCCTTACTGCGTTTCAGGGATTCCAAAAGGCGTTCCAGTCCCAAATTTTGCTCTGGGATAAGTATTTCCTCGGCCCCTGCACCAACCCCTGCATTGAGGGCGATATGGCCCACATCCCTTCCCATCACTTCCACAAAGAAGAGGCGGTTGTGCGAACTTGCCGTGTCCCTGATCTTGTCCACTGCTTCCACCACGGTGTTGATGGCGGTGTCAAAACCTAGGGTAAATGAGGTCCCCAAAATATCGTTGTCGATGGTTCCGGGGATTCCCATCACTGGGAAACCAAATTCTTGGTTGAACAACATGGCACCGTGAAAGCTCCCATTGCCCCCAATCACTACAAAGGCATCTATACCTTCCTTTACCAATTGGTCGTAAGCTTTCTGTCTTCCTTGCTTTGTCCTGAACTCTTCGCAACGGGCGGATTTTAAAATGGTCCCCCCTTTGTTGATGATATTGTTCACACTTCGTGCATCGAGGGTCTTGAAATCCCCTTCTATCATACCCTGGTATCCTCGATAGATACCCACACATTCAATCTTCAAATACGCACAAGTACGGACTACGGAACGAATGGCAGCATTCATTCCCGGCGAGTCCCCACCTGAGGTAAAAACTCCTATTTTCTTAATTTCTGAAGCCATTAAAAATTTTAAGAGATCAAAACTAGGAAACTTTATCCAATTTATGAATGTCTTGATAGTTTATTTGTTTTAGGGGAATTTCTCAAACGTTTTCGTAAAAAAACAATCAAAAAATGTGTAAAACTTCAACCTAACCTTTGGATTTTGGAGAGCCATTTGATTTGGGCGAAAAACGGATCAGGTTATCCTTCCCCATAACCTCTTCTGTAACTGCTTTTTGTGGGGCAGGTGCCTCCACTTTTTCTTTCTTTTGGAAAACCTTTCGCATCAATTCCTTGAAACTGTCAAAATCCACTTGATAGGAAAGTCCGACCCCTTGGGTATAGCCTTGGCGTTCGGCCAAAAACTGTTGAATTTGGTTTTCCCGGTTGAATATCTTGGCACTGAGGGTGCCTTCGTCGTTCAGTAGCACCTGAACCTCAACATCGCCGGCCACTACGGTCTCGGAAACCCCGCCCACAGGCACCCCTACCCTTCCGTTCACCAGAATGCGGTCGGAAATTTGGGTGGAAACGGTGACCCCGATCCTGTTTTCCGTGCGGATGTCCGCATTGGGATCCAAAAGTCCTTGCTCATAGGATACCCCCAGATTGAACTTGTCGTTGTTGCTGCCCAAAATCTGGTTGAGCAGCCCAGAAGCCGTTTGGATCAAGTTTCCGGTAACTGCTTGTTGGCTGATCCCACTCTGTGCATTCACAAAGGTTCCTTGGGCGAGCAGGAAAAATGCATTCCGCTCCTTGACCGTGGGATCCTGCAACCTGTATTGGAGTTCGGACTGCACCACGGAATTGGTCCCTGGAAAATCAATATCAAAATTGATATTGGGGCTTTCCAGTTCACCGTCCAATCGGACGACCACCTCGGTTGGAATCCTTCCCGTAAAACCTGCATTGTCCAAAAGGGGGCCGGGATTGGCATTGAGGGAATAGACCGCCTCGAGGTTCAATTGGGCGGCCAAGGGATCTCGCTCCCAAAGAATGGTGCCTCCTGGACGCACCTTGAACTTCTTGTCGATGACCCCACCATATTTTAAATTGTACTCCCCAGAAACCACAACAAAGTCCCCATACATATTGAACTTACCATTCGTATTGATCTCTATCAACAAAATCCCTTCCCCAGTCCCTTTGAGGGAACTTCCGGAACTTCTGTCCACCACGATCTCCACTTCCGCATCGGGCGTTACCGCAAGGTCAAAGGCCATTTCCAAGCCTTGGTATTCCTCCAGGACCCTTTCCTCTTCAAAGGATTGCGGCCCTCCCTTTTCAATGAAATTGATGAAGGAATAGTCCCCCACGCTGGTCACGTCGCTCAAGGGGATTTTCAAGGAAGTTCCTCTTGCCGTTGTGGCATCCACGGAGATGGTGAGTGCGTCCGTAGGACCATAGATGCTACCTGTCCCGTTGATGAACCCTGTTCCGTAGTACAATGACTCCTCATCAAATTCTGTATTGAGGATCAAAAAACGGTTGTTCTTGGTGTCCACGTCCAGTCCCAAGTACCATTCTTCAAAACCTGTATGGCTGATGGTACCGTCAAGGGTGGCCGTGGTCCCTTCATCCACATCCGAGAGACCTACATTTTCAAAATAGAAGGATTGATCAAAAAGCCGGACCTTTGAGTAAGGGGCAAAATCATAATCCACATTGAGATAAGGAACACCCATTCCTGCTTCATTGAGCGTGAGTTCCCCATTTATGGAAGGGTTTTCAACACTTCCACTGATCTTTGCCGTACCGCCGATCTTGCCCCTGATGTTGGAAATGACCCCTTCCCCCAAGGGACTGAAGGGTGCCATATCAAAATCCGTCAAATTGGCCATCAGGTCCAGATCCTGTCTGTTATTGATGTTGGTCACCTTCCCGTTGATGCTCAATTTCTCCTTTCCATTGTCGTTCAACCAGGTGCTCACACCGAACTCGGTAAGGTCGTTGTTCCCAAAAATGCCTACTTCCAAATCCCCCAAACGGATGTTGTTCACACTGAAATCCTTGATGTTGAGGCTTGAGGTGGGCAAATATTTCCCGTCCTTTTGAAGAATGTTCAAGAATCCGTCCACAGCCCCATTCAGTTTGAGGCTGTCTATCGCTGGGGTGATCTTGCTCAGGGAAACGATCTTAAATTGAAGGTCCAAATTTTTATAGGTGGAATCGGCAAATTCTCCCCGCAAACGGATCTGTTCCCTATTGTTGTTGTCCATCACAACGTCCTCTATCCGGATACTGTCCAGATCACTGTTGAAAATGACCTTGTTCTTGCTGTTCCCATCCTTGTTCAGCACCCAGGTATTTCCCTTAAAACTGACCTCGGATTTTTTGAGGCCAATGACGGATTTGTTGTTCTCGTTGAAGGTATGGTAGAAGTTAAGGTTGTAGCTATCGTTGTATTCGCTGCCGCCCTTGAACTCCGTCCTAAAGAAGAGGGTGTCCTTGAGGGTGGTGTTGATCAGGTTGAAATCCTTGATGTCATAATACACCGTTGACATGTCCTCCACGGAAATAAATGTGTTGAAGAGCGGGTTCTTATTGTCTATTTTCAATTCGATGTTGTCGAACTTGTTTTCAAAGGCCTCTATGCTGGGGGATTTAAAGGTCAGCTTAAAGTCACCTTCATCCGCCACGATGTTTCCACGTATGAACGTGTTGGGATCAAAAGTGATATCGGGGACAAATACATCCACAATCTTATTGTAGATCTTGAAATTAAAGTCCAGGTATTGACCTTTGGATATTTCGAACGGCCTATAATTGGTGTAGATGCTCCCCACTGAATTCTGCACCAATTTTCCGATCTCGTTGACCTTGAACTTTCCACGCATGTATCCGGTGATGATGTCGGGCGAGTTGATCTCAATTGTCCGTACTGTATCCTTATCAAAAGAAGAGTTCACGGTAAAATCCTCAAAAAAATAGGTGTCGTTTTTGTTCTGATAGGTGGTGTTGGTGAAATTCATCTGACCTGCAATATCGTCCAGGGTACTGCCTTCGATATCCATGTTGACATTGCCCTTGAAAATGGCGATGCTATCGTCTATGAAATTCAGTTTCTTCAAATCGGCATAATCCACGGCTGCGATAAAGTTGAACTTGTTCTCTCCTCCCCCAAAATCTGCCAGTCCCTTAAAATCAAACCGGAAGTTCTCATCATTGCACAACAGGGACCCATCGAAGAGTTGGTCCTTTAAAATACCTGATACCTTGATCTTATTGTACTCATATCCGTTGAACTCCAGTTTGTAAATCTCCCCTATGACCTCCGTATTCAGGCTTTCGGCCACAAATCCCTTCCCTTCGACGTTCATGTCCAAAGAGGTCAATCCAAATTGATCATCGTTGATAAAACTCCCCAGATCAAAATCTATCAAGGATATGAAGCCAATGTACGAGGCATCGTCCATGGTCTGGATATTGGTCATTTGCAGATCCACATAGCTACTGCCAATGGCGGTGTTCAAATTGACCTTGGCATCCAGAGAGGTTTCGGTGACCTCGGCATCCCCACGCACGGTGAACTGCCCCAGTTTTTGTACCGATTCAGGGATGTTCTCTCCAAGGATATTGGGCAAAATGCCCCTAAGTTGGTAATAGCTCGAGGTAAGGTTGTCGATATCCCCCCGTAATACAAAAGGGGCCTGTTCGCTGAAAAGGTTATCAAACTCAAAATCCCCACGTATCCCCGTATTGTCCGTAAAAAGGAACAGGTCGCTCACCTGGAGTTTATTGAGCACCCCACTGAAGTTTCCGGTAAAAGTGACTTCCCTATCCTTGCCGAACTCATCAAAAAATGCATTTACCTCATTGAGGGCAACGGTGGATTCCGTGAAATCCGCCTCCACATTCACCCGATCCAGAAACTCGGAAAAGTCCTCCCGATTGTACTTGAACACCAAATTCCCTTTCAGTTCGGATTGTTCGGTGTCGATCAACAGGGAATCAAAGCGCATTTCCTCTTTGGTATATTTGAAGTTTGCCGCCAGTTTCTTCAACAAGATCCCCCGTTTGGCCTGCATGGAGAGGTCCAAAATATTAAGGGTGACCTCTGGTCCCAAAATCTGGAAATCCTGGGAGAGGATCTTGATTCCTGTAAAATCCAAAATCTTTTCAGATTCCAGGTTTTCATCGATCAACCTGAACGTCCCATTTTCGATCTGTATTTCATCTGAAGCCAAAAAGAAGGGCGGGGTACCTGGATCTCTGGGTTTGCCATCATCCAATTTCGCCACAAAAACATCGAGGTTGGTATCGGTTTCCCCTTCGTGGGTCTTCAGATTAAAGATGAGTCCATCCACTTCAATATCGCCAAACTCCATCTTACTGCCACTGGCCATGTTTCTGAGGTTGAGGATTGAGGTGTTCAGTTTCTCAATGTAAAAAAGTGTATCCTTTTTGTAGTCCTCCACATAAACTCCCTTGATGCCCGCATTCAAGGTGAAAAGGGAAAGACTCACCCGATCGATCTGAATATTGGTCCCAAACTCCTTGTTGATGGAATCCGTTGCGTATCGGGCCAATTTGGTCTGCACCACGGGCATGGAGAGCACCAATGAGGCCAAAACCAATAGCACCAGAATGGCCAGTAGGGAGCGCAACAGTATTTTGCGAAGTTTTTTGATAGGGCTTTATGTTTTACCTTTGATGACCAATTTTTGTTCCAAAACCTGTGACAGACATAAAAAAATATATCCTCGCCATTGAATCGTCCTGCGATGACACATCCGCTGCCATACTTTGTGATGCAAAAGTACTGAGCAATGTGGTAGCTACACAAGAAATCCACAAGCAATATGGAGGTGTTGTCCCAGAGTTGGCCTCTAGGGCACATCAACAGAATATCGTTCCCGTGGTACACCAAGCCTTGGCCAAGGCAAATATCGACAAAAAACAGCTATCCGCCATAGCTTTTACAAGAGGGCCAGGATTGATGGGCTCATTGCTCGTGGGCACTTCCTTCGCAAAGTCACTGGCCTTGGGTCTGGACATTCCCTTAATCGAGGTGAACCACATGGAAGCCCATATCCTGGCGCATTTCATTGCCGATAAAGAGGGGACTTCCCCTTCCTTTCCGTTTTTGGGCATGACGATCAGTGGAGGGCATACCCAGATCGTGAAGGTTTCCGACCATTTCACCATGGAAGTGCTGGGAGAGACCCTGGACGATGCCGTGGGGGAAGCTTTTGACAAAAGCGCCAAACTGATGGGACTTCCCTATCCCGGTGGACCCTTGGTGGATAAATATGCACGTATGGGCAACCCCTTGGCCTTCGATTTTCCCAAGCCCAAGGTCGATGGCCTAAATTTCAGTTTCAGTGGCCTGAAGACGAGCATCCTCTATTTCTTGCAAAGGGAAACCCAAAAGAACCCCAATTTTATTGCCGAGAACATCAACGACATCTGTGCTTCGGTGCAGCATACCATCCTGGAAATCCTTATGGAAAAACTGCACATGGCGGTGGAACAGACAGGCATCAAGGAAGTGGCCATTGGTGGGGGCGTTGCCGCAAATTCGGGGATACGGGCCAAGCTCAAGGAGGCAGAGGAAATCTTGGGGTGGAAAACCTATATCCCAAAGTTTGAATATTGTACGGACAATGCCGCAATGATCGGTATTGTCGGTTATCTTAAATTTGAAAAAGGACAGTTCACGGACCAGAGTGTAGCGGCGAAGGCAAGATATGCCATAGGAAGCTAAAGCTTTCCCCGAGAAAGGCCCGAACCTTAAAAATCGAGAAAACATGCAACTTTTTTACGACCCTTCATTGGACAACAGCGTCAAGCAGTTTACCTTTTCCCCCGAAGAGAGCAAGCACATTGTTCGGGTGTTGCGAAAAACGGAGGGCGACATGCTCCAAATCACCAATGGCAAGGGCCACCTGTTCGAGGCTGAGATTTTGCTCCCCGACCCCAAAAAATGTGTGGCGCAGATCATATCCCGAATCAAGGCCATTCCCAAAAGGTACAGCCTCCACATGGCCGTGGCCCCCACAAAAATGAACGACAGGTATGAGTGGCTGTTGGAAAAAGCGACCGAAATAGGTGTGGACGAGATCACCCCTATCATCTGCGAACATTCCGAACGAAAAACGATAAAGCTGGAACGGATGGAGCGCGTGATACAATCTGCCATGAAACAGTCCCTGCAGACCATTCTGCCCAAACTCAACCCGCCCATATCCTACAATGAGTTCCTGGAAAAGGAGTTTTTAGGGCTCAAGTTCATCGCGCATTGCCACAATGGCGAAAAAATGGAACTGAAGCGAAGGGTGATCGCCGATATGGATGTTGTCATACTCATAGGGCCCGAAGGGGATTTTTCAAAAGGGGAAGTGGATTTGGCCAGAGAAAAGGGCTTTGTGCCCATCTCCCTTGGGAACAACCGTCTCCGCACTGAAACGGCCGCCATTGTGGCCTGCTCAACGGTATCCATAATCAACAGCTGACCAAAAAGAATATTTTTCCTCTTTTTTGGACCGTATGCCTTACTTTTGAATCAATTGGCACGTTTCACCATGAAAAGGATATTTCTGCTGACCATTGCTTTCATTTTTGTCATGGCTTCTTCCGATGCCCAGCAGATTGCCGTATTGAAGTATGGCGGTGGGGGCGATTGGTATTCCAACCCCACGGCACTTCCCAATCTGATACAGTTTTGCAATGCCAACCTTGGCACCAAGATGGATGCCCAGCCCGAGACTGTAGAGGCCGGCAGTGTCACCATCTTCAAATACCCCTTCCTCCACATGACAGGTCATGGCAATGTCTTTTTTACGGACGATGAAGTGCAGAATTTGAAGACCTATCTCCTATCCGGTGGTTTTTTGCACATCGATGACAACTATGGCATGGAGCCTTACCTCAAGAGGGAACTCCAAAAACTCTTTCCCGAAAAGGAATTGGAGGAACTGGGAGCCGACCACCCCATTTTTGACCAAAAGTTCAAGTTTCCGGAGGGACTCCCCAAAATCCATGAACACGACGGAAAAAGGCCCCAGGCATTTGGCATTTTTGACAATGGCAGATTGATCCTACTTTATACATTTGAGTGCGATCTTGGTGATGGCTGGGAAGACCCTACGGTGCACAATGACCCAGAGGAAGTCCGTTTGAAAGCGCTCCAAATGGGTGCCAATATTATAGCATATGCCTTTAAAAGCTGATTTTCATGAACTCTAAGACAATAGCCAACGGAATAGTTAGGGCTGTGGCCATCATGGTCGGTGTGGTCCTTTTGGCCTATTTCATCTACAAGATCCGGTCCGTATTGGCCTATTTGGTCATAGCTGCTGTCATCGCATTGCTGGGCAGACCCATCGTGCTGTTCTTACGGCGAAGGCTAAGATTCCCCAACACGCTTGCAGTGGTGGCGGCCATGGTTTTCATGCTCTCCATCTTTCTGGGCATCCTGGCCCTTTTTATCCCATTGATCTCGGAACAGAGCAAAAACCTTTCCCTCTTGGACATTGACACCCTTAAGACGGACATAAACAGTCTGTATTACCAAATCCTGGATTACTTTGGTGCTTCGACAAGGAATGTGGATGACCTGATCGAGGAGGCCAAAATTGAGGAAAATGTGCTCAAAGGCCTCGACCTGAAGTTTATCCCGAACTTCATCAACTCCTTTATCAATACCCTTAGTAATTTCAGCGTGGGCCTATTTTCGGTGCTCTTCATTTCATTTTTCTTTTTGAAGGACAGCAAATTGTTCCAAAATGGGATGTTGACGTTTGTGCCAGACAATAAGGAAAGTAATTTGGTCAAATCCATTGATAAAATCAACGGATTGCTCTCCAGATACTTTGCCGGGATCCTGTTGCAACTTTTCATTCTTTTTGTGATTTACACCATAGCACTGTTGATCGTGGGAGTGGAAAACGCCGTCGTCATCGCCTTCCTTTGTGCCCTCTTCAACATCATTCCATACATAGGTCCGCTCATCGGCGGGGCCATTATGGTCACGCTCACCATGACCAGTTTTTTAGGGGAAGATTTCAGTGCGGTGATATTGCCAAAAACACTCTATGTTTTGATCGGTTTGGCCGTGGGTCAATTGGTGGATAATTTCTTTTCACAGCCCTTCATTTTTTCCACCAGTGTGAAATCACATCCCCTCGAAATCTTCTTGATCATCATCATAGCGGGATTGCTTTTTGGGGTAGTCGGAATGGTCGTTGCCGTACCCGGATATACCGCCATCAAAGTCATCTTGAAGGAATTTCTGGCCGAAAATACCTTTGTGAAAAAATTGACCAAAGGCTTATAGTATCGATTTGAATAAATTTATATTACATACTGGTCCACAATCATTTATATCTGAAAATTTCAATACTGACATGATGTCAGTTTTACTACAGAAACCCCAATTTGAAGGGGTATCCCAAAAAGAACTGGTTGCCCAGCTTGAAGCGAAAAAAAAGAGCCAAGACAAACTGCCCACTTGGTTCCATTCGGCCCACATCTACTACCCCAACAAACTCAATATTGAGCAGACCAGCTCCGAAGCCACGGCAAAGTATAAGGCCCAAATCGTAAGTGGAAAATCACTGGCAGATCTTACCGGTGGGTTTGGTGTGGACTGCTATTTCTTTTCCCAAAAAATGGACTCCGTAGTGCATTGTGAAATCAATCCGGAACTGAGTGAAATTGCCGCCCATAATTTCAAAGTCCTGGGCAGGGAAAACATCAACTGCTTTGCTGTGGATGGAATGGATTTTCTGAAGACCACGACACAAACATTCGATTGGATCTACATCGACCCGTCAAGACGGAACGACAAGAAGGGAAAAGTTTTTTTACTTGCCGATTGCTTGCCCAATCTACCAGAAAATCTCGACCTGATTTTTCAGAAGACCCAAAATGTGTTATTGAAGACGTCACCGTTGCTCGACATCAAGCAAGGCATCAGTGAACTAGATCATGTAAAAGAGGTGCATGTGGTCGCCCTCAACAATGAGGTCAAAGAGCTTTTGTTCGTGCTTGAAAAAGATGTTGTGGGCAGCATTGCCGTCCAGACCGTGAACATCATCAACGGCAAGGAGGACAAGTTCCGATTCGTGCTAGAGGACGAACAGAACAGCACTGTTGCCCTGGGTGAACCATCGGCCTATTTGTACGAGCCAAATGCAGCCATATTGAAATCAGGGGGGTTCAAGTCCATTGGCGCCGCCTACCAACTCCATAAACTACACCCCCATTCCCATTTATACACTTCGCCCACATTGGTGGATTTCCCCGGAAGGTCTTTTATTATAGAAAAGGTGCTTCCCTACTCCAAAAGCGCGATGAAAGCACTTGGCATCACCAAGGCCAACATTACCACTCGTAATTTTCCATTGTCCGTGGCCGATCTCCGTAAAAAGCATAAAATTAAGGATGGGGGTGAGACATATCTTTTCTTCACGAAAGACCTCACTGACTCCCTATTGGTTTTACAGTGTGCAAAAACGAAGGACTAGTCCAGGTTGGCAAGCCAATCAAAAAGCAGTTCCATCCAATTTTTCAATCGCTCGTCGGTCAAAGCCATAGAAAAACCATGGCCTCCTGTTGGATAGACATGCATGGTGGCAGGGACCTGATGCTGCCGTAAAGCCTCAAAGAACAAAGTGGTGTTCTCCACGGGCACTGCTTTGTCATCCATGGCATGCAACAGGAATACGGGAGGCGTATCCCCATTGACGTGTTTTTCATTGGAGAGGTAGTCCACTTCCTCCTGTGTAGGGTTCTCGCCCAACAAGGAAGTCCTGGACCCCGTGTGGGTACTTGGGTGGCCCAAAGTGATGACCGGATAGATCAATGCCATAAAATCAGGTCGTGCGGAGAGATCATCGGCCGCATCCTGCCGCTGATACACCTTATCTTTATAGTGGGTGCCCAACGAAGAGGCCAGATGGCCTCCTGCCGAAAACCCCATGATGCCGATCTTGTCGGGTGCGATGCCCCACGCTGCTGCCTTCGACCGTACCAACCTGATGGCCCGTTGTGCATCTTGCAAAGGCACTGCATTTTTGCCATTGGTTATGGACTTTGACCAAGGCAATCGATATTTTATCACAATGCCGGCCACACCTTTAACGGTGAGGGACTTCGCAATGTCCGTTCCCTCCCAATCGTAGGCCAGACCATGGTATCCGCCTCCCGGAAAGATGAGCACGGCCTGCCCATTCGCATGTTTTGGGGCGGGCAAATAGACTTCCAATGTGGGGGTCTGGACATTGGTGATCCAGGTTATCCCATCATCTGTATGCTCCACAACTTCCTTTTCCTCAGATTCTATCTGGTTGGGAATTGCTTTCGGCCATAGGGGCATTATCGTATCCTGTGCTGACATTGCAATCGTCATCAATGTAAAAATCAAAGTTGTTTTTCCAAGTATTTTCATATATCCGAATAAAGGTCAATCATTGCATTCCCATTTGAAGTTGGCCACCTTATCATTGGAGGCGGCTGACAGGTTATAGTGCCACCACTCGGTCCGGATGGACCAAAAACCATGTGATTCCATGGTTTCCTTCAATAGTTTTCTATTGTCCAAAATCGCTTTGGGCAAATCTGTATTGTCGTGGTAGGCTCTTTTTCCGAAAAAGTCAAAATCGGTGCCCATATCCAGTTCGTTGCCCTCCATATCCACCAAAGTGATGTCCACGGCCCCGCCTTTGTTGTGTATGGACCCTTTGACGGGATTGGCCACGTATTGCGGATTGGGCACAATTTCCCACATCTTGTACTGTACGGAATTGGGCCTGTAACAATCAAAAAACTTGATCTTGACCCCTTTTTTCAGAAAATCCTTGTTGGCGGCAATGAGTGCCTTGGCCGTTTTGACCCGGGTGTAACATTCGGCACAGTCATAGACCTTGGCCTTTAAAAAATTGTTTTCCGTGGCATAGCGAAGGTCGTACGCAAAATCATCACTGAAATCGGCCAAACGGACAAAAGTGGTATCGGCCAGTCCTTCAAATGTTTTCCGCTTTGGTTCTTGGGAAAGCGTGTCCACGACCTGCAAGGTGGCTTCCTTTTCCATTCCCACAAGTCCATCTTCCCTATTTTTCCCTTCCACATTTTTCCCACGGCAGGCAATAAGGACAACAAGGCAAAAAAAGGGCATCCAATATTTCATCGTCATCAGTTTATACGTTTTTGTTCGGCAAACCAAGTATAGAGGGAATCGGTGGTATAGGCCCGATCCCATGCATCATGCCCCACACCTTTATATCTAGTGTAGCGGACATTGTATCCCATTTCCTTTAGCTTATCCACCATTTGGTCAGATTCTTCCACATCAATGACATCGTCCTTGTCCCCGTGAAAGACCCAGATGGGCATTTCCTTTTCAATCCAATGGGCGTAGGGCAAGGGCGCCATACCACAGACCACGGCCATGGCCGCAAATTTATCGGGGTATTGTGTGGCCAGTTCCCAAGCTGCACTTCCTCCCCTACTGAGCCCTGTCAAATAAATTTTTTCGGTGTCGACCCTACTGGCATCGACGACGGAGTCCAACAATTGCATCACGGCATGGGTGTTCCACCATTTCTTTTCATGGGGGTTTTGCGGGGCCAAGATCAAAAACGGGAATTGCTTGCCCTCCGCCAAGAGTCTGGGCGGACCATTTCTTTTTACCCATCCCAATTCCCCTCCGGATTCGCCACCACCATGCAAAAACAGCAAAATGCCGAACTCTTTGTCCCCCGTTGGAGAATACCCTTCTGGATAATAAAGGTAGTATTTGAGGTTTTCCTTGGTCACGGTCTCCAGTTCATCCTGTACCAACTGGGATTGTGCGGCACAGGCCTGTAGCAATAAAAGAGTGGCCATGAAAAATATCCGGGATAGCATCTGTTTTGTTTTGGGACTACAAGTTACAAAAGTTTGTCGGCTATGTCCCTCCAGGTATCAGCTCGTTCGAAAGCCGAGATATTTGTATTGTGGGGAGAGGTGAACATGATAGGCCGACCTGGGAAAAACTCAAGGTTCTTGCTGCGGTCATCGATGAGGATATCCCCTTTCAAAACATGCTTGTTACCGCACAGGATTCGATTTTGCCAAGGGATAAAAGGGAAAAACTCATCCAGCCAATCCGATTTTTCCCGAAGGGACTGTGGAAATTCCATAGCAGCGGAGGCGATATAGACTTCATGCTTTTTGTTGAGTTCAAAAAGTACTTCCTGGCTATCCGGTATAACTTTCAAGTACTTGAAAAATCCATCGCGCCAAGTATGGTCCCGTATGGACTGTTGGTGCGCTTCCGGTACGCACTGCCATGCCTCCCGGCCATAACAATCTTCTATTTTGAGTTGGGCATTGAATTCTTTATTGTAAAGTTCAAGATGTGCGCCAAATGCATCGGCTATCACCTCGTCCATATCCACAAAAATGGTCATGCTGTTATTTTTTGTTCAAGTACGTCAAAACTTGTGAATTTTTCAAAAAAATTCCAATTAACAATCTTTCCCTTACATAGTGCCACGATAATCTGAAGGCTTTTCCCGATAACCGTTTTTCATTGATTCCACATCAAGCGGATTTGGGCAAAATCCAGGTCTTTCATCGAGGATAATGGCCACTTCACATAAAGAACCCCACTGGTCTTTAACCATGGGAATTGTCGGGATACTTTTGCACCCGAATTTAAAAAACCTAGTTTTGAAAAAACAGAAATTCCCCCACTTTATCTTCATCACACTTGTACTTTTTATGGCTTCTTGCAGTGCTCCTTCATTGGAGGATGAGCTTGTACTTTCTCCCGAAAATGTGGCTTCGGACATCGAGTTGGAAATTATTGAACTTGTGAACGAATATCGATCATCAAAAGGGTTGATTGCCTTGGAGTTTGATGGTATCGCCTATGACTATGCGGCCCAACATACGGAAGAAATGATCTCTGATGGCAAAATCAGCCATGATAATTTTGATGTACGGTCCTCCAACCTGGCCCAAGATGCCAATGCGGATTATGTGTCCGAAAATGTGGGAAAGAGCTACACGACCGCCAAGGCCATAGTCCAAGCATGGATCAAAAGTGACATCCACAGAAAAGTAATGGAAGGGGATTTTCTCTACACGGCCGTCAGCGTTCAGGCAGATGAATCGGGCACTCTATACTTCACCCAGCTTTTCTACAAATAGTTTGAATGCACATTGATATCATTATTAATAATCCAAATCTCACTTTTATCACACATTTTTAACTATATATAATAATATTTCTATGCAATAAAAATTTCATTTTACACATGATATAAATCATATTTTCTTTCATTTTTAGTAAGAATTAGACTACGAAATAAAATAATTGAAAAATAATTGAGTTATGTATAAAAATACATGACTTAAATTATGAATAAATCAATACTTTATTTCAAAAGGTCATCATTCTTTATTTTGTTTGTTTTATCTATTATCTCCGCTAAGGGACAAACCTTTGCCACAAACATTATAAGCGAGGATGAAGTGGACAATTCGGCCAACGCGATCGATGGTAATCTGTCCACCGCTGCAACTGTCAGAGCAAGTACTGGCATCGCATTGGGAATCGGCGCCTACGCCGGTCATTTGGAAGTAGGGTTTCCTTCTACTTTGACATCCAACACCACTTCCTATGTAAAACTGGAAACTGAGGAAGATTTGCTTCCCCTTTTATTGGGGGGTAATCTTGGAGGGCTTTTATCCGATATTTTGGGCACAGTGCTTATCGGAAACCAGGAATTCACGGTCACTGTCAAGAACAATGCCGCAACGGTGATGGAAGAATCCTCCAGCGATGCCAATCCCTTCACAACGGATATGTTAAGGGTCGTGACCAATGTGAACAACGATTACTTTTTGGCCATGGCTCCCGATTCGGACTACAACAGGGTAAGACTCACCAATAGCATAGGATCATTGATTGGCCTGAACAACACCAGGGAGTTGAGTGTCTTTGGGGCTTTCCACGGTGCCGATCCCGCTTTGTGCGGAACTCCCACATATACTTCATTTGATGGGAGCGGGCTTACTTTGGACCTGTTGAACCTTGGGGCAGGGGTAATCGATCCCCATTTGGCCATAGATGGGGATTTGGCTACTTCATCCCAATTGGGACTAGGTGTCTTGGGCGTGGCCGCCAGCATTGAACAGACCGTTTACTTTGATACTCTTTCCGAAGATGGGGAAAATTTCTACATCCGGTTAGGTGTGGATCCTGAATTGGTTCAGGCGGGTGTCCTGAACAATATTGAAGCCATCGTTCAAAATGGTTCTCAATCTCCCTTTTTTACAGAAAACATTTCCAGCCTTTTGAATGCTGATCTATTGGGTCTGTTGCAAGGCGGGGAAGTGGTCACCATCCCATTGGACCCGGGAGCACCTGCCGATAGGGTCACACTCCGGTTGTCTTCCCTACTGAACATTTCTTTGGACCAAAATCTGAACCTCTTTGAAATATACCGTGCCCCGGCCATGCCTGAATTAGATCCAGACTCACAAGATGTAAGCATCTGTGACGGCTCATCCGTAGATTTGACCGCCACTACATCCGTGGGCAACCAATTGCGATGGTATGATGCCGAGACAGGTGGAAATCTATTGGCCACGTTAAATTCCGGGGAGGCCTATACAACACCCATCTTGAACACGGACACAACATATTATGTAGCAGCGGCTGAAGTGGGTTGCCCCGAAGAATCCCCCAGAGTTCCAGTACCCGTAAATGTAGTTGACATTCCAACGACCAGTGACATCACTATCATTGGTGATGAGAATCCCATTTGTTCCTCCAATAATGTGGTATTGATCCCTTCCAGTGATGTGGATGGCACCTATAGTTGGTATTTTGACGCCAACGCCACAAACGAGATCACGGATGGGCAGGTAGTAGGGTCGGTAACATACAACATCGACCCGGATGACGGAACACTCACCATCAACGGATTGGACCAAGCGGGCAGCCCATATTCTTATTATGTAAGGGTCACCGAAGCCACAGCTGGTTGTGAAAATGCCCCTGGCGACCTGCAAGTGGCCAATGTCGAAGTTGTGGATTCAGCCGCAATTGTCAATATTATTTCAGCGCCCAACATCACCTTGGACAACTTGATCGACTTCTTTTTGGGAGTGCCAACATATACAGTATCTGGCAGTATTACCGGCGATGCAAATGTCGGGGATGCCATAACCCTTACCATCAATGGTCAAACCTACAATGGCGTTTTGGATGCCAATTTGGATTTTGACATTGACGTTGATGGGTCGGATTTGGCTCTCGATCCCGATACAGCCATTGAGGTATTCATCAACGGCGGGCTTTGCACACTGACCGGGGAAATTGATCTAGATCTTCCCGACCTGATCGTTGATGATGTTCTTCAAATATTCTGTGCCTCGGACAATCCTACCTTGCTCGATTTGGAGGTGGGGAGCAATATCTCACTTTTCGACAGCCTGGATAGCCTGGTGGAATTGGACCTTGACACTCCCTTGGTGGACGGGGAGGTTTATTTTGCAGGGATTTTAGGCATTCCGGTTTCAGTCCTCGCCAGAATAGGTATCACTGTGGACATCATCAATCCGGCGACACCGACCACCACTTCCAGTACACAGACATTTTGTGCAAGCAATGACCCCACTGTGGGAGATCTCCAAGTGAACGAGACCAATGTGGTATTCTATGACAGTCCTTCCGGAGGTCAAGAACTGGATGCTTCAACACCTTTGGAAGATGGCAGCAATTATTATGCGGCCATAAGGGACACCAATGGATGCGAAAGTACTGACCGATTATCGATTGCTGTTACAATTGATGATAGCGGACCCATCACACTTACAGGACAGACCGAAGAGGCTTGTCTGAATGGGGAAGAATACACCTATACCACAGAGACCGGCAAACAGATGTATTCCTGGACGGTTACCGGCGGAAGCATTGTGGCAGGGGGAACGTCCACCGACGATTTTGTGACCGTTACGTGGGACAGTCTGCAAAATACATCCATCAGCGTGGGCTATGAAGACACGGCCAGTTGCAGCCCCACTGAAATGTTCCAATTGGACGTGGCGGTCATCGAGTGTGTTCTGGGAGAGGAATTCTGCCTAAAGGTGTACAACGAGTTCTCCCCCAACAACGATGGTTTCAACGACTTTTTCGAAATAGAGTGCATAGAAGATTATGCCAATAGCATAAAAGTATTCAGCAGAAATGGGAACAAGGTCTTCGAGACCATCGACTACCAGAACAACTGGGACGGGATAGCCAACGTGAACGGCATCCTCAACAAAGGGGAGCATTTACCCTCCGGCACTTATTATTATGTCATCAACATCCCGGAACTGAACAGAAACCTCGTGGGTTGGATACAATTGGCACGATAGGTACCCTTTTCAAATCAAACAATACCATTTAACAATGATACAGATGATAAAAAATAAGATAGGAGCCATACTATGCCTCACATTGGCGTTGCATTGGACCGGGGTCAAAGGACAGCAGGCCCCACAGTACACGCAATACATGTACAACACAACGGTCCTAAACTCTGGATACACAGGGACCAGCGCCAATTTTGAGGCAAATGTGCTCTACCGCACGCAATGGGTGGGCCTCGACGGGGCACCCGAGACCCAATCGTTCACCATACAGGGCCGGACCGGCAAAAGGATAGGGCTTGGCCTGACCGCCGTGAACGACAATATCGGCGCATCCAACAACGTGAAAGTGAACGGACATTTTGCGTATGAGATCCCAACAGGCCAAAAAACCAGATTGTCCCTTGGCTTGAATGCCGGGTTGGACATCCTGAACATTGACTGGTCCAAAGGAGTCTTCTCGGACGATCTGGATCCCGTTTTCAGTGAAAACCTCAATGAGACCAGGCCCATGTTCGGGGTAGGTGCCTATTTCTATAGTGATCGTTGGTACCTGGGACTATCCACCGACAATTTCATGAACTCTGAAATATACAGTGATGACGACAGGACGGTAACGGACAGAAAAAGCCAGTACTACTTCATGGCTGGCTATGTGATGGATCTTTCCAGCAGTATCAAGTTCAAGCCGGCCATGCTCACCAAGCATGTTTCGGGCACCCCCCTCACTTTGGACGTTTCCGCAAACTTCCTTTTGCAGGAAAAGGTGAACCTAGGTCTGGCCTACAGGTATGACGATGCCGTGAGCATACTGGCGGGGCTCCATTTTGCCAAAAGGTTCTTTGTGGGCTATGCCTATGACTATTCCTTGACAGGCTTGGACAATTACAATGATGGTTCACACGAAATCATCTTGAAATACAGTGTTTTCGATGTAACCAAAAGGGCGCTCTCTCCAAGATTTTTCTAAGGACCACTGAATGTCTAAAAAATAATACCATGAAAAAAACGATACTTCTTATAGCGTTCTGTTCCTTTATCAGTGCAATGGCGCAGAACAAGCTTGAAAGGGCGGACGAACTTTTCAATGACTTTAAGTTTGACAAGGCCATAGTCCTGTACAAAGACCTGGCTGCGGAAAAATCAAACCCTTCCCTGCACGTGGTGCAACGGTTGGCGGACAGCTATTTCAATATGAGCGAATACCAAAAGGCCAAGGAATGGTATGCCAAGCTCTATGCATCTGAAGGGAAAAACACGGGAGAGGGCAACATCATCAAACTGGTGCAATGCCTCAAGGCCGACATGCAGGCTGAGGAAGCGGACAAATTGCTACGCGACTTCTATTCCGACCAAAAAAGATTGGATATGATCATGGCCCAGAAAACATATCTGGACAGCATTTTGACGCATGATCCCGTTTTTGAAGTACAGAAGTTGGCCTTCAACAGCAAAAAATCAGATTTTGCACCATCGTTCTATGAGGACCTTTTGATCTTTGCCTCGGCCAGGGACACCTTAAAATCCAGCGGAAAGCTGTATCCGTGGAACAACCAGCCCTATCTGGACCTCTACGTGACCAATCCCAATGTGTCCCGCGCTGTGCCCGAAAAGTTTTTGGACAATCTGGCATCCTCCTACCATGATGCCAATGTGGCCGTTGCCCCTGGGGGACAGACCCTCTATTTTACCCGGAACTATCTGAAAAAGGACAAGCTGAACGCGAATAGCGACGGACTTTCCCACATGCAGATCCTCAAGGGGAGCATCCTGAACAATGAATTGGTAAATGTGAGCTCGCTGTCCTTGAACAGTAAGGACTACTCATGCGGGCACCCGGCCCTGAGCGCAGATGGAAAATACCTTTATTTCACCTCCAATATGCCTGGCGGTTATGGGGAAAGCGATCTGTATGTGGTGGAAATCGGCGTTGATGGGGATGCCCTGACCCCTCCCAAAAACTTGGGGCCCAATGTAAATACCAAAGGTAGGGAGATGTTCCCCTATGTGGATGGGAACACCCTTTACTTCTCTTCCGATGGGCATTATGGCCTTGGGGGATTGGATATTTTTTCCACCACCATACAGTCGAAGGACAGCTATGCACTGCCCAAGAACATTGGCCCACCGATCAATGGCAATATGGATGACTTTTCCATGACCCTCCGTGGCGAAACCGGAAATGGGTACTATGCCTCCAACCGATTTGGCGGTGTGGGGGACGATGACATCTATCGCATCAAAAAAGCTAAACCTGTCAATTGTTTGGTCTATTCGGGCTATGTGCTGAATGAAAAAACTGGCGACCCCCTACCCATGGCAAATGTGGAACTCTACGATACCACCACTGGATTTGTCACGGGCATGAAAACGGATGACAATGGGGCCTTCAGTGTGACATTGCCCTGTAACAAGGAAAGCAGACTGGTGTTCTCCAAACCAAGGTTCACCAAAAAAGAGATTTTGATCAACACGGGCGAAAATCCCCAAAGTCCATCAGAAGAGAACATGGTGTACCTTACTCCTTTCGAAAGTTTGGTGGTGAAGGAGGGCGATGTGGAAAAAATCAAGGTGGATCCCATTTACTTTGACTATGACAAATCGGAAATCACCCCAAGGGCCGAAATCGAGCTGGAAAAAGTCCTTTTTGCCATGAAGGAATTCCCCAGCATCAAGATAAAGATAGAGTCGCACACCGATTCCAGGGGGTCGGACCAATACAATTTTAGGCTGTCGGACGATAGGGCAAAATCCACCATGTGGTACCTCATCTCCAAAGGAGTGGAACCGGACCGCATCGTGAGTGCCAACGGTTATGGGGAATACCGCTTGAAGAACAAATGTTCCAACGGTGTGAAGTGCAGCGAACAGGAACATTTGGTGAACAGGCGTTCCGACTTTGTCATCGTGGAAAAAGGGGAAACCTTGGAAAACGTACAGCGATGAGCATGGAAAGGTAAAGCTTGGTTTAGTTTTAGTTTGGGAAAACCGTTACCTTCACGGGGATTACGGTCATAAAAGCGCATGTATTTGCGCTTTTGTGGTTAAAACTGTCAATCATCAAACTAAACCTAAAAAGAACACCAAACATGAAACAATTCCAATGGGGTCTGCTGATGACCTTCGGACTATTGTCATTCTCCACAATGGCCCAAGAAAAAATCGAAGCCAAATACATCAAGGAAGTGGAACGCTTGGCCAAGACAAAACAGGTCAAGGCCGCTTTCGATTTCATACGGCAGCAAAAGGATAACACTACTGAAGACCTCATCACACTCACTGAAGTGCTGGCCCCGCCTTTCATGGAGGATGAACGTGGAAAGGTCTTTTCCCAAATGCTCCAAGAAGCCGGTGTGGACAGTATTTGGACCGATAAGGTCGGTAATGTAATCGGCCTGCGTAAGGGAACTTCCGGCGAACCGGGCTATGTGGGGGTCGATGCCCATTTGGACGTCGTCTTTCCAGAAGGCACCGATGTCACCGTAAAGAAGGTCGGGGATACCCTGAAGGCTCCCGGCATTGGGGACGACACACGGGGACTGGCCATGCTCATCAGCATGCTGAAGGCCATGAACAAGGCAGAAATCAAGACCCGAAAGGACATTCTTATCGTAGGCACGGTCGGTGAAGAAGGACTGGGTGATCTCAGGGGAATGAAATACCTCTTCAACGAATCGGAACTGGACATCGATTCGTGGATCGCCATTGATGGAGGTAGCTTGGGACGGATCAGCAATGCCGGACTGGGTTCCAAACGGTATAAACTGACCGTAAAAGGGCCTGGCGGCCATTCTTGGGGTGCCTTTGGGCTTGCCAACCCGCACCATGCCTTGGGCAAGGTCATCGATATCTTTTCCAAGGATGCATGGGACTATACTTCGGGAGACATTCCAAGGACCAGTTTCAATGTGGGCCGTATCGGTGGGGGAACCTCGGTGAATTCCATTCCCTTTGAATCGTGGATGGAAGTGGATATGCGGGCAGTGGACCCAAAAAATTTGGATGAAATTGAAGCTATTTTCAAAAATTCGGTGGAAAAGGCCATTGTGGAGTACAATAATAGTGGTGTACGGGATGAAGTGACTTATGAACTCATCAAGATTGGTGATAGACCTTCTGGAGAGCTTTCCCCTTCCCTGCCCCTCATCCAAAGGAGTATGGCCGCTACGCAATACTTTGGGGCAACGCCAAGTTTGGGGCGTGGGTCCACGAACATCAATATTCCCGTTTCCAAAGGAATTCCTTCCGTATGCATCGGTCGCGGAGGAAAAGGAGGCGGAGCGCACTCGCTGCACGAATGGTTCCTGAATGATGAACCCGGTGACGAATCCATACAATTGGCACTTTTGATCACCTTGGCACAAGCTGGATTGGGAAAATAGACATTTACGTGATGAAATAACAAACCCCCTTTAGCCAACAAAGGGGGTTTTGTTTTGTGGCACCATTTGCATGATGTCCACCTGCTTAGAAATAGTGATCTTCAGAGGGTTTGGTTGGTTATTTTCCTGCCCTTTCTTTCTTTTGTTTGTCCACCATGGCTTCCACATCACGCAGCAATTGCTTGGCGTCGTAGATGATACCGTCCTTGATGGTATATTCGATTCCTCCCACCCTTTCAGGCTTTCCGGTTTCATCGTTCAGTCGTATGGCCCCGGTGCCATACAATACCTTGAAGTTTTGCAATGGGTTTTCATCCACAATGATCATATCGGCCAACAGACCAGGACGCACTACCCCGAACTCGATGGGTTTGTTAAGGGGCTTGAATACCTCCTCGGCACCGTGCATGGTAGCGGCACGCACCACTTCAAGGGGATGGAACCCAGCTTCTTGCAACATCTCCAATTCCAAGATGGTCCCAAAACCGTACAGTTGGTAGATGAAGCCGGAGTCGGAACCCACGGTCACTTTTCCACCCATGTTCTTGTACTCGTTCAAGAACTGCATCCATACCTGATAGTACTTTTTCCAAGCCACCTCATCCTCGGTGGTCCAGTCGAACCAATAGGCACCATGGTTTTTTCTACTTGGTTCAAAGAAATCCATTTGGGACGGCAGGGTATATTTTTCGTGCCAGTCGGCATTGCGTGCACGCATCACGTCCCTTCCTGCAGAATAGATGGTCATGGTCGGGTTGATGTAGAAATCCAACTTCAGGAATTCGTCCAAAAGGGCGTTCCATTTTTCACCACCCGGTTTCACCAAGTTCCATTGACGGGCCACTTGTCCAAAACGGTGCTGTTCATCGCCATAGTTGATGTCCACCGGAAAAGGTTGTACATCATGGTTCTCGTACATGGACTCGAACAGTCCGTAGAAGTGTGTCATGCTGGTCAAGCCGAGTCTGGCGGCATCAATGGCGTTCATCTGTGCGACCCCGCTCTGCGCCAAGTGGGCCGTGCTGCCCATTCCCAAGGAATTCGCTTCCTCCAAGACCGCTTTCATGATCGATGGCTCGTGGGCTCCCAGCTTCAATCCATCAACCCCTTTCTTTTTAGCGTATTGTACCCAGGCCCTGGCATCTTCCGGGGTCAGAATCTTACGGTCCTTCCACTCCTTTCCATTGCCAATGCGGTGAAATGAGACCATCCTTGGTGCAACAATCTCGTTCTTGGCACTCCTCTCACGTTCTTTGAGCGACCATTCCAAATCTCCAAAAGGAACGCCCCTTACCGTGGTGATACCATTGGCCAACCACAATTTGTAAACGTATTCGGCTTCCGGAGCTTTCGGCACTCCACCCGTATGGACGTGAAGATCTACGATACCAGGCATAAGATATTTTCCTGCAGCATCGATTTCCTTCGTATTGCCAGTGCCCAATTTTGGTCGCTTGGATTCGTCAATGGGCACATGGGGGGCGCCCACACCCACAATATCGACTATTTTGTTTTTTTCCACCACAATGTCCACTGGCCCGCGTGGTGGTCCCCCGGTCCCATCGATCAAGGTGACACCACGGATGATGAGGCGATCATAGGGCCCCTCTCCTTCCCCCGGCTTGCGGTCCGGACCACCGATCATCTGGGCGGCCAGCAGCATGGGCAGTACCAGAAAGATTGTCAAAAAGAAATGCTTCATAATAAAAAGAATTAAAGGTTGGTTATTTGTATTTTGTTCCTAGGGGTTTACATGACGTAAACTCCTAAAGTTTGAACGAGGCCTTCCTTCCCTGAAAAACCATGTTCTCAATACAGTGTTGGGAAAATCCCTGAAAAGGGTGACAAAAGTCTATTCTTTTAAATAAAAATCAATATTTATTGGAAAACATTAAGGAATCAGCAATGCCCAAGAGATATGGGGCATCAGCAAATGCTCAGTCCGCAGCTTCTTCGCTTTCATTGATCAAGGTATGGTACACATAGCCTTGGATGTTATCGTCAAAAAGTACGTGGTACCAGTTGGCGGTCTTTCCTAAAATGAACACTGGGCGTTCCTTTTTGAGGGACCTTATTATTTCTGTTTCCACAGTGGGCCCTTTTCTGACATTGGCAAGTTCCGCGCCTATATGCCCGTAGGGCAAAGGAGTTTTTAGTGCTCGCTCGGTCCGCTGGCCTTTTTGTATGAACGGCAGGGGATCTATGGCCCCATTGCTCCCATATATACCAAAATGGAGATGTGGCAATGTAGTCCGGGCATTTCCCGTATTGCCAACAAAACCCAATGTGTCTCCTGCCTCCACTTTCTGGGCAAAGGATACTTTTACACTATCCAGATGGGCATAATAGAATGAATGGTTGAACAGGCCATCCCTGAACCACACTTGCTTTCCCCCAAGTCCTCTTTCGCCGGTAAAGCTCACCCTACCGGTCTTTACCGCAACCACAGGGGTTGCCCGTGGCGCAAAGATGTCCACGCCTTGATGGAGTCGTGTGCCGCCCGCCCTTGCATCTCCCCAAAAACTTTGAATGTTCCTGTTCGCTGCACCAAGTACAGGAAAAAGTAGTGTGGGCTCCGAATAAATATCCAATCGGAATGCTGTGGAATAGCCAATTTTGGGCTGTACCACTATTTTATAGATGCCCGTTTCCTCTATGGGCAACACAATGTCGCCCGCACCATTTACTTCTTTGCTCAACAACGGTTCATTTTCCCGCTCGTTCCGAAGCTGGTAAACATCAACAAAAGCACCTATGCTATCGGAGATCGGGGTAACCGAAACCATCAACTTCCGGCCATTCTGCAATGGGACATCATACCCATAGGCGAAGTTAAATTCAGACGGGAAGACACCCGTTTCTGCATAGGGCAGAGAAATGGAAAGGGTATCGGCCAACGCAGTTTGTGTGGCACGGTTCCATGCGGCAAGACGAGGGTCGTTTTCATCAAACATTCGCTCGTATCTTTCACGATCGGTCGGTTGTACAAATATGTCAGAGATTTTCTGTACTTGATTGCAAGAATGGAGCATTAGGATGAACACGGAGGCAAATATCGATATTAGGACAACTTTCAACCCTTTTTCCAGGCATGTTGTCCGGACATCTTTGTTTTCCAATTTTTCTCCCACTTGTTTCCCCATCATATCACAAAAATACCCATCGCCTGTGCCACGGTTTATCACAAAAATACCCATCGCCTGTGCCACGGTTTATCGCAAAAAATTCAAGGTTTGTTCCTTATCAACATCTTGGGAACATGGAAAAAAGACATCACATGGAAAAGGGGGTCAAAAATCCATTCGTTTAGGCACAGCTTATGATAGGGGCCCGATTAATTTTAACCCGTTAACATTGCCCATGTCCAAAAAAAAATTGTTGCACCAACTCGTAGAGGCTCCTGAGACTGCTTTGGAGCATTTGGACCTTGTCTATGTGGACGACCAAAAGCTGCCCATTGAAAGACACAGAAAGGGGAAAGGTTTTACGTATCGATTCCGGAACAAACCGCTAAAGAACAAAAAGCACTTAAAGCGGATCAAAGAACTGGTCATTCCCCCTGCCTGGGAAAACGTAAAGATCACCCATTTGCCCAACGGGCACATACAGGCGGTGGGATATGATGCCAAAGAAAGGAAGCAATACCGCTACCATTCCACTTGGTCAAAAATCCGTAACCAGACCAAATTCTATAGAATGACCGCATTTGGAGAGCAGCTGCCCACCATCCGAAAGCAGGTGGACCAGGATCTGGAAAAATCAGGTTGGCCAAAGGAAAAAGTGGTCGCCCTGGTCATCAAACTCATGGAGGAAACCCATATCCGCATTGGTAGTGAACATTATGCCAAGCGCAACCGATCCTATGGTCTCTCCACGCTTAGAAAAAAACACGTGGCCATCCACAAAAGTAAAATGAAGTTTGAGTTTGTGGGGAAAAAAGGGAAAGACCATGCCGTAACGGTCCGCAATAAAAAGTTGATTCGTCTGGTGGGCCAGTGCGAGGATATTCCGGGTTGGGAACTTTTCCATTATTATGACGAAGAGGGTAAAAAGCAAACTCTGGACAGTGCCATGGTCAACAACTACCTGCATGAAATCAGCGATGTGTTTTTTACGTCGAAGGATTTCAGGACTTGGGGCGCTTCCGTCATTTTTTTCAATACGCTAATGGACATGGGAACGGCATCACGAAAAAAGGACATCCAAAAGAACCTGCTATCTGCCTATGATGCCGCAGCAAAGGCCTTGGGCAACACCAGGAACATTTGTAGAAAACATTACGTACACCCGCGATTGGTCACGGCGTACGAGGACGGTTCCCTGCAAAAGGCTTTTGATGATGCTGAAAAGCATTCAAATGGTAAGGCGTATTTTTCCCCTTCGGAGGTCGCCATGTTGGACGTCATTAAAAAGTATCGCCCCACGTTGGTACAAAAGTGACACGCCCTGAAGATCAGGTTCTATCCTCCTATGATCTCCCCGCCGTTGATATGTATAAACTGACCGGTCATGTAACTGCTGTCTTCGCTGGCCAAAAAAACATAGGCCGGTGCCACTTCGCTTGGCTGTCCTGCGCGGCCCATGGGGGTGTGTTGCCCAAATTTGGAGACTTCGTCGAAGGAAGACGGGATCAAGGGCGTCCAGATCGGGCCCGGAGCCACGCCATTGACACGGATATTCTGTTTTGCTAGCACTTTGGAGAGGGCACGGGTGAAACCGACAATGGCCCCTTTGGTGCTGGAATAATCCACCAGAACCTCTTGGCCCCTGTATGCGGTGATGGAGCTCGTATTGATCACCACATCATTTTCCTTTAAATGTTCCAGTGCATACTTCGTGATGTGGAAATAGGAATAAATGTTCGTCTGGAAGGTAATTTCCAGCTGTTCGGACGAAATGTCCGTAAACTTGTCCTGCGGAAAT
Organism: Flagellimonas baculiformis; assembly: GCF_033441575.1. Taxonomy (NCBI): domain Bacteria; kingdom Pseudomonadati; phylum Bacteroidota; class Flavobacteriia; order Flavobacteriales; family Flavobacteriaceae; genus Flagellimonas; species Flagellimonas baculiformis. The sequence goes on from NZ_JAUZVW010000010.1 coordinate 45,223, forward strand.
TGCATGGCAGCATTGTTCACCACAATATTCAGTCCGCCCAATTGGTCCACACACTGCTGGACGGCAGACCTGCAAAATTTCTCTTTCTTTAGGTCACCCGACAAAATGATGCATTTTCTTCCTTCTTCCCCGATCATGGCCCGGGTATCCTGCGCATCCTTGTCCTCGTTCAGGTACACTATGGCAACATCGGCACCTTCTCTGGCAAAATGCACCGCCACACTTCTCCCTATGCCACTATCCCCTCCAGTGATCAGGGCCACTTTGCCCCTCAGTTTGTCGCTTCCCTTATAATTTTCCCTAATGACCTGGGGTTGGGGCTTCATTTGGTGCTGGTCACCCGGTTGTGACTGCGACTGTTCCGGAAATTTCTTTGGATTTGCCATATGCTATTTTTTTTTACGGTTTGATGATGCTTTTTATAGGAGAAGACCTACCCGATATGGATAGGTCTTTTCTGGGCAAGGCTTTTTTTAAGCGTTTTCTTTCATGGCCTTTTTGTTCAGTCTGCCTTCTGCCAATTCATTCAACTTATCGTCGGCCTCGTATTCTTCGTCCAAGGTCATCCGGAGTCTTTCGGCTATGTCATGATGGCCAAGTTCCTTTGCATAGCGGACAGCGGTGCCATAACCCGATATTTCATAATGCTCCACGCGCTGTGCCTCGGCGATCAACCCTGCGTCCATTACCTCATCGGTGTCCGCCTCCTCGATAAAGCTTTTTGCTTCACGGATCAAACCCTCCATGGCCTTGCAGGTTTCCCCTTTGGGTGAAATGTCCAGCTCCTTGCAGATGGTCTCAAGCCTGCTTTTGTGTTCTTTGGTCTCTTCCAAATGGTTTTCAAAAGCTTTCTGCAATTTGCTGTCATTGGCCTTTTCCGCCATTTTTGGCAAGGCGTCCACCAATTGGGTTTCGGCACTGTACAAATCTTTCAATTGATGTTCGAACAACTCTTCCAATGTCTTCATAATAGTGTTTTTTTAAGGATTATTATTGCTCTCGAAATTAACGGGTTGTCCTCCACTTTTTTGACTGCATTGCGCAAAACATTGCCTTGAAAAAATGAGTGACAGACCTACTGTAAAATAAGGGTCCGTGCCGTTTCTTCCGGGTCATCCTTTTGGGTCGGACAAGCCCGTGGCTATTCAAATATTTCTTCTTGGGGAACCGGATTTTCTTGGGCAAGGTCCAACGATTGCCGCATCTTTCTGTACCGGATAGCGTGCTGTACAAATATGTCCCTCAACGCTGAAGGAAATTCATCGTTCAAAATGGCATAGGTTGCGTCCAAGAGTACCTCATCATCTGCTTTTAGGAGATTTTCCTTGAAACTGGAGAGATCATTGGGTTCAAACAATGCCTTGTCCCCATACCACGATGTAAATGCTTTGCACCTACATCCTGGCACATAGGGCAAAGAGGACCTAAGGTTCAAACAAAACCCGCACAACAGCGCCTTCATGAGTTCAAGCTCCTTTATCCTTGATTTTATGGGGGCTTTGCCCTTTGCAAATGGCATTCTATTGAGGACCACGCTCAAATTTCCATGGGACATCTGGATCTTATCCAGATAGATTTTTATTTTTTGATAGGCTTTATAATGCAATTCCACTCTTATACATATTATGGTCCGACAACCTTTACAAAACCCAATGGCATTTTATGAAAGTATCCATCAAGTTACCGCTTTGTTTTATGCTGATTCACTCCCTTGCCCTTTTGGGTCATCATTCCTCTTTTTTGGGTCATTTTTGGAATGAACACCTCCTTTGTATAGGTTTGTTTCAACCAGACAAGCAAAATCCTTTTTTCCCTTCAGGGTACTGTTTCTCATTTTGACCGGAACCGTTAAAATCTTGTCCCTATTGCTTATCCGTTATGTGCTGGAATCTTTTTTTGGTATCTTTTTAAATAAGCCCGTACCGCCTACGATGGGGGCAAAATGCCCCAAAGGCAACTAGGGAAAAGTCTATTCCAAATACACAATCCCATGCAGCTTCCCTCCCATTCCACCTTCAGACCCATGCGTCCTTTATTGATATGGGATGGCCAATGTGGTTTTTGTAAGTACTGGGTCATCAGGTGGCGGCACCTTACAGGCCATTCCATCCGGTATGCTCCATACCAGCGCATGCACCAGCGTATTGACGAAATCCCTGAAAATGAATTTCGGAAGGCGGTTCGCTTGATCGAAACAGATGGCAAAATTTACAGCGGTGCCCATGCCGCATATAGGGTGTTGCACTATACCCACAGGTGGAGCTTTCTGTTGGTTTGGTATAAAAAATATGCATGGTTCAGAAAAGCCAGCGACATGGGATATCGGTTCATTTCGAACAACCGTCCCGTTCTGTATCGACTGACCGTTCTCTTCTTTGGAGAAGACCCCCACAACCCCAGTCCCTATTGGATTTTCTATCTTGCAGCCCTTCTATTTATTGTTGCCTGGGTCTTGAGTTGAAATAAAATGGAGGGATAAGAATCAGTGGAGCTTCATCTGTAAACGATTGGGCATTACCTCCACTTTGATTTTCTCTCCGGAATAATCGACGAGTTCATCGTCAATGTGAAAATCTGGGTCCTTGCTTTTCAACTGTATGGTCCTGCACCGGAACCGTAAAAACAAATCCTGTTTTTCCTCGATAACTGATTTTTGGGCAGGTGTGCTAGACAGAAATTCCTGAAACTCCTTCTTTTTGGAGGCCGGAACCAGACACAGGTCAAAATAACCATCGTTGGGGACACTCTTCGGTGCCAAGTTCAAATTGGGACCTACATGATCGATATTGAACAGCTCCACCAGCAAAAATTTTCCCTTCAATTTCACACCATCCAGATAAATGGTCGTTTTGCGAGGTTTATGGCTGTCCACAACATCCTTCAAAAACTGTATCACCTTCTTGCCATCTCGCTTGACCTCATCTTTGTTTTTCTCCTTTTTTATGGCTTTTACAAACCTTGGAAACACCCCAAAGCCCAAACTTTCTATAAAATGTCGGTTACTTTTTATCCCGGTGATCTCGCCTGCATCAAAAGGGGACATAACGCCCTGTGGGTAGCCAGGTCCCTGGAGTGCCTTGGCTATGTTGTTGGCCGTTCCCAATGGGTACACGATCAAGGGATGGTCGTTATCCTGCTTCAGGATTTCAATGGCCACCTTATGAACGGTTCCATCCCCTCCGGCCACTATCACAGGGGCCTGTGATTTTTCCAAAGCTGCTTTCCAATCGCTCTCATCGGTCGATATCAATTCCACCTCCACTCCCTTTTTGGAAAAATGATCGACCAATTTTTCAGGGGAATGGTCTTCGTTTCCCGCAGTGGGGTTGTATATGATTTGGTATCGGTCCATGGCTTTTATTGAATGAAAATACTCGGTTCGCGAATGCCCCCTTTTGGAAACGTTTTATTTAAATTAAGCAATTCCATTGGGTTTTAACCTCATATTAAGAGGTTTATAATCCTTTTTTAGTAAATTTTATAAAAACTTTGGGATATGAGGATTTTGGTGACAAACGATGATGGTATTTATAGCCCGGGCATTTCATGCTTGGCAAAAGAGGCCGCCCGCTACGGGGAGGTGATTGTGATGGCCCCAGATGTGGAACAATCTTCCATGGGGCAGGCCATCACCTCATCCAGACCAATAACCTACAAGACATCCCCCATCCATTTTGATGATATTGAAGCGTATAGGGTAAATGGCACCCCTTCGGACTGTGTAGCTTTGGGACTCCACCTTTTTGAGAACATCGATTTGGTGCTCTCTGGCATCAATCTGGGATCTAATCTGGGAAACTCGGCCTGGCACTCGGGGACGCTCTCCGCCGCAAGGCAAGCGGTACTCTTCGGGGTACGGGGTATCGCCCTGAGTGTATCCGTCGGTGAATCCGAAACCAACTTTGAGGCCTTGAAACCTTTTGTGCAAAATGCTTTGGACGAAGTGATCCAAATGAAGGAACTGGAACTCATCAACATCAACTTTCCACGGTTTCCCAATGGGGATATTGTATGGACGAGCCAAGCCTTACGCCAATACGATGGCAAGGTGATCGCCCAGGAAGACCCGAAGGGAAGACCTCTTTTTTGGTTTACAGTCGTCCCCGTCGAACCCGAAGAAGAAGGTTCGGACAGATGGGCCATCAAGGGTGGTAAAACGAGTATTACCCCTATGATGCTGGATTTGACGGATACCCAATTCCTCAAGAAGACCCAGAAAGAAAAACATCGGGACTGAAAATAACATGCATATTTATATTGGATTTGAAGCCCCCAATACCCATAGGGCCAATAAAGGACAAAGGGAACTAAAATATGATTTCATATTGAGTTCCCTTTGTTTTCATAAATTCCTTGGCCAGTATTACCTGTCCAGTCTTCGGGTATGATCTCAGCCTAGTATTGGGCACCCCGTTTATGATGATACTAAAGTACAAATACCTTCCGATCCCTCCAACCCCCTTGATGGATTGGATCAACAATCCGATTTATAAAGGACATTTTCTAGGGGTCAAAGCTCATTTTTTTTGGTTCCTTTGGGAGGATTTATGGGCGCCGTTGTAGAACCTGTTGGCGATACATGACAGCGGAAGGCCCATCGTGACCATCAAAACAAGTATTCCCGTTAGTGTGGAAACCATGGTAAACGGCCCCTGGAAAGCTTTGGAGATTGGAAGGACCAACAGATTCATCACGCCCCAAACAAACAGGCCGTAAGCTATCCCCAAAAGTAGAACACTCTTGATCACTTTCCTTAAGAACGGATATGCCCTGAAAAACAAAATGGTCCAAAGAAATGCCAAGGAATAGTGAAAAAGCAAACCCAGAAAAGTGAAAATTTCCCCTCCCGAAAATGCCAGATTGCCAAAAGCACCACTGGCGATATACCGCAGCATCTTGATGGGCCCATTGCCATGGAGCAAGGTGATGACCATTGCCGCAAGAATGTCAAGGGTGCCCACTAGCAGCGCTATGGATGTTATTTTTTTAAAAGATGGTTTTCTGTTTTGGGTATCGACGGGTTTGTATGGGTTCATATAGGGTTGGTTTGAATTGATCACAAAAAGAAAAACGGCCTTATTGAAAAGGCCGTTCCCGAAAATGGTGTCATTAATCTACATCCCAAAACAGTTTGGTGGTCAACCGGTCTCCTCCAATGGCATTTGAAGCAGATTCCCTATTGGCATTGTTCCGGTTCTGTTCATCAATGGGATAGGTGAGCCGGACGGGGATGTCGTCCAAGGTCAGTTGCGGTGCGGGGTTCATCATGGGAAAATCAAGTCTTCTCCAATGCGACCATCCCTCAAAACCTCTATTGAACAAGGCGATCCACAATTGTGTACCTATCTTTTGTTCAAAATTACCTGTGGCCGTAGTGTAAGCCACATCGGGATTTGCCAAATAGGCAGTTGCCTCGGCATCCGACAATCCCCAATATTCAAAAGAGGCCCTGATTGCTTCATTATAATGCGTTTCTGCGGTACCCCCCACATTATACCCTCTTGCAGCGGCTTCGGCCAAGAAAAACTTTACTTCTGAATAATCCAGAATATTGCCGGGCAGGTCCGGTTCCAAGAACAAGTTGCCATATTGGGAGGTGGTTTCAAAATCGGCCCCTGCACCATAGGGTCCACCCACATATTCCCCATCCATTGGATTGGAAAAGAAAATGTCCCTTCGCGGGTCTTCCAAATCGTTCATCATATCCACAATGGTACTCGAGACCACATAATCGTTCCTGCCACTTTGTACCAGTGAAAGCCAGAGTGTGTTGGTGTTCGGGGGAGCGGACATATAGGCAAAGGTGGCATTGTCATCATTGGATAAAAAAACATGGGGAGCCGCTTCCTCAACAAGTGATTGGGCCTGTGATGGGTCAATGTCCACCAATCGCATGGCCATTCTCAGTTTTAGGGAATTCCCAAATTTTATCCATTGCTCCACATTGCCATTGTACATGACATCAGCGGCACCATAACCTTCCGCAGAGGTGTCCAACAAGGACAATGACGTATCGATTTTTGTGAACAGGTCTTGATAGATGGCCATGGCATCATCATATGCCGGGGTGAGATTGTTTCCGTCCAACGCTTCTGAATAGGGAATGTTCCCAAAGGTATCCACTAGGACCGAATAGGTATAGACCTCCAAAAGAGTGACCATGGCCAATCGATTGTCCCTAATGGCAATTTCCCTGGAGGTCGAATAATTTCCCTCCCGGTTCAGTTCTTGCCTTGCCGCCTTAAAATCAGTCAACACATCCCGGTAAAGAATGCCCCAAAAATTTCCTGGGATGGTCCTGCTCTGAAAATTGTACAAACTTTCCGAAGTATAGGTAGTGGGTGTGATATATTGCGGCAAAAACCTAAAAATATTGATGTTGATACTTATGCTTTCCATGGTATCAAAGAGGGCCTTTTGCGCATTGCTGAAAAACAGTTCGTCCGGGACCCCTTCGGTCGGATTCTTCGGATCCTTATTGAGGTTCGATAAGGTATCATCGGTGGCACAGGAAAACAACATTCCCAAGGCAACCATTATAAGTGCTATTTTTTTCATCTTGTCTATTTCTTAAAATTCCAATTTCATGTTGAACCCATAGTTTTTGGTAGTCGGATAGGCCCCAATTTGGATGCCCTGCACATTCCCTGCACTGAAACCGGCTTCAGGGTCACTATAGGGCATGTTTTTATGGATGATCCAAAGGTTGGACCCTGTAAGTGACAGGGAAAGGCCCTGCAAATTCATTTTATTGACCAGTTTTTTGGGCAAGGTATAGGTCAAGGCCACTTCACGGAGTTTTACGAAAGAGCCGTCCCACACGTGATAGGCCTGCGGTAGATTGCCAAAGAGTCCTCCAGACGCAGCGGAAGCATCACTGACATCGGCCAAAACGGTGTTCGGACTTCCATCTGGGGCCACTCCAGGGAACACATACCCTCCCCCATCTTCCAAATGGTTCCGTATGGGATTCCCAAGCCGGTTGGTGCCAACGGTTTCGGGATAGAGTCCGGTGCCAAAACCATAAAAGGTGTCGACCGAATAAACGCCCCCTCCCTTCCTCACATCGATGAGAAAACTGAAGGATAGATTTTTGTACCTGAAACTGTTGGTCAATCCACCTATCCAATCAGGGTTGGTATTTCCAATTTCCTCATTGGTATCGGATAGCAGATAGGCCCCCGTTTCCTGGTCCACGATTGGCCGACCATTTTCGTGATAGACAAAGTTACTGCCCCTCAGTGTGCCATATGGCCTGCCAATGGTTGCATTGAAAGTGATGCCAGTTTGTGAAGATGAAACCTCAAAATTGTCAACACCTTCATACAGGGAAAGTACCTTGCTCCTGTTCTGTGACCAATTGGCCCTTATGTTCCACTCAAAATTTGGGGTCTTGATGGGAGATCCATACAGGGAGAGCTCCACTCCCTTATTTTCAATTTCTCCCGAATTCACAAATTTCCTATCAAAACCAGTTGCCGTTGAAACGGCCACATCAATGATCTGATCGATGGAATTCGTCTTGTAAATGGCAGCATCTATCCCAATACGCCTATTGATGAAGTTCATCTCCAGACCTGCCTCCATGCTTTCGGTGGTTTCCGGTTTCAGGTCGGGATTTCTCAATGTACCACTAATGGATGCCAGGTTGTTTCCTCCAAAAGATCCATTGGGATTTAAGAGTACAGGACTTATAAGGCTTTGCGGCTCCCCAAATTTCCCGACTTCCGCATAGTTCAAGCGCAACTTTCCGAAGGAAAGCCAGTCTTGATCAAGCACATTGGAAAAAACAAAACTGGTGGAAATCGATGGATAGAAGAATGAATTGTTGGCCAAAGGCAATGTGGAAGCCTTATCTTGGCGACCCGTAAGATCTAGGTAGAGGAAGTTCCCATATCCCAGGGAAATGGAACCAAAGACCCCATCGACCCCAACTTTTGAAAAATTCTCGGTCGGTGGATTGGGAGGGTTCAGGGAGTTGCTCAACGCATAGACATCGGGTACTATCAACCCCCCGTTGGTCTGGGCAAAAATCACTTGGGTCATGGTCCTTCGTATGTTGAGACCGGCCAATGCCGTTATGCTGAAATCCTCCCACAGGGTCTTGTTGAAGGTCAGGTTGGCGTCATAGTTGAACTCGCTGAACCTTCGGTTATAGGTTGAGAAAAAAGGTACGCCCACACTGCCAACAGCCACATGCTGTTCCCTGAGTTCATCAAAATGATCTACGGAAATCCTGGCATTCGCCGTCAGCCAATCGTTGATCTTGTAATCAAGGCTTATATTTCCAAAAACGCGGTTCCGTTCATCCTCTGGGATATTTTTGTTCAATGTCCAATAGGGGTTGTCCCAAAACTCGGGCCTTTCAGCATCAACGGTGGACCAGTTCCATGTAACGTTCCTGCCTGTGGTCTCGTAGGCCCTTTTCAGCTTTTCCAAGTCGGCATTGACGGCCCACCACTGCCTGAAATTGGTCATCAGGTTCCGGGCGTTGGCACCATCATACCCTGTCCCGTTCCTTCCCTTGCCGCGGATGTTGGCATAGTTTATATTGGTGGAAACCCGCAAATCATCGGACAGGTTATATCCGGCCGTGCCACTGAGGCTGTTCTTCACAATCTCGCTATTGGGCAAAATCCCAGTTTGGATGGAATTGGAATAGGTGGCCCTGAAATCCGATTTTTCATTGTTCTGTGAAAAACTGAGCGTATTGTTGATGCTGTACGCGGTTTGAAACAAATAGGAAGGTCCATGTTCAGCTGCCACCCACGGGGATTTTTGCCTGTAGGATGGCAGGTCATCCACAAGGGCGTCCCATTGATAGATCATCAGGTTGGGATCAAATCTTGGACCATAGGAAGCATCGTCACCATATCTGGGCAAAGGGTCTACGGCACCGTCCCCATCAAAATCGATGGTGGTTCGGAATCCGTCCGTAAAAGTCCCTGAAGCCGTGGTCAGATCCCCGAAATAACTCTGCCCATACTCCTGTTGGTATTCAATAAAGGTTTTTTTATCGAACTTCCCCAACGTGATTCCCGAGGTAAGGGTTATGCCCAGTTTGCCATCGCCCTTGCCTTTTTTGGTGGTAATGATCACCGCACCATTGGCGGCCCTTGATCCATAAAGCGCTGTTGCAGCGGCACCTTTTAGAATATTCACCGATTCTATGATGGAAGGGTCAATATCAGCTACCGGGTTTCCATAATCATATCCACCCCGACCGCTCATTACTCCATTGAGGTTTCCCAGATTGTTGTTCAAGGGCACCCCGTCCAGAACGAAAAGGGCCTGGTTGTCGCCATTGATGGAGGTGACCCCCCTGATGATCACGTTGGTAGATCCCCCAAGGTTGTTGTTCCTGGTGATATTGACCCCAGCGGCCTTCCCGGAAAGGGAATTGATGACATTGTTCTCGCCGGGCACATTCACATCATCCCCCTCCAGTTCAGTAGTGGCGTACCCCAAGGATTTCTTTTCCCTTGAAATGCCCAGAGCGGTCACAACTACCTCATCCAGGGCCTGTGCATCTTCCTCCATTTGTACATTGATCGTATTGGTGGTCCCCACGGTACGCTCGATCGTTTTTTGCCCTATATAGGTGAACGATAACGTTTGGCCCACACTTGCCTGTATGGCATAGTTACCGTCAAAATCTGTTTGGGTACCTAGAGTGGTGCCTTTCACCACAATGTTAACCCCTGGGAGCGGCATTCCCGACTGATCGGTCACATGGCCCGAAATTGTTTTTTCTTGTGCTGACAACGACCATATGCCAAACAGGCATACCATCGACACAATCCATTGGATCTTTACTTTCATACATTTAATTTTAGTTAGAATTATAGAGTCAGTGCAATTGGGAAAGGTGGGCAGGGAAGAAGTATATGTGCTAATTCAAAAAATCACTTCACAAATGAGAACAAAACCAAATGGATTTTACAGTATTGTCTTTTGTCTGAAGTAAGGCCTCCCACTGCCCTACCTTTACAATTGCGCTTCAAAAGAAGCCATCTACCGCGGAAAGATCGTTGCGCTCCATAGAGATCAACGTTAACCTTTGTAGAGATTAACTTGCTGCACACACAAGGGAAAGTCCAAGAGAGGACAGGAAAGCAATATGAGGTCGGCAGAGTTGCCTTTTCAATGGATGTTCTTAGCGAAGTACGGGAGGCATAAAAATGTTAAGAAGCCAGAAAATGGTTCCTATAATCGGAAGGGGTAATGCCTTCCATCTTTTTGAAGGATTTATAAAAAGATACCCTGTTGTTGAAACCACAGTCATGGGAGATGCTTTCAATGCTGTCGTTCCTATCTTCCTTCAACCTGATTTTTGCTTCCTCTATGCGATAGGTATTGATGAACTCATAAAAACTCATGCCAAAATGTTCATTGATCAACTGGGAGGCATGGTGCCTTGAAACATCCAACATTCCGGCCAGGTCGTTCAGTTTGAGTTCAGGGTTCAAAAAGGGTCTTTCATTCTCCATCAGTTCCGTGAGCTGTGCCTTGAGTTCTTTGGCGAAACTGGGCGAGAGACCGGAAGTCTCGTACTTTACAAACGGGATGGTCCGGTCCATTGGACGGCCATTGAACACCTCTGGCTGTATGACACAGAAATAGGACACGATGCCCACGAAGAGCACCATCATATAGGTAATGAAATAATCCAGTTCCTCGGTCAACAGACCAAAATACAATAGTGTGATATAGACGACAAAAGAGAGTGCGAAAAGCAAAAAGATTGAATTCGTCAGCTTCAACCAGATTCGGAGGTTCACGTCCTGCTTGTCATAGCTCCTAATGAATCTGTTATAGATGGCAAAGCCATAGATGAGCATCAATGCCGTGAGGCAATAATCAAAATAGGGAACAAAGTCTTCGTAGCCGGATAACCGATGGTGCCGGTAGGCAAAGGTTTTTTCAGCGAGGGGCAAAACCATGAATCCCCCAAAGACCAGCAATACCAATAGAAAAGGTAAAAAGTGATAGGTATCGCGAAGGGAAATCTTTCTGCCCGTCACCAAATTCCTCACATAAAAATAGAACAGGGGGCCAAAAAGGGAAAAGGGGATATAAAAGGTATAGATCAGTTGGATGAACAGGGACTCGTTGAAACGTGACCAGAACAGCACTATGGAAAAGATACTGAACGAAAAAAGGAACAAAAACAGAGCGAACAACCTATTGGCATATGTGTACCCCCTATTCTTGATCAAAAAAAATGCCCCGAGCAACAAGGCCTGAAACGAAAAAAACAACAAGATGATCTCTGTGGTTCCCATGGTACGCGTTAGTGTATTATTGTCCCTGAAGGGGTTTGGATACTATCCTTAAAATACAATCTTCAATGCTATCCACAAACTCCATGGATAAATCATGTCCCATTCCTTTGATGATGCACAGTTCCGCATTTGGGATGGATGAAGCGACTTCTTTCCCCACTTCAAGCGGAACAAGGGGGTCTGCATCGCCATGCACGACCATGGTAGGTATGTTAAGTTGGCCCAGTTGTTCCCTTCTGTCACAATAATCCGCGATCAAAACTGCAGCCACCTGCCTATTCACACTTTTGGGATCCCAGTTCCTGTTTTTGACATGGTCCAATGCCCTATTTTTTAGCGTTGTGCTGTCATCGACACCTCCAAGGACTCTATATATATTGACCAAATAATTGGCAAGGGAGTCAGGGGCGGAAGTGTTCGGCGGTGGAGTGGACATGGCCTTTAAAGCTTCAGGATTTCCTTGTGGACGTGCAGGATTGCCCGTGGAAGAAGCTATGGATGTCAGCGTGAATACTCTGTTTGGAAAATGGATGGCCAGCAATTGTGCAATAGACCCTCCCATTGATGTTCCGACCATGTGTGCCTTTTCCACATCCAATGCATCCATCAGACCTGTTACGTCTTCGGCCATATCCAATAAAGTATAAGGTAGTTGAGCGGGTTCACAACTACCTACCAACGGGCCAATCGCCTCCCAATCGGGTTGACCCAAGGAATCGAGATGGGAAGACAGGCCCACATCCCTGTTGTCAAATCGGATGACATAGTATCCGTTGGCAGCCAAGCCCTCACAGAGTTCCACGGGATAATGCAATAAGGTGGCGCCTGTTCCCTGTATCAAAATGATGGCTTCATCTGTCTTGTTGCCAAACGATTCATAGGCGATGGTGATTCCGTTTGCATTGGCCTTGCCCGATTGTGCCCAGACATTGCCCATGGAAAGGGCAAATACGATACAACCAATCCTAAAATATCTTATCAGTTCGTATGTTGAAATCATGACAGTGGAATGAATGATTTGTTCCTATTCTTCGCTTTATATGCTGGTCAACGATGGAAAACTCCACACAATTGTCCAACAGAAAAGCAAGCAAAAAGCAAAACTAACCGATTGTCTTGGTCCAATGGGTTAAGCTTTATAAAGGTTTACAAACCTTAAGATGGATTTAATAGGGCGGGGCAGCCTTATTTTGAAAAGGTGTGTTGTATCGAAGGAATCACTATGTCCGGCAAGATTGCTATTGCATGGCCATGGTGCTCGATCAAGGTCATGACGGCATTAGCGTCTATCCCATCATCCACAGTCTCCAATCGCAATATGTTGTCGCAATCCTCCAAATCGAAGTTGGCCCTACATTGGGGAAATGCAGTCTCGATCAGGCCCAAAATAAAGCAGGCCTTTCCTTCCGTATCGATGTTTGTTCGAAATACCTCTACCATACAAATTGGTCCGCATATCTAAATCCCTACGGTGCCGGTCTTGACATGACCTGACCGTGCATAGTTGGCCAATATCACTCCTTTTGGGGTGATGGTTCCTTCGGTCAAGGTAAAGGCTGCCGGAATGGTTCCGCTATCAAACAAATTCTTGCCTTTGCCCAAGGTCAATGGATGGATCTTGAGCCGAAGTTCGTCCACCAAATCATGCTGTAACAAGAGTTGGACAAGTTTTCCACTGCCCCAAACTTGTATATCGGCACCTTCGGATTTTTTGAGATTTTCAATAGCTGCCACACTTTGGAGAAAGACTGTGTTCTTCCATTCCGATGTCTTCCTTGTATGGGATAGTACGTATTTTGTCCCTTCATTGATACCCGGCCAAAAATTGGCATGTTCGGGCCAATACGCCTCCCAAATCTCAAATGTGTTCCTGCCCAACAGATAATCTACATGTTGGTTCAGTTCTTTTTCCACGGCCCCATTATAGACTTCATCATCATATGGAGCTACCCATCCGCCGTATTCAAACCCTCCCGATGGATCTTCACCTGGAGCACCGGGTCCTTGTAGCACCCCATCCAAGGTTATCATGGACAGTACGGTTAATTTTCTCATATCGTTTTTAATGGATCATATTGATTGATATCATTCAATTATCAAGTTCTTCTGCCAAACCAATGAGAATTCCTTCTGGGCCACGGATATAGCAGAATCTATATGAATCTTGGTACTGGACCACATCGCCGACGAGCTCGGCGCCATGTGCAATGAGTCTGGACACCATTCCGTCAATGTCCTCAACCGTGAACATGGCACGTAGGTAGCCAAGTGCATTGACGGGTGCAGTTCTGTGATCTGAGATGGGGGCGGGAGCAATAAATTGCGATAGCTCCAGTCGGCTATGACCATTTGGTGTGACCATCATGGCAATTTCCACACGTTGGGAGTCTAGTCCGGTAACCCGGCCCGCCCACTCCCCTTCCACTATGGTCCGACCTTCCAATGTCAGGCCCAGTTTCGTGAAAAAGGAAATGGCCTTATCCAGGGATTCCACAACGATTCCCACGTTGTCCATTCGCAACAGTTTATTGTTTGCCATGCTTTATGTGTTTTTATTACCAACTTTCTTGCCGGGGATGCGCACTTTACGCATCCGGAATTTCGGGCTCTACCAGTTTCTTCAATTTTTCAAGTGATTCTTGCCAGCCCAAATAACACATCTCTGCCGGAATGGCTTCGGGAATCCCTGTCTGTTCAATATGCAACTCTGTTCCGCAGGAAACTTTTGCCAATCGGATCGTGGTCTTCATTTCCCCGGGTAAATTCGAATCATCGAATCTATCGGTATATTGGATCAGTTCGTTGGGTCTTATCTCAAGGAATTCCCCTCCGAAGGAATGGCCATTGCCAGTGGAAAAATTGGTGAACGACATTTTATAAGTGCCTCCTGCCTTGAATTCCATTTGATGGACCTTCGCAAAAAAACCATAAGGTGGAAGCCATGCGGCATAGGCATCTGCATTTGAAAAAGCCTTGAACACTTTATCTGGTGAAGCGGTCAATACGCGGTGCAATTTTACTGTGTTGTTTGACATGATTGTTTAATTTAAAAGTTCAACTTCGTTTACATTTTCAAAGGTATGGGAGATAAGACGAGTCCACAGGTTGCAATAACGGCCAATCCACGGGCTGATTCCGCCAACTTGGCTACCCCAGTCCTAGAATTACCTTCAAAAAGAACCAAAGATTTGGTATGGATTGTCAATCTTGATAGAGATCAACATTAATCTTTATCAAGGGCAACATGTCCAAGCGCTTCATCCCAATTCCATCTTGCCTAAGATGTGGTATGGTACAGTGATGGAGGTCTGTATTGTTTTCTTCACGGTTTGCATGGAAATATTTAAAATCAATCTATTCAAATTATCGCCACAGAATCTTTTCAATGCATCGGAACAGAAAAAATGCAGATTTTAATGGAAAAGCATACCCACAGCTAATATTTATCTAACAATCCATTTTTTAATTGTTATTTTTTTTTTGCCCCATCGCATCATATTTACATCTCTCTTAGGTCAGGCAAAATCAACATCCATGACCCATGGAGCCATCCCCACAAATTCCGAATCATTTATTTTTTAAATGTATTTTTTACTCTTATTAGTTATTTATGTTAATTTTTTGATAATTTTTATTAATATTGTCTGTCGATTGGAACTACTTGCTCGGTTCCAATTTAACTCAACAAACTAAACTTTATGGACAAAAACAAAAATCAGACCTTGACAAAGGGGGCTGATCACATCAAAACATTTTCAGCCCTTTTTTTGTCATTTGTATTGCTCTTGACGTGGGAACCCGCATTATCAGCAATCCCGAACTTGGATGAAACCACGCCTTCCTTTCAGATAACTGTAACAGGTACGGTTGTGGACAATCTTGGAAATCCTTTGCCTGGCACCAATGTCATTGTAAAGGGCACCACGACCGGAACGCAAACAGATTTTGATGGAAATTATGCCATCACCGCTGCCTCCGATGCCACCTTGATTTTTTCGTATGTGGGCTTTAGGACCGTTGAAGTACCTGTCAATGGGAACGCCACCGTGGACGTTTCCATGGAAGAGGATGCCGCTGCCTTGGATGAGGTAGTGGTAACGGGTTATGGTACCCAAACAAGGGGTGATTTGACCGGTTCTGTCGGTACTGTAGATGTCTCAGAGGCCACCAAGGTACCTATCGTGAATGCGGCCGAAGCACTACAAGGTAGGGTCTCCGGGGTCACCATTACCAACAATGGAGCGCCAGGAGCCTCTCCAGTGGTCCGTATCAGGGGCTATGGAACCGGAAACAGCAACGATCCTCTCTATATTATTGATGGGGTACAGACAGATGACCCGAGTATTCTTAACTCGATAAATCCTGCGGATATCCAGCAAATGAACGTCCTAAAGGATGGTGCTGCCGCCATTTATGGTGCGCGGGCCTCCAATGGTGTTGTGATCATCACCACCAAAAGTGGTGGTTATAACCTAGATAAGGCAAGGGTGTCGCTGGATATGTATACTGGATTTTCCGTGGCAACCAATCTGCCAGAACTGTTAAACCCACAACAGCATGGCCAAATGATTTGGCAAAGTGTAATCAATGATGGTGAAGTTCCTGACCATATCCAATATGGAAATGGTCCGAATCCAGTTGTACCTGAAACTATACAAGGGGACGTTCCCGTGACCATGAACGTAAGACCCAATGGAACAGATTGGCTGGATGAAATTTACAGGACCGCAATTACCCAAAATGCCTCCATTACTTTGGAAAACGGCAATGAAAAATCAAAATTTCTCTTTTCAGCGGGATATTTGAACCGAGATGGTATTCAAATCCATACGGGTTTTAAAAGAGGTTCGGTGAGATTGAACTCCGAATTTAAAGTTGGGGAGAAAATCCGAATCGGGCAACATGCCAATATTTCCTTTGACCGAAGAAGTGGTGGACAATCATGGTACAACTTTGCCACAAGGATGTCCCCTTTGCTTCCCGTATATGATGTAGAAGGCAACTTTGCAGGCAGTTATAGCAATGCCAACGGCCTTGCCAACCCCAATAACCCAGTGGCAGAAGCTACCCGACAAAGGGATGATTTCAGGAAAACCTTTAGGGTGTTCGGGGATATTTATGCCACATGGGACATTTTGGACGGGCTACAGTTCAAAACCTCAATTGGTGGGTCCATTAGGGCATATAATGATAGACGTTTTAGGGCATTGATACCCGAATCTCCCGAACCCCTCGCAACAAATACATTAACAGAGGCCGATCAAGATACCTATGAATGGGTATGGACGAACACTTTGAGCTACAACAAATCGTTTGGAGACCACAGCATCAATGCACTGGTCGGTATCGAAGCACTTGATACGCACGGTAAGGGCAAGGAAATTTCCATGACCGATTTTTTCTTTGAAAGACCCGATTACTATCTATTAAGTAATGGTGGTGGCACACCCAACGTAGCTTATGCCTATGACAACTCATCCTCCCTATACTCCATGTTTGGGACCGTCAATTATGACTATGATGGTCGTTACCTGTTAACAGCAACCGTTCGCCGGGACGAATCATCCAGGTTTATTGGCGACAACAAGAGCGATATATTCCCCTCGTTCAGTGCAGGGTGGGTTGTGAGCAATGAATCTTTCTGGCCTGTTGATTCTTTCTTTAGCCGATTAAAATTAAAAGGTTCCTGGGGACAATTAGGGAACCAGACACTGCCTGTGGACAACCCTACTGTCAATTTCACGATTTTGAGCAAGCAATATTCCGACTATACTTTTGAAGGCAGCACATCAAGTCTTACACAGGGTGCCATTTTATCGGCTGCCGGCAATCCAGATTTAAAGTGGGAAACCAGTGAAACCACCAACTTCGGTATCGAGCTCGGTTTCTTTGACAACAGATTGAACCTTGCCGCAGAATATTTTACAATCACCACAAAGGATTTGATCAACCAAAATGGCAGCTTGTACAGTTCAACTGCCCTTGATGCCGCTCCGCCCTATGTGAACTTGGGTTCCATTGAGAACAAAGGTGTGGATGCTACCCTGAGTTATTCAGACCAGGCCGATTCTGGTTTTAGCTATGGCATTGATATCAACTTCTCCAGCTATAAAAATGAGGTCATCGACCTGATCAGTGCCTTCCAGACCGGATTTGGGGGCTTCAGGACGACAGGTACCGTTACCAGAACGCAGGAAGGACACCCGATATCGTCTTTTTATGGTAGAATAGTGGATGGGATTTTTGCTTCCGAGGATGAAGTGGCCAATGCACCGTCCCAAGGTTTTGCCACCAATGCTGATGGAGTGGGAAGGTTTCGGTACAGGGATTTGAACAATGATGGGGAAATCAATGATGACGATAGAACGTTTATTGGATCGCCCCATCCTGATTTCACTTATGGCGTCAACATCACATTGGGCTACAAAGGTTTCGATATGTCTGCCTTTTTCCAAGGCTCCCAAGGAAACGAAATATTCAACAATGATAAGGTATATACGGACTTTCCTTCCTTCTTCGATGCAAACAGAAGTGTCCGTGTGCTGGATTCGTGGAGGCCAGACAACTTGGATGCCGAATTGCCCGCTTTAAGTCAGGGCATCACCAACAATGAAGGTGCAGCAAACTCCTTCTTTGTTGAGGATGGCTCCTATATGAGATTGAAAAACCTGCAGATCGGCTACACCTTCAACCAACAAGTATCCAGCATCCTGGGCATGGACAGCGTGCGGTTGTATCTACAGGGCACCAACCTGTTCACGATAACCGGCTATGACGGTATCGACCCCGAACTGCAGCCCCGGTTCTTGGATAGTGGGGCCATAGACAACCTTACCATCGGGGTCTCCGACAATAACTATCCTGTAGCTTCCATTTATTCCTTTGGGGTCAATTTAAAATTTTAAAAGAATGAAAAAGAAAGTAATATTTGCAACAATACTGGCAGGTCTATTATTATGGACCTGTAGTGAAGATTTTACGGAAAAATCTGCCACGGGAAATATTCCCGACCAAGATCTACTGAATGAGGTAGGTGTTGACCTAAAATTGACAGCAGCCTATTCTGCCATGGACGGGGAAAGGGTTAGTCGCCAAGGAGAGGGCGTTGCTGCCGGTGGGGACAACTGGTGGGCCGATGTGGTCTCCGATGATGCCCACAGGGGAAGTGAAGATGGGGACAATTCCGCATTGTTCCAAGTGGAGACATTGGACTGGCAGACCGGCAACAGCTGGTTTTTGGGCAGATGGAGCGCCCTTTTTGGGGGAGTGAACCGTTGTAACGCCGTCCTTGTTCTGATCGATCAAATCCCAGATGGAGATTTTACCCAACAAGAAGGTGAAGCTCTTTTCCTAAGAGGATATTTTAATTTTGAACTACAGAAATTTTATGGCAACGTGCCCTTTATTTCTGCCGAGAATTTGGCCAATGAAGAATTTAACCAACCCAACCCTGGACCTATTTGGGCCCAAATTGAAGCTGATTTTCAATCCGCGATCGATAAGTTGGAAGAAGATAATGGCGTGGGGAGGGCAAATTCTTGGGTGGCCAAGGCCTTTTTGGGCAAAGCCTACCTGTACCAAGAAAAATATGACGAGGCCCTTCCTTTGTTCAACGATGTGATCAATAACGGCCCATATGCATTGAACGAAGAATTTGTGAACAACTTTAATTTCGCAGGCGAGAATGGCCCCGAATCTATGTTCGCCATTCAATTTTCTTCAGATACCGGACGCTCTTTCAACGGAAATGGAGCCGGCACCTTGAACTTTCCCGGGGGCGGGCCTTTGGGCACTTGTTGTGGTTTTTACCAACCTACCCATGACTTGGTGAATGCTTATCAAACCGACGGTTCAGGGCTGCCCTTGTTGGATTCCTATGCCGCAACCGATGTAACTAACGATTATGGTCTGAATTCATATTATGATCATGACGGGAATGCAGAAACCCCCGAAATCCCAACTGATTTTACACCACATACTGGTCCATTAGATCCTCGTTTGGATTATACGGTGGGAAGAAGGGGAATCGATTATAACGGTTTTGGTCTAAACCCGGGGAAAGCATGGATAAGGGCTTCTTTTAAAGATATTTCCGGTCCTTATCTGCCCAAAAAAAATATGTACCAAGCAAGTGAAGTGGCATCTAACCGTGGCACTGGGGGTTGGGGCTCCGATTGGTCGGGTATCAACTATAACGTAATGCGTTTTGCAGATGTTCTGTTGATGGCCGCTGAGGCCGCCGTGGAAAAAACTGCTCCCGACCTGCCCTTGGCACTGGACTATGTAAACCGCGTCCGCAATAGGGCCAAGAATATGACCTATGTACAAGCTGTGGACGGTGCAGGTGATGCTGCCAATTACCAAATTGAGCCCTACGCTTCCTTTCCCAACCAGGATTATGCCAGACAAGCAGTTCGATTTGAGCGCCGCTTGGAATTGGGCATGGAGGGACACCGTTTGTTCGATCTCAGAAGATGGGGGGTTGCCGGAGAGGTCATTACCACCTATATCCAAAATGAAGGCGAAGATTTTGATCAGTCCAGTTATGACACGAAATTTAAAGCTTACCAACCCAGATTCGATCTATTTCCAATTCCAATCAATGCCATAGACCAAAGTGGCAATATATTGACACAAAATGAGGGATATTAAGAATGTATAATAGCTTGAGTTAGTTTAATTTTGATTTAAGAAAAATAGGTTGCCGATCATTATTGGCAGCCTATTTTGATTTTAAACGGACGGCATTAATCAAAAATTAATTCGTATTAGTCGTTTGTTAACCACCAGGAAGTAAAATGAGGTATTTTGAATTTGTATTTTTAATTCTGAGGTATCTCCATCAAATAAAATAAGCCCAACTTATGGGACAAACAATTGCCCGATGTCTTGCAACCAAAAGCATCTTATCAAAAAATTGGTCAACCCGTAAAAACTTCAGCACAGTGAATAAAAGCTATATTTTAATTGCACTAGTCTCTTTACTGATCCTTTCTTGTTCTAAGAAAAAAGAGGACACCTTGTTCTCAAAGATTTCCTCAAAACACTCGGGTATCACATTCAACAACCAGATTGTTGAGACCGATAGCTTCAACATTCTCACCAGTGAATACATCTTCAATGGCGGAGGTGTGGCCGTGGGTGACTTTAACAACGATGGAAGTCAAGATCTTTTTTTCACGGGAAATCAGGTGACCAATAAGCTGTACCTGAATAAAGGTGGGTTCAAGTTTGAGGATGTCACTGAAAAATCCGGTGTGGGAGCTGCTGACAAATGGAAAACAGGCGTTGCCGTGATTGATATCAACAACGATTCCCTCCTTGATATTTATATCTGTGCGGCCATGTACGCCACTCCTGAAGAAAAAGCCAATATCCTCTTCGTGAACCAGGGCATTGATGAGAACGGCATCCCAAAATTCAAGGAAATGGCCAAAGAGTACGGTGTTGCAGACACTGGTAATAGCATGAACGCGGCCTTTATCGACTATAACAAGGATGGCTATCTGGATCTTTACGTACTCAACAATGTGGACATACACGTGCTGCCCGCAAATTATAGGGAAAAGATAACCGACGGCTCCTCATTGAGCAATGACCGTCTGTACAGGAACAATGGCGACAATACCTTCACGGACGTTACCATGGAAGCAGGCATCACCATAGAAGGGTATGGCCTTGGTGTTGCAGTTTCCGACCTGAATTATGACGGCTGGCCGGATATTTATGTGAGCAATGATTATCTGAGCAATGATATCCTCTACATCAACAATGGGGACGGAACGTTCACGGACCAAATAAGCCAGTTCGTGAAACACCAGAGCAAGTTCTCCATGGGTTCCGACATCGCAGATTTCAACAATGATGGCTTTCTCGACATCCTTACGCTTGATATGCTGGGCGAAACCAATTACAGGCTAAAGACCACCATCAAGGAAAGCCGCTACAACGATTATTACATGAACGATAAGTTTGGTTACGATTATCAGTACATGAGGAACATGCTCCAAATGGGCCAAGGGCCCAATATGCCCTTCAGCGAGATTGGGTTGATGGCCCGAATAGCCAAAACCGATTGGAGCTGGTCTCCCCTCTTCGTGGATGCCGATAATGATGGGCTCAAGGACCTATTGATCACCAATGGTTTTCCACGGGACATCACCGATCTTGATTTTGGTGAATTTCACTTCAACGTACGCAAATACCTTCGTCCCTCCCAAATTTTGGATTCTATTCCAGTGGTCAAAATACCCAACTATGCCTATAAAAATGAAGGAAATGGCCAATTCAAGGATATGGGAAAAGCATGGGGGTTGAACATTCCCTCATTCTCAAATGGTGCGGCCTTTGCCGACCTTGACGGGGATGGCGATTTGGATTATATCGTGAACAATATCAACGATGAAGCATTCCTGTTCAAGAACAATACAGAGGCCACGAATAAGGGACAAAACAATTATATCCAATTGGACCTGAAAGGCCCAGCAACCAATCCGGCAGCATTGGGCACCAAGATCGCCATCAGATTTGCTGATGGAAGCTTTCAATATTATGAGCATCAGTTGAACAGGGGCTATTTGTCCACAGTTCAGGGTATGGCCCACTTTGGTCTGGGCAACCACCAGAACATGGCCTCCATTGAAGTGTTGTGGCCTGATGGAAAATTTCAATCCTTGAAGGACATTGCTAGTAACCAAATCCTGACGATTGATCATGGGGAGGCTGTTTCGCCAAGTTCCCAACAACTTGCTTTTCCCCTTGTTCCAAAGCAATCCAAACCCAATTATAAGGAAGTTTCCGATGAATTGGGAATCGATTATGTACACGAGGAAGAAGACAAGGTCGATTTCAACGTACAGCGCACCCTCCCCCACAAACTCACACAAAATGGACCCTGCATTGCCAAAGGGGACATTAACGGCGATGGCCATGAAGATTTTATCATTGGTAGCTCATCCGGATACTCTCCCATGCTATTCTTCCAAGAATCCTCCGGATTATTTACCAACAAGCCCTTGTTTATGGACGATACGAACAAAGGGCATGAGGAAACGAGCATTGCTCTTTTTGACCTGGATAACGACGGCGATCTGGATATGTATCTGGTTTCCGGCAGTAATGAGTTTGATTTGGAATCCCCCTACTATACCGATCGGTTGATGATCAATGACGGCAAAGGGAACTTTACATTGTCAAAAGATAAAATGCCGAGAATAAACGCAAGTGGATCTGTGGTGAGGGCCGAAGATTTTGATGGGGACGGCTATATGGACCTGTTCGTAGGTGGCCGTACGCCTTTTTCACAATATCCCACGCCCGAAAAGAGCTACTTGTTGAAAAATGAAAAAGGTGTTCTTGTCGATGTGACAGAAACCTATTGCAAGGACCTCAGAAGCCCTGGAATGGTAACCGATGCCAAATGGGCCGATCTTGACGGTGACAACCTAAAGGACTTGATATTGGTGGGTGAGTTTATGCCCATCACTGTTTTCATGAACAGGAAGGAAACGTTCCAACGCGTGGGTGATACAGTCATGAACCAACTCTCTGGATGGTGGGAGTGCGTTTTGACCGAAGATTTTGATGGGGACGGCGATGTGGATATCATTGCAGGAAATTTGGGCACCAACAACTTTTATCGTCCCACAGCGGAAAGACCCGTGACCATGCTGGTGAAGGATTTTGACAAAAATGGATCTAGTGACCCCATCCTTTTTGCCTACTTCAGGGAAAGTTTTGAAGATTCGACCTTTACTTCCTATCCCGTAAATTTCTGGGGGGACCTGATAGGACAGAGCCCCTTGTTCCGAAAAAAGTTTGACTACTTTAAGGAATACGCCAATGCGAACAAAAATGATCTCTTTACGCCGGAAGAACTGGAAGGAACCTTTGAACTGGCAGCAAACCATGACCAAACCAGCTATTTCATCAATAATGGAAATGGGCAGTTCAGTATGGGTGAGCTTCCCTGGCAAACACAGTCGGCACCCATAAAATGTATGATCACAACACCATCAGATGGAAATGCTTCCGCAAATGTGCTGATGATCGGCAATGATTATGGCAATGAAGTCTTCATAGGTAGGTACGATGCCTTCAATGGCGGAGTATTGGTGGGAGACAACAAAGGTGGTTTTCAATTCAAAAATGCCATGGACAGTGGATTTAAGGTTCCTGGGGATGCAAAGGACATGATCTTGGTCGAGAAAGCAGGTGGAGGAACACCTTATGTAGTAGTGACACAAAATAAGGGCAAGCTGCTTGTGTTTTCCAAAAACGACTGATTTATATGGGCTATTTCAAGGTGTTTTCCAGTACCATCAAATCGGTCAAGGATCCACTCCATTTTTGGGACAAATCTTTTGGAATTGGCGTAAAATAATAGGTGAAAGTACTGAGTATGATGTCTTGGTCACCATCGGCATCCACATCTGCGGCCTTCATCAAAAACCATTTACCATCAATTTGTCCGGGTAAGATATGCTCTTTAAAACCAAATCCATCACCGCCAATGTTCTCGAGATAGACAAAAGACTTTACAGGTCTGTCGTCATAGTCGGGAAATGTTGAAATGAGCGCGATGTCCAAATCCCCATCCCCGTCATAATCGAAGGTTTCACTTCTGGTAGCTCCGTACATGGGATAGAAAAAGGATTCTTCAAACTCGTTTTTGCCATTGTTCAAATGAATCCGTAGGCCATGATACGGTTTTAGTATTTG
The DNA here is from genome assembly GCF_033441575.1 of Flagellimonas baculiformis. Lineage (NCBI taxonomy): Bacteria > Pseudomonadati > Bacteroidota > Flavobacteriia > Flavobacteriales > Flavobacteriaceae > Flagellimonas > Flagellimonas baculiformis. Next base: position 69,228 of record NZ_JAUZVW010000010.1, read on the forward strand.
GGTCTTGTCGGCATTATCGCCGTGCACGGTGATGATATCCTCGTCCCCATCGCCATCAAGATCCACCATTTCGAACCAACTGGTGCCCAACACAGGACTGAACCGCAACAACATATTTGCACTGAAAACCAAATCATCTTTTTGGTAGAGTACCATTATGGCCTCGTCCCCTTGTGCCTTCATGAACACAATATCATCCCTACCATCCCTGTCCAAGTCCCTCACGATGGACCGCATTGAACCTGGACTCTGTATCAGTACCTTCTTTTGATAAATACCATTGGAATCTTTTTGCAAGATGGAAAGCTCACCCGTCAAATGGCCAAACTCGCAGACAACGATTTCCGGTTCCCCATCCTTGTTGAAATCATGTACCAAGCTATGCACAGGTCGGTGAAGCCCCGTGACCAAGGTGTCCGTGGCCTCTCCATTCCTTAGCAGTAAAGAGCCTTCCTTTTGCTGCGAAGGGTTCAAAATCCCCACAGCGGTGACAACCTCCCCCATGTCTGTCGGGTTAAACGCGGTCACGGCACTTTGGGCCCTAAAAATGTCTTTGGATTCGCCCTGTACATAATCAAATGTGTTCACGCTCCCATCCAAATTTCCTATCAAAATAGTCTGGTTGCCCTGATCATAACCTAGAAAGGAAATTGCCGCACCGGGAACATTATCGATGGATATGGATTTAAATTCAAATTGTTCCAAGATCTGGGTTGATGAATTTTTGGGAATCCTTGGAAGCTCATCGGGGGCATTTGCCAGGATATAGTCCTTTAATTTTATCCAATCTTCTTGTGAAATTGTGGGTATTGGGCTATATATCCCGGCCTGTTTGATATCATACTGTTCTGCATGGGTGTAACCTTTATAGGGATCATAGTTGGGGTCTTGGATTCCCATGCGTGCCCCCATTTCTGGCAAAATCGAATTTTCCCAAAGCTCTTTGGTCAAATGGTCTATTCTGGGTGCCGAGTGGCAGCTTGCACAATGGGTGGCATATAACTTTTCACCTTGGTTTTGGGTTGGCTTTGCACACGATGCGACAATCAGACAAAGCAGAAAAAAATGAAGCCTCATTCCATTGGTTTAACTACGGACAAGATAATACAATCCATTTTGTTCTCCAATTTTGGTATTCCTGGTTAGCAAATTGGCCATAGACATCATGCGGCGACGGCTCCATCATCAAGAACATTCGATGAAGTTTTAAAACTTGTGAGTTCATAGTTCAAGATTAATTGTTTGCAAAAAAATAAGCCTTGAAAAGTAAAACTCCTCAAGGCCCTTTATTTACTGGTGATCGCGGAAGGATTTGAACCCCATCCGCTAACCCTTAAGTTTATTGGGTTTTCCTTGCCTATATTTTTGTTACTAACCGAATTACAGACCACTTAAAGCAATTTGCTTTCGTGAGAACCAAAATTAACTAATAAAAATTAAATAGTATCGTGCCCAGATTCAAAAAAAATCCGAGTCGCTTATTAATCATTTATTTGAACTTATTTTGGTTTTGTTTTAAATTATTTAATAAGTGAACCATGTTTCATCAAATTTATCTTCCGGCTCAAATTTTTTGTTTGTTCCCCAATTGTAACCCTCCCTTTTCTCGGACCATTGGTTAGACAACTTTTATCTGTTCTTCCAAGCAAGCTTGCTTAGTTATTACTGTTCTCATTTTCTTAAAATTTAAATCGATAGAAATTCCCATTTCACAGATCGGATTTCCGCAAACGTCTATCGCTTCCGAATCGCCTACATCTTTATTGGAATTTTGATTCAAAATGTAAAACAATGAAGATTCAGGCAATAGCAGCTATTCTCTTACTGGGCTTCCAAATTAACGCTCAGGAAATGGATTCTTTGGCCACCAAGCAAGTTTGGTCATTGCAAGATTGTATTTCCTATGCTTTGGAGCACAGTATAGATGTTAAACAAGTGGCTTTGGACAAAGATGGGGCTGAGGTAAACCTAACCCAATCCAAATACGCAAAACTTCCAAATTTAAGCAGTAGTGCGTCACAAAACTTTTCCTGGGGTTCCTCCATTGACCCCATTACCAGTGATTTTGTTTCCCAACAGATAAAATCCACCAATTTGGGATTGAGCACTTCGGTAACCCTTTATAACGGAAATCAATTGAACAATGCCGTAAAGCAAAACCGTTTGATGGTGGAGCAAAACGAGTTGTATGTGGAAGAAGCAAAAAACAACATTAAGCTCAGTATTTTGGAGGCCTACCTGCAAATTCTGTACAACAAAGAAAGCATTGAGGTGGCACAGAACAACTTGGATGCTTCGGAACAGGAAGTGGAGAGGGCCAAAGCCCGTTTGGAAGCAGGGACCATCGCCATGATAGATTATACCGATGCCCTTTCCCAAGCAGCGACCAACAAAACCAATCTGATTACAGCCAAAAATAGCTATGCACAACAGATCATTGTACTCAAACAATTGCTGGAGTTGGACCCAATGGTCGATTTGGAGATTGAACCTTTGGAAAACCCCTTATTGGAAGGTCAAGCAGTACCTAATAAGATGATGGTATATCAAAATGCCATTGGAAAAATGCCAGAAATAAAGGCTTCTGAACTGGGCACTGCCATCAATGAAAAGGATTTGGATATCGCCAAAGGTGGATTTCTCCCCACCTTGTCACTTACAGGAAGTGTTGGTTCAGGGTACACCAGCACCAATGATTTTACGTTCACCGATCAGTTGGATGTAAACTTCAACCAAAGAGTAGGATTGTCCCTTACCGTTCCCATTTTTTCAAAATACCAGAACAAGGCCCAGGTAGCGACGGCCAAAATCGGGATAGAGCAATCCAAATTGCAACTACAGGCCGCTAAAAAAGAACTCTATCAAAAAATAGAGACCGCATGGCAAAATGCCCAGTCGGCACAAGAACAAATCGAGGCCTCTAAAGCTGCCAGTGATGCAGCTGAGGAGTCTTATAAATTGGCACAGAGAAAATACGAACTCAATGCGTTGAGCACCACAGATTTGGTCATCAGCCAAAATACCTACACCAACGCACAATTGAATTATTTACAAGCAAAATACTTGGGCATACTGTACAACGAACTGCTCGATTTTTACCAAGGAAACGAAATAAAACTTTAACAAGATGAAAAACAAAAAAATTAAATCCATAGCCATAATCGCTGGAGTTATTTTGGTAGCAGTGATAGGGTATAGAATGATGTCAGGAAAAGCACAGTCCGAAGTAAAGGCAGAAACCCTAAAAGTACAAATGGGTGAGGTGACCAACATGGTGACCGCTACAGGAACCGTTGAACCATTGAACGAAGTGGAAGTGGGCACCCAGGTGTCCGGTGAAGTAGAAAAAATCTATGTGGACTTCAACAGCGTAGTTAAAAAGGGGCAATTGTTGGCCGAATTGGATAAGACCAATTTAAAAGCGGCCTTACTTCAAGCACAAGCGACCTACAACAATGCGGTAAACGAAAAGGATTACTATCAAAAAATCTATGACCGTCAAAAGGTTCTTTTTGAAAACAAAGTGATTAGTCAAGCGGATTATGATGAAGCATTGTACAACTTGAACAAATCCAAGAGTACGGTGGTACAGTCCAGTTCCAACTTGACCGAGGCCAAAACCAATTTGGGATACGCTGATATTTATTCCCCAATCGATGGTGTGGTGTTGTCCCGTGAAATTGATGAGGGACAGACCGTTGCTGCAAGTTTTGAAACACCAACTTTGTTTACCATCGCCAAGGATTTGAAAAAAATGCAGGTTGAAGCCGATGTGGATGAAGCCGATATAGGTGGTGTAGTGGAAGGGCAACGCGTTGGATTTACTGTAGATGCTTACCAAGGCGAAACGTTTGCAGGAACGGTAACCCAAGTGCGTTTGGACCCAACAGTGGAATCGAATGTGGTAACCTACACCGTGGTGATTGAAGCAGAGAACCCAGAATTGAAGTTGAAACCTGGACTAACTGCAACCATTTCCATTTATACGTTGGAGTTGAAAGATGTGTTGACCATCGAGGCAAAGGCGGTCAATTTTCAACCTAACATGGATCTGCTGATGAAATATTATGAGCAACAGGATTTGGGCATGATGCCACCATCCGATAGGCCAACACAACCGAGTGATAATGTTACGGTTGTATGGAGCAAGACTTCATCCGGAATTCAGCCAAAAGAAATCAAACTGGGTGCCAGTGACGGAGTTAATGTGCAAGTAGTGAACGGTGTGTCCGAAGGAGATGAATTGGTATATAGCTTAAAAGAAATTAGCAATGCAGAGGCAGATGAAGAAGCTAGTTCTGGAAGTCCGTTTATGCCAAAACCACCGGGACGTAACAACGACAAGAAAAAAGAGAACTAGGAAATCATGGCAAAAACAATCATTAAAATAGACGACCTAAAACGGGAATTCCGAATGGGGGATGAGATTGTTCATGCCCTTAAAGGAGTGTCCTTGGATATTCACGAAGGAGAATTTGTGACCATCATGGGATCCAGTGGTTCAGGAAAAAGTACCATGCTCAACATTTTGGGCTGTTTGGATAGCCCATCTTCAGGGTCCTATCTTATCGATGGCGTGCCTGTGAACAGTTTGAACAGAAACGAACTGGCCACCATCCGAAACGAGAAAATTGGATTCATCTTTCAGGCCTACAATCTATTGCCAAGGACAACCGCGATTGAAAATGTGGAACTGCCTTTGATCTATAACAATAAGATTTCTTCCGAAGAAAGGCATCGAAGAGCCGTTGCAGCTTTGGAAATGGTGGGTTTGGGAGAACGTTTGGATCACACCCCAGCACAACTTTCTGGTGGACAGCAGCAAAGGGTGGCCATTGCACGTTCCTTGGTGAACGATCCCGTGATCATCTTGGCGGATGAGGCAACGGGTAACTTGGATACCAGAACCTCCTACGAAATTATGTCACTTTTTCAAGAATTGAACAGAAAGGGGAAAACCATCGCCTTTGTGACACACGAACCGGATATTGCAGAATTCAGTGGAAGGACCGTGGTTTTGAAAGATGGACATATCATCAAGGATGAAATCAATACCGACATTAACGATGCGGCAAGAGAATTGGCAGCATTACCAAAAGAGGACCACGAATGAAAACAAGGATATTAAATCTTATCAAAATCGCATTAAAGGCCATTGTGCTGAACAAAATGCGAACATTGCTCACCATGTTGGGTATCATCATCGGTGTGGCATCGGTAATTGCCATGTTGGCTATTGGTGAAGGATCGAAACAAAGCATTCGGGACGAAATTTCGAGCATGGGTTCCAATATGATAAATATTAGACCTGGTGCCGATATGCGAGGCGGGGTACGAATGAATCCAAGCGAAATGCAATCTTTGAAATTAAAAGATTACGAAGCCCTTAAGGAGGAAGCATCTCTTTTGGCATACGTTACCCCACAAGTAAGCGGAAGCGGACAATCCATTAATGGAGCCAATAACTGGCCCACTTCCATTTATGGGGTAAATCCAGAATACTTGGATATTAAAATTTGGGATTTGGAAGATGGGAGCATGTTCACCAATGCTGAGGTACAATCAGCGGCAAAAGTGGCTGTGATTGGACAAACCGTTGCGGAAAACCTGTTTACCAATGGCGAAGACCCAATTGGCAAAATGATTCGATTCAACAGTATTCCCTTCAAAATAATCGGTGTTTTATCAGAAAAAGGGGAGAGTAATTTTGGCCAAGATCAAGATGATGTGATTTTGGCACCCTATACCACGGTTCAAAAACGTATTTTGGCCATAGATTACATCCAATCCATTGTGGCTTCTGCCATCAGCGAGGAGGATGCCCAAGGAGCAGTTGACGAAATATCCACTATATTGCGTAGACAACATGATATTGGTAGCAACGAGAACGATGATTTCAATGTGTTTTCTATGGATGAATTGATTTCTACCTTTAGCTCCACAAGTGAAATGTTGACCATATTATTGGTGGCCATCGCCAGTATTTCCTTATTGATCGGTGGTATCGGAATTATGAACATTATGTATGTATCGGTAAAAGAGCGTACCCGTGAAATTGGTCTCCGCATGTCTGTTGGTGCCAAGGGTTCGGATATTTTATTGCAATTTTTAATTGAAGCTATATTGATCAGTGTAACAGGAGGATTGATAGGTGTAATTCTTGGATTTACCGCCACTTTGTTCATCAAGGGCGTTTTGGGTTGGCCAACGATCATCACATCATATTCCGTGATTGTTTCCTTCTTGGTGTGTGCGGTCACAGGTATTTTCTTCGGATGGTACCCAGCCCGTAAGGCATCAGCATTGGATCCAATAACAGCATTACGATACGAATAACCGGACCAGCATGGGAGCTCTTAAAAATAAATGGCGTACGGTTTTCTTCCATGTGATGGTATGGATGGTCTTGTTCAGTTTCCCCTATATTTTAAGTTACGACACCGATCAAGCTTTTAAACATGTGTTTGCTTTTTCGTGGATACCCTTGTTTTTGTACATGGTGGTTTTTTACCTGAACTATATTTATTTGGCGGACAAACTGTTCTTTTCAAACCAAAAGGTAGTTTTTATCATTGCCAATGTGGTTTTGGTGATCTTAATGATCGGCATTAGGGAGGGTTTAACCGAATACTTTTTTCCAAGACCCAATCGGGGAGATGGTTCAGGTCCGCCAAGAACTATGGTGTATTATGTGCAAACCCTATCTTTTTTGGTGCCCATTGTTTGGGCAGCTGCCTTACGAACCATGGAACGGTTGATCAAATCGGAAGTAGAAAAGAAAGAAGCGGCCAATCAACAGTTGAAATCGGATCTGCAACATTTACAATACCAGCTACAACCACATTTCTTCTTCAATTCCCTGAACAATATTTATGCGTTGGTCAATATCTCTCCTGAAAAAGCAAAAAGTACCATTCATAGTTTAAGCAAATTGATGCGGTACTTGTTGTATGATACACGGACCGAACTGGTGCCCTTGTCCATGGAGATTGAATTTTTGGTAAAATACATAGAGTTGAGCAAGTTGCGTTTGACGGACAAAACCAAGGTGGAATATCAGTTTCCAAAACCTGATTCTAAAGTGAAAGTGCCGCCATTGCTTTTTATTTCATTGATAGAAAATGCGTTCAAACATGGAGTGTCTGCGCAAGAAGAAAGCAAAATCTTGTTTGAGATCGCTTACGATAACAAAAAGATCGTATTCAAAGGCGAGAATACCGACTTTCCAAAGACCCACAAGGATGAAAGTGGATCGGGAATCGGATTGCGCAATCTCAAGGACAGATTGGAGCTTTTATATCCGAATAAACATTATTTTCATACGGAAGTTGAATCTGGACATTTCCACGTTACCTTAGAAATTCCACTTTGAATCTGAGTTATGAACAAAAGTACCTTGAGCTGTATTGCCGTTGATGATGAGCCCATGGCTCTAAAATTGATTGAGGGTTATATCACCAAAACTCCCTCCTTGGAATTAAAGGGTACTTTTTCCAATGCCATCGATGCCATAGAAAATTTCAATGGAAATCCAGTGGATCTTCTTTTTTTGGACATTCAAATGCCCGACCTCAGCGGGATGGAGCTCTCCAAAATTGTAAAGGACAAAACCAAAGTCATCTTTACCACAGCTTTTAGTCACTATGCATTGGAAGGGTATAGAGTGGATGCTGTGGATTATCTACTAAAGCCTTTTAATTATGCCGAGTTTTTATCAGCTGTACAAAAGGCCCATGACCGCATTCATCCACAACAAACCGAAACCACTAAAAAGGGAGACAGTTTGGAAAAAGAATTCATTTTTGTAAAATCAGGGTATAAGCAATTAAAAATTGCGTTGGACCAGGTGCTTTATTTTGAAGGATTAAAGTGTAATAGTTAAGACTTAATCTGACAATCTTTATAAATTAGTTTAACCCTTAAATTAGATTTGTCAGATGAGTACAGAAGAAAAGATCATCAAACCAAAGTTAGGACTGCTGGAACTTGCCAAGCAGTTGGGCAATGTTTCCCAAGCCTGTAAGGTGATGGGATTGGAAACGCCGGACATAGTATACCACCTTCGCCGGACAAAATTGAGCACCCTCAAAACCATCACAAAAATCTAATTTTCAACTCACTAAAACCAAATATTGGATGGTTCAAATTTTCCGCTTTTAGTGGACTCAACCATCCGGCCCATCCACTCATCCAGGAGACTTGTGAAAAAGAGTACGGAGGCTCCCATGGTCATGCCATTGTGCTTAGGGCCACCTTCTATCAATAAAACCATTTTATCCTTCCATATCCCGAACGGGTCAATAGTCAGGATTGCTTTCATTGGTTCCACAACATGGGCAATAGGAAATAAATGAACATACCCAATACAAGAATGGAAATAAGGTTCATAAAAAAGCCTGATCTCACCATATCGGGAACCCTTAGGTATCCCGATCCAAAAACCACCGCATTTGGTGGAGTGGCCACGGGCAGCATGAACGCACAGGATGCCGCAGAGGTACAGGCCACCATCAATATAAAGGGGTCTATTCCCAAGGTAAGGGCCAAAGGTGCCAAAACCGGAAGCATCATGGCCGTAGTGGCCAAATTCGATGTGACCTCCGTCAGGAAATTGATGCAGGTAATGACCAACAGCAGCAAAACCAACAATGGCAGTCCATCAAAAAAAGCCATCTGGGCACCTATATAGCTTGCCAGCCCTGTATCCTCAAACCCTTTTGCAATGGCCATTCCTCCTCCAAAGAGCAAAATAATGCCCCACGGAATCTGAACAGCTTCTTCCCAACGCAGTATGGAACCTTTTCCATTTCCGGTAGGCAACGCGAAAAGTACAACTGCCGATGCTATGGCTATCATGGTGTCATCAATGGCCGGCACGAAATGTTTTAACAGGAAGGAGCGGCTGATCCAACAAAAGGCTGTGAGCACAAAGACCCCTAACACGATCCTTTCTTCCTTTCCAATCGGTCCCAGCTCGCTCAGAAGCCGGTTTATTTCCTCTTCCCCCCCGGGAAACCTTCCCTGCCTCAAAGGGTAGGCAATTCGGGTGAGGTACAGCCAGGCCAAAACGAGTAATATAGAGGCCACGGGAAGCCCAAATTTCATCCACTGCCAAAAACTCACATCCACACCATAGGTTTTTTGGACAAACCCGGCAAAAACCAGGTTCGGTGGGGTCCCTATCAAAGTGGCTATTCCCCCAATGGAAGCAGCATAGGCAATGGCGAGCATCAGCATCTTTCCGAATATCTCGTTCTCATCCTGTTGGGTGACTGGGTTGTCCTTTAACTGTTTGATAATGGACACCGCCATGGGCATGACCATCACAGTGGTCGCCGTATTCGAGATCCACATGGAAAGGAATGCCGTTGCCACCATAAATCCAAGGACGATGGTGTACATATTGGTGCCAATGATCCTTATAATATTCAATGCAATGCGCTTATGTAAATTCCATCTTTCAATGGCCACTGCCAACATAAATCCGCCCATATACAGAAAAACATATTTATGCCCGTAGCTGGCCGTGGTATCTCCGAGGCTTATCGTATCCAACAAAGGGAACAGAATAATCGGCAACAGGGCAGTGGCGGCAATGGGCAACACCTCCAAGACCCACCAAATACCTATCCAGACCGTGGCCGCAAGCAGGTCCCTTCCTTGATTAGAAAGGCCTTCCCCTTTAAAAAATAAATGAATAAAGACAAAAAGTAAGGGGCCAAGGACAAAGCCCAAACGTTTATAGAGCATTATATTACGAGTTGTTTAGTACATGTGCACAATAAAAAAGGGAGCATCCCAATCCATGACCGGCGCTCCCTTTTTTAATCCGTTGTTCTTAGTCGATATTCTCCTGGTCCAGCCAGTACAACAAATAGGGAATGTTATAGGCATGCGTCCAGCCAAACACACGAAGCCCTTGGTTGGTTTGCCAGTTGGTAAAGCGTCCTTTACTTTCTGGAAGGTTCGAAATTTTGACCAGATCATCGCTATATGCTACGGCATTTTCATATTCCTCCGGTTTTTTGGGCAGTTCACCAATCTTAAGTACCTCTGCCCTAGCAAGTGCCTCATTCAGGTATACTTTTTCTCCACTGAACTCATACCCGATCAGCAATGGATAGATCGTTGCTAGGTACGATTCCATTTCGTGGTTCAATGGGGGTACGTCGCGAACCCATCTTGCGTGGTTAACCAGAGCTTTTTTCACCCTTTCGTCCCCTGTGATCTGTTGGTATTTGTAAAGGCCTTGGGCCACATAGGTTTGGCTATATCCATATCTGTCCAATAGAAGGTTGCCTCCTTGTCTCTCTTGCAATTCCAACATGATGTTCACCCTATCATCCAGTTCATCCTTATATTTTTTGAGTTTGGTGGCATCATAAAGTTCGACCAAATTAAGAACGGACAGATAGAGTCTTCTTCCCCTTAGGTCGTGTTCCCCCCAAATTCTATTGATATAGGTGTCTCCGGTCATTTTGGCCACTTCAAGAGCCCGATGGTCGGCTGCCAGATAGTAATCCGCAATCCATCCCTGGATCCAAACGTGTGCACTCAAAAGGGCATTCCAATGTTCGTTGGCATGCCTTCTGCCTATACCCAGATAAGGGGTGGATTCCGGTTCGTCCTCATAATTCCAAAAATCTATCGCATCATTGATCTCCCCATAATAGGTGCGCTTTCTTGGCCAGTGGATATTATCCACATCCATGGTATGCCTGCTCATGGCCTGTGCCAGATTGAAGAATTTGGGATCCCCGGTTCGCATAAAATTGGTCCAAAGCATGAAATCGGTCGTGGGCTCGTTATTGGTCCACATGACCCATCTTCCATTGAAGAAATAGGTCTTGCCATCACCGTAGTCAAATATACCGTACCATGGTTCGTTCTCTTGGTTATAGGTCCACCACTGATACTTGTACTGCAATGCGTTTTCAAACTCTGGATGCTTTTCGGAAAAAGGGGCCATATTGCCATACACCTTAGAACCGGTGTACCATTCTGGGGAAGCATGTGCCACGGGAGCATCCAAAACATAGTCCATTTTCTGACCCACTCCTTCAGGGGAGTCATTGTCATGGAAATAATAAATGAACTCTGTTGTTTTGGTGATGCCCTGGGCAAAATTGTCCAACATTTCGCCATCGCTCTCAGTGTTTGCCCTAGCAAAACTTTTTGGGCCATTTTCCTTGGGCCAGATACTTCCTGTCAACGTAGATGTGGAAGCGTCCAGTTCTATCCCTTTGGGATATTCCTTCAAGAAATTCTTTATGCCGACACCAACCCCTCTTTTCCCGTCGGAAACATTTATCCATCCCTTTGCCTTTTGGGCCTGGGCGACATTGTCGCCGGCCTTGTCCACAGTGGCCACAAAGCTTGGTTGTAGTTCTTCTTCTTTTTGATCTTCCTCTTTTTTAAAGCCACTCATATATAGGCTTCTAAGGCTTGGGCTTTTTTTACCCTCGGGTCCTTTCTGTAACAATTGTACGGTTTCATCGCTAGTAACGGTCACTTCCTCCATGACAGTCTTGGCCTCTTCATCTTTCCAATCCCCATCATACAAAGGCATGGTGACGCTCACATTCTCATCCAAATGGTATTTGAGTTGAAGACCGACCCCTGCTATCTGGTCATTGGGCTGGGTCCATCCTGGGTCGTCCGTTGTTTGTTCTGATAAGATCTTATCATTCTGTGTTGCAATGTTGGCATGCTGGCCTTCCTGAATCTTATGCTTGTCGGGTATGCCCGTATAGGTCATGGTATGGAGCACTTTAATATAGCTTTTTCCTGCATAGGTGTGCAACCAAATGGAGAAGGGGGATATGTTATTGTCCGCCCTATTGTAGGTATAGGTTCCCTCTATCCTAAATATGGAATGCATCGGTCCCGAGCCTTTTTCCCTAAAAACCTCATTGATGACGGCTTTGGATGCATCGATTCCGGCATCGTCCAAAATATCGAAGAAAGACCCCCGATTCTCCCCCTTTGATGAGCCGATCAATTCATTATCCGCAAATTTCCCGTCTTGGTCGGAATCCAGATATACCTCATCCAAAAATCCGTTGCCCCTCTTATGGATGGAAAAAGAGAGCGGCCCCGTGTTCACATCTATCCCACCCTGTGGTCTCATGTTATTGGTGGATATGATCTTTTCCTTTGGAAGCATGGGCGCCACACTGTCCCCATACTCCAACACATACTCAGAACCTTCTTCAGAGAAAAAGAACACCCAAACCCACTTGATGCTCTCATCTATTGGACCCCAATTGGATACCTCCGTAGTCTGGCAGGGAATCTCTGCGCCATCGGCAGTCAACAACCGAAGGTTGTCCACTGAGTACAGTGCCCCTTTGGGAAAAGGGATTCCCAACGTTACGGGTGCGCCTTTTTTGTTGTTCTCAATGGTGATGCTTACCTGTTTGCCAGGTTCTGGCTTCGCACAGGACTTTAGCAAGAAACATGCGAGCAGTACTGTTATAACTATTCTCATTTTTTATAAGGTTATTTGTTTTACAGACATAGTGCGGCTGCACCCAAAATGGGTGAATCCACCAGATCTGATGTTTCAATTTTAAAATGTTCCAGTTGTTTTTGATAGGCAAATGAACCAAGGGAATGCATTACGGCATCCTTGAAAAATGGGTACGCATTGCTGATAGACCCCCCGAGCACGATCATCTCGGGCGCAAACAGGTAGAGAATGGCCTTTATGGCCTCTCCCAAGTGCTTTCCATATTCGTTGAATGCTTCCAGGGCCAAGGAATCTCCTTCCAATGCCCTATTGAAAAGTGCTTTGGCGGATTCCCCATATGTTTCCTCAAAGAAAAAACTGCCTGTGTAATGCTCCATGATACCATTTTTATAGGGAAGCATGCCTATTTCCCCTGCACCGCACAAAACACCATTGTACAGCTTGTTGTCTATTAAAATCCCCATACCGAGTCCCGTACCCAAGGAAAGTGCCACGCAATTGGTATATGTTTGCGCCTTTCCGAAGTATTTTTCGCCCAGTGCAAAACAATTGGCATCGTTGTTTATGAACACAGGCACCTTATACTTTTGATATACCAAATCCTTCAGTGCCACTTTGGTCCATGCAGGAATGTTCTGCACATCGTACACAATACCGGATTCTGGGTCCACCACTGCCGGGACTCCAATGCCAATGGCCTCCACAGAATCGGTCATTACTTTATTTATAATTTCAAAGAGTTTATCAAGGGTTGCTTCTTCCGTGTCATTTCGGCCAACCTCCACCAAATGGCTTTGCAATACCGATCCATTGACCACTTTACCTGCCTTTATATTGGTACCCCCAATATCAACCCCTATGAATTCCTTTTGCATGGAACTAGCTTTCTTTTTTAAGGCTAATGGTCTTGTTGTTGACCAATGGTTTTGCCCAAAAGCCTATGGTAAATATGAATGCCAGTGGAATCAGCAAAAAGAACATTCCAGACCTTAGGGTAGTCATTTCCCCTAGGCCGCCAACAATGAACGGGATGACCGCCCCACCAGCAATTCCAGTGCAAAGAATCCCCGAAAGTGAACCGTGGTGTTCCTTGACTGAATTGAGGGCCAATGAAAAAATGATGGAATACATGACCGAAATAAAAAACCCGACCATCGGAAACCCGATCAAGGCCATTTGGGAAGAACCTGTCAAGGCCAATACCAAGAACACTATGGTTATGGCCGTTGCAAATATCAACAGTTTACGGCTGTCCATAAATTTCAAGAGCACGAGGCCCAAAAGACAACCTACGGTCAGCATGGCCCAAAAATAGGAAACTGTGTCCGCTCCCACGGTTTGTGGGTCCAACCCATGGTATTGGTATAAAAATTGGGAAATCCAATTGCCTACCCCTTGCTCGGTACCCACATAACAAAAGATCCCCAAGAAATACAATATGGTCCATTTGTTTTTCAAGAGGTCCCAATAGGAACTACCATCCCCTGCCTTCTCATCCGCTGTTTTTTCAAACTTGGGATACCTTGTCATAAAAACATAGATGAAGAGCAAGACCGATATGGCGGCAAACACAATATATAATGACACCCATGGCAGGTTTTCTGGTACCCACGAACGTAATGTTTCCGCTATGGCATCTCCTTGAGTTCCATCCCTATCCACCAAATATTTATATAGATAGGGGCTCAAAAATGAAGCTGCACCGAACACCAACTGTGCCAGTACCGAATTGAACGCAAAGTGTTCCTCGCCACCAGCAACCCTCAGCATTGGGTTTATAATGACCTGCAAAACGGCCATGCAGCAACCCAAAGTGAACAGTGTGATACTGAACATGCCGTATTGGGGCACAAGGGCAAAACCCAGGGAAGCAAGCGCCATGACCAAGAACGATACGGACAACAAGGTCCTTTCACTATACTTCTCGGAGAGGAATCCTGCCGGAATGGACATGATCCCATACGCGATAAAGAAAGTGAATGGCAGTAAGCCCGTTAAAGTAAGGCTTAGATCAAAACTGTCCTTTACGTCGACTATAATAGAATTGAGTATGTTGGTAATGAATGATATTACAAAGAATACCAGCATTACCAGCCCAATGATATGATAGTATCTCTTGGTCGTGGGCTTGCTATTCTCCATTGGTAGTTAGTTGGTTATTAATCGGATGCTCTTCCTGGGCTTGGTTTGCTTGGTTTGGGTTCTATTTGCTCCCCAACATAGGGAACAATTGTTTGATCTCTTCTTCTGTAGGTTGCTTACCGTACTCACATATCTCAAAGAACTCAACTTGTTGTACTTTGGACATATCCCTGCCCGGATACCATTTCTTGGCCGCTTCCAAAGTGCTTGCATCTGGTTTTCTGTTCATCCATCTGTTCTTGAGCCATGCCAAGCGTTCTTCTTTTCCTTTGGGTATGGTCGACAAATCGGTACCTGCGGTCCATGGCAGCCATTCGAACATTTGCGAATCGTGGGCCGCCAATCCGGCAACTTTGGTATCAATGACTTCATCCACTATTACTGCTATGTCCTTCTGGAATGGATAGGGTTTTTGAAAATGATCGCTCATATAAAGAAAAACCGGGTTTTTATCCAAAGGAGGGGTATCAGGGGCCACGTTGGGCACAATGTTCATGTAGGCCGCATCTTGAACTACGGATCCTGCATTCCTATGGTCTGGGTGGTAATCGTTCGGTCTAAGTCCCAAAACGATATCCGCATCCCAACCACGAATCCTTCGAATCACTTCCAAACGGACGTTCAATGTTGGGAACAATTCCCCGTCGTGGTTGTCCAATACTTCATATTCGGCAATTCCCAAGGCCTTTGCCGCATCCTTGGCCTCTTGTCTGCGCTTTTTGGCCAATGGCCCGCCTCCCATGCTCTGGTGACCTGCATCACCGTTGGTCAATGCAAGGAATTTTACGTTGTGTCCCATTTTTGCAAAAAGGGCCGCCGTACCTCCAAATTTGGAATCGCAATCATCGGGGTGCGCCCCAATGGCTATGATGTTCAACACTTTTTTTTCTTGTGCTTGCATTACCACGAAGGCAAAGCACAGGCATATTGCCATTGTCAATTTTCTCATTGTCTTTATCTGTATTTGGTTTATTATTTTATTGCAATCAAATCCCAGGTCACTTCTTTCCAAGCAACTTTCATATTAAAAAATGCTGCATCCTCCAATTGAGTTGGGACCATAGAACCATAAGTAGGCAATCCATGGTTGGGGCTATCAATCAAACTAACTCAATATATAGAAAACGCTAACTTCCAGTCTTTTAAATCCTAATTCTGCGTAAAATTTGGATTGATATCCATCTCGCGTTGCGGAATAAAGAAATATTCACGGGTTCCTGTAATGACCGGTTCTGCTTCAATCACCTTGTTGATGGCATTGAAACGTCTCAAATCGGCCCATCTGTGGTTTTCAAAGGCGAGTTCCACCCTTCTTTCATGGAGCAGTTTCTCTTCGAATGTGCCTGGTGTGGCCGCATTTATCTCTCCCAAATCTGCCCTTTCCCTGACTTCATTGATCAAGTCATAGCTTTCATCGGTCTCACCCAGAGCCTCGGCCAACATCAGCAGCACATCGGCATACCTAAAGACCACAAAGTTGATGTCCGAATCATTTTCTATGGCTATGTCCGCTTGGTATTTCTTGATGTACAATGCCTCCACCACTTCGGCATCCAAGTTTATATAAGAATCTCCCATGGAGGCATCATACCTGGAATCTCCATCCTCATAAGCTTCTTGCATGGACACCGTTGGCCTGTTCCTTCCGTACCCTGCACCTGCCTGCAAAGCGGAGCTGGGGGAAAAGTCATTGGTGAACAGACTTCCTTGGCCTATCCCACCGCTCATGAACTGTACCTCAAATATGGATTCTTCATTGTTCTCGTTGTCCACACCCCACAGATCTGCATATTCAGGCACCAAATCATATCCGTAACTTGAGATGATCCTACGCAACACGGTCTCTGCGGCGGTATTGTTCCCCAAAGTAAGCTGCACCTTGGCCAGCAATGTGGCCGCTGCCCCTTTTGTGGCTTTGCCAACGCTGCCGGAAGGATATGAAACGGGGAGGTAACCTTCCGCTGTTTCCAAGTCGGTCACCATTTGTTCCAAGATAACAGTTTCCGAGACCTGGACCAATTCGTCGCCGGCCACATAGGACTCCAACTGCAATGGTACATTCCCAAAGGCAATGGCCAGGTGATAGTACATCAGGGAACGGATAAAAAGGGCTTCTCCAGCGATTCGATCCCGAGTGGACGCATCCATTTCAACAGAAGAAATGCGTTCCAATATGACATTGCAATTTGCAATTACCTTGTAGGATTCACTCCAGGCCGTTGATACCTGTTCGTTCAAGGCATCCTCCGTGAAAGCATTGATTTCGGTGTACTGTCGTGCAAGACCTGTTGCATCAGGTCCTTGATCGGTGTTATCGCTTCTCATCTCGAACATGGTCCAATAGCCCCGTCCATAGACACCAGTGCTCTGTAATCCTCTATAACTGGCATTAATGGCCACTTCGAAATCATCCGCGGATTTATAGAAATCGGCCTCGTTTCTGTTAGAGATCGGTGCGAGATCGGTAAAATCTTCGCTACATCCGGTAAATAGTACCGTACATAGCATTATATATAGAATTCGTTTCATTTTTTTCCGTTTTTAGGTTAGAACTTTAGGTTTACTCCCATTGTAAAGGACTTGGTCAATGGAAAAGCGCCATAATCTTCTCCCGGAGTCAAACTATTGGTTGTAATACTACTAACCTCAGGGTTGTAGCCCATATAGTCTGTAATGGTAAACAAGTTGGTACCGGTGATGTAGAAACGTAGTTTTTGGATCTTGTTGCCGAACAGATTATCGGTCGGCAAAGTGTACCCTAGTGTAACATTTCTCAAACGGATATAGGACCCATCCTCAACCTGAAAAGATGATGGTCTTTGGTTGTTACCGTGATTACCAGTTCCCCTGTCCGCTCTTGGAACCCACCCATTTCCTGGGTCGGAGGCCGATCGCCAACGATCATTGAACGCTGCATATGAGTTAAAGTTGGCCTCTCCGTTCAACAAGTGTCTTCCGGTAAGGTTGAGTATCTCATTGCCCTCGACCCCTTGTATCAAGAAACCGAAATCAACGCCCTTAAAACTTAGCCTGTTGTTGATACCCCAAGTAAAATCCGGGAAATAACTTCCCGTAACGGTCCTATCATCTGGGGTAATCTGACCATCACCGTCTACATCCTTGAACTTGAAGTCCCCTGGGCCGGGATTGGGAGCCTGGGTATCGACCGGAGCACTATCAATTTCCTCTTGGGTCTGGTAAATACCTTCCACAACATAACCATAGTAGCTGCCTATGGGGTCCCCTACCCTTGTTACGTGGCGGATACCCGCACTTCCTGTGGAATATATGGGTTCATTGCCTTCATTGAGTGCCAGCACTTCATTCTTGTTGGTAGAAAAGTTGATATCCGTATCCCAGCTGAAATCGCCCACAAAGTTTTTGGTGCTCAAAGCAATTTCAAAACCTTTGTTCTGGACCTTACCAAGATTTCTCAAAGTGGTCTCAAAGCCAGATACGGATGAAATGGCCACATTCAGCAAGAGATCCCTGGTTTTGGTGTCATAGTAGTCCGCCAACAGGAACACCCTGTTGTTGAAGAGTCCCAACTCCAGACCCACATCCACTTGCTCGGATTTTTCCCAAGTCAAATTGGGGTTTGGTATGGTGGACTGGATGATTCCGTTGACCTCATTGCCAGCTAGGTTATAGTTCTGTGGGGACAATAGACCTACAGCTCCATAATTTGGTATCTCAAAGTTACCTGTCTGCCCCCAGCTCATTCTAAGTTTCAATTCGGAGATGGTCTCCGAAGAGGATAGGAAAGATTCCTCGTTCAATCTCCATCCCACTGAGAATGAAGGGAAATATCCAGTTTGGTTGTTCTTACCAAAACGGGAAGATTTATCGGAACGGATGGTTCCTGTAAAGAGGTATTTGTCCTTAAAACTATAGTTGACCCTGAACAGCGAAGAGAGTAAGGACCATTGTTCCTTCACTGATGTTCCGGCATATACCTGTCCACCGCTAATGGTGGTCACCAGATCATCGGGATAGTTATTGGCCACAACCCTTTCCAGTCTTACATTGTCCTTTTGGGCGGTATATCCCAAAACGGCATCCACGTAGTGGTCCCCAATTTCCTTTTTCCAACTCAATGTGTTCTCCCACAACCAGTTGGTCTCGGTAGAAGTAGATGCCTGCCCATAAGGGTTTCCTACAGTGGAGTTGCGCAGCAACAATGTATTGGCCCGGTAAAAATCTTGGTTGAACAAGTTGATGTAAACACCTCCCAAGGTTTTAAAGCTCAGATCGGGTAGGATATCGTAGGTCAGACCAAGGGTCCCCCTGTTCTGAAATTGGAATATCTGATCGTCCACTCCCTCTATGATCGCCAAGGGATTACTGGCCGTGGTGGTTCCTCCTGCCAAGTGGGATTGGTTGTCCAACTGATTGATGGTTCCATCCGCATTGTAAGGTTTCACCACCGGGGAATGCACTATGGCCGAGTATACAATTCCTGGAGGGGTCGCAAAGTATGGTGAATTTGCAGGCACCCTTTGGTTTTCGGTCACTGTAGGGGCCAACCTTAGATCTAGGTTCAACTTCTCGGTCAATTGGGAGTTGAGGTTCATCAGCACAGAATACCTTTCAAATTTTGATTTTTCTATGATTCCGTTTTGGGAAAAATACCCTGCGGAAGTATAGAAACTTGTCTTGTTCCTGATTGGGGATGCATAGGAGAAGTTATAGCTCTGGACGACTCCTGTCTTAAAGATTAAATCTTGCCAATCCGTCTCGGTACCATCCCAGTTCACATAGGATGCAGGCATTTCGTAATTTGTATTCCCACGATCACCAGGTCCAATGGGATCATCGACCGAAGCTCCTGGGATATCCACCAAATAATTGTTGTTCCTGGCATCCCTTGTATAATCGATAAGTTCAGCGGCATTCATTAGGTCTATCTTGTTGGCCACCGATTGGATGCTCACGTAGGAATCAAAAGAGAAAACACCTTCTTCGGTACTGGAACCTTTTTTTGTGGTGATGAGCAATACCCCGTTACCACCCCTAGATCCATAAATTGCGGCGGCGCTGGCATCTTTCAACACCTGCATGGATTCAATATCGTTCGGGTTAAGGGTGCCCAATGGGTTGATGGTCGGCGGTTGAAATGCCTGTGACTGATTGGACAAGGAACCCAATTGGCTGGATGATGTAAGGTTTCGGGAAATTGGTATTCCATCCACTACGAACAATGGATCGTTACCAGCGGAAATGGAACCTGAACCCCTGATCCTAATATTGGGGGCCGCTCCCGGTTCACCTGAAACTTCCTGGACCTGCACACCTGCCACTTGTCCAATAAGTGCTCCTTCTGGTGTAATCGTAGGGACGTTTACTATGGTTTCCGGTTGGATGGAAACTACGGAACCCGTTACTTTTGTTTTTGCGAGTGTACCATACCCCACAACTACCACTTCTTCCAAAGCGGCTGCATCGGGCTCCATCCTAACAGTTACGGTAGTCAGACCGGCAACACTGACTTCTTTGGGCTTATAGCCAATATAGGTTACCTGTATAACAGTGGTCCCAGAAGGCAATGAGAGTTCGAACTTCCCATCAAAATCGGTAGTTGTACCCACTGTGGTTCCTTTGGCAATGATGCTTGCCCCTGGCAACGGGACCCCATTTTCGTCCACAACCGTACCTGTAAGCATCGATTGGGGGTCTTGGATCTCAATTTTCTTTTGGGGCACCAATGAAGGGAGGGTGGGTTCTCCAACCTTTTTGATGACAATCTGCCTTGCGATTACCTCATAGCTCAATCCTGAACCTTTAAAAAGTTGTTTCAAAAAATCCTCAATGCACAAATTCTTATGAAAAATGGTGACCTTTCTAGTAAGGTCCACTTCAGAAGCCTCATAAAAAAACTTGTATCCGGTGGATTTTGTAATGGTCTCAAAGATGTCCCCAACTTGTTGGTTTTCAAAGCTCATGGTGACGACATCGTCCTGTGCACAATTGGTGGCGTTGCCAAAACTGAAAAAAAGTAGCAAGGACAAACAGCACAATACATTCTTACTGAGCTTTTTAGCCCAGGCACATATAGTTTGGTTTTCTTTCATGATTATTTTAGTCTAGTCAGTTAGTATTTGTTTTTTTGGTTTTTAAAGTTTCACATCATAGGCATCACTGTTTTTCGGGTTCTGTAATAGTTATCGTGTTCCCTTCTTTGGAATAGCTAAAATGGGTATGGGCCTGTATGGTCCGTAGAATGCGATCAAGGTCTTCCTCATCGAACATCCCGGTGAACCTCCGCTCCCCGAGCTTTTCATGCTTGTTGACAATCTTGATATTGAACTGTCGTTGAAGTCTTTTAATGATTTCCGACATTTCCTCGTTCTCGAACGACAATACGCCCTGGGTCCAAGAAATATATGGGGTCACATCCACATCCTCAATGACGAACCGATTTCCGCTCCCTTCCATGTTCGATGCCCTCTGGGAAGGTTTTAACATCTGTAAAATCCCGGCCACGGTATGTTCTGTGGAACCGATCCCAACCGATCCTTCCACGAGAACAACTTCAGAAATGTTGTCCTCATCATAGGCCGAAATATTAAACACGGTACCAAAAACTTGGGTATACATGTTCTTGGTGCCTACTATGAATGGTTGTCCTGGGTTCTTCGCCACCTCAAAAAATGCCTCTCCCTCCAATTGCACCTCTCTTTTGTCCATCCCCACAAATGAAGATGGGTAGGTAAGGGTGGACCCAGAGTTGAGCCTTACCACCGAACCATCCTGCAGGGTCAGGGAAAGACTTTTACCAAATGGTACCCTAAGGACGTTTTTCTTCACCTTGCCCTTGGTATCGGCCTCGGCATTCTGGGACAATACCCCTTTTACCAATGAAACTACCGTTTTTCCACTTTTGCTCTTGACAGTTGCGTCGCTATCGGGATCAAAACTGATGATTTCCCCATTATCCAACTGAAGGGTTATTTGATCGGAATCCAATCGAGGCTCCAAAACTGATGGCGAATTTTTTTGTAGGATAAAATAGGCTGCAGATGCGACGAGTATAACAACAGCGGCAGCATATTTCAAGACCTGTCTGCCCATGTACAAGGTGCGGACCTTCCTGCTTTCCTTTTCCTTGATGGTTTCCAAGAATTGTTTGAAAGCCTCTTCCGTTTCCCATGAACGGTTTTGATAATTGATAAGAAAGTCAGCCTGCACTAATTTTTTAAAGACCTCTTGGTTGTTCCCTTTCTTGACCCATTCATATAAAATGGTCATTTCCTCAGGGGTCGCCTCTTGGTTGATGTACTTGGTAATAATCCTCCTGATATCGAGTCTGGTCATTGGATATATGTTGTCTCTTTACTAAACAGACGCAGGTTTTAAAAAAAACCCTTACCCTATCGTAAAATTTTAACATTTAAAATATAGAAATGCCCATTTATCCTTAAAAAGGATAGAAGAAGTACAAATGGAAATCATGGGTGTAGGCCTAGAAAAATAGGGAGAGTTGTGCCTTTAGCCGTTTTAGTGCCTTGGCCATATGCACCTCAACTGTTTTTATGGAAATATGGAGTTTCTCGGAAATTTCTTTGTATTTAAGACCTTCCTTTTTGCTCAGGATAAATACCATTTTACACTGCTCAGGTAAATTTTCTATTTCTGCCTCTACTTTCTTGAGCCGTTCCTCAAAAAGGGAAGTATCTGTTTCCATCAACCCAAGATAAGCTTCCTGTTTCAAGCTCTCCAAGAGTTGAAACTCCTTTTTTTCTTTTCTTTTGCCGTCCAAAAATAAATTGTAGGCTATTTTGAAGAGGTATTTTTTGAGGCTGTTCTCCTTGATAAAGAGCTTTTCCCGGTTGGACCACATCTTTATAAAGGCCTGTTGCACAACATCTTCCGACACCCGCATATCCCCTGAAATGGCAGCTATGTAATTGCACAGTTCCCGATGGTATTGCTTGAACAAATGGCCATAGGCTTCCTCTGAGCCTTTTCTTAGCTGCTCAACGAGGTGATTTTCGTTATGATAGCTCTTTTGGTCCATGTTATTTTTAAAGGTTGGCCAGTCTTGATCTGGGCAATAACGTATATTCTTAAATTTTACGGTCTATCACATATCTTGCTTCTTCCACTTGAACCGTATCCTTGGTAAGATGCCTCCACCTGTACCTACTGGAAAATTCATGGGTTTTCCCTTCCACGATATCTGCAGCCATCGGGCCCAATAGCGGGGCCATCTTCAATCCGTGTCCACTTCCTCCCGAACTCACGGACAGTCCTTTTATAGTTGGATGGTTATCTATCCAGAAATGCCCATCCAATGTATCCGTGTATAAACACCTACGGGTATACACCAATGGTGCATTTGCCAACCCGGGAAAGGATTCCTTCACAAAAGACCTCATCTCCTCTACCTCTGCATCGGTAACCCGTCTATCCCCCTTTTCCGGGTCTATCTCGCTACCGTTTGAATGCTTGGCAAGCTTCACAATCCCCTGTTCTTCCAAATAAGGGAATCCATACCATCCTGTATTGGAAATATCTGCCGTAAAAACCGGAAAGTTATCCCCACTAAATTTTTTCGTGTCATTCGGCCTCAACCAGAAAACAGGGTGCCCTGTGGATTTCATATAGGGCCGCAGTTCTGGCACCAATACCGGGGTATGGGGACCAGCCGCCACCAATACGCGGTCTGCAGCATATTTTTCATTCTCCATCGTTCCAACCCCTTTCACCATATCGGTGTCGGTATCAATCCTGTTCACTGTCTGCCCTTCATGGACATGTACACCAAGTTCCCTTGCATGGGCCATCAAGGTCGTTAGCGTTAGTGTTGCATTTGCGTATCCCCCTATCGGGTTATAGATGGCCTCTGAATATGTTTGTGCATTTATCGCAGGAAATCTTTTTCGGATTTCCGATGGTGGTAATTGCTCTACCTCATACCCGTTGCGCAACAATTCCCTATAGCTAAACTTTTCAAAGCTTTGCTCCCCACTTTCAATGGATTTTCTGCAAAGCATCAAAAAACCCACTTCGTGGTAGAGTTCCTTCCCGAAGACATTGTTCCACTCCCGCCAAAGTTGAATGGACCGTTCGGCCATCTTAAAATATTCCCGGTCCGACCCATACTCCATACGTACCGCCTTGGTAACATCTGTCGATGCTGCCATGTGGTGTGGCAATGTGTCCGGATTCAACAATCCCACCTTATATTTTCGTTTGGCCAGTTCCACGGCTGCGGTAACACCAAATATTCCGCCTCCTATAACAAGAACGTCATACTTTTTCATGGCTCTGCATTTTGGATTTGAACAATTTCAATCCACAACCATCACAATAGATAAACACAGGCATATTCCTTAGTTTGTATGCTTTACAACTATCTTTTAACCAATGACAATTATGTCCCCGCATGAATAAATATTCAACAAATTATAAAAAAAACTTTAATTGACATCACTATAATTGTTTTTTACAAGAAAGCATTATTAATATTGCTTTTCAATCTTCAACATCAATTCATTTGACTAACTTGCTAATTATGAGTATACAGAAAATCAAGGATATTTGCATTTCGAAGCTTTCCGGTAAAAGAAAACTGGTCATACAATTTGCCTTGGATTTTCCAGATAAGGTGGTCTTGATGCGCATGAAAGAATTTGCCGATCATTTGGGCGTCAACCCAGCTACGGTCGTAAAAGCCTGTAAAGCCGTGGGCCTTAATGGTTTTTTTGAATTGAGGGAGCTCTTGAAACAAGAAGTGCAGCTCACTAGGGTAGATTCGGTATTTACAGGAATGATCCAGGAAGTCAAATCCCAGGGCAATCCCCAAAAAGTGGCCCAAGATGCTATTTTGGGTGACATCATGATGCTACAGAAAACCTATGAGTCCATGGAGTTTGATGTCATGGAAAAAATTGCGCGGGCCATAATCGGTTCCAATCACACTTACATTGTTGGGCTGGCACATATTGGTTTGGTTGCCAGATATATGGAACGTATCTGTAGGTCTGCGGTACCCCAAATCCATGCCAGTACCGAATACCATGGTGAACTTTTCTTGAACATGGATCATTTCAGTGAAAAGGATGTGGTGGTGGGTATTTGCTTGGACAAATGTCAGAACCAGACCATCGATGCCCTAAAGTTTGCCAAGGAAAGAAATGCGACCACTGTGGCAATTGTGGACAGTAATCTCTCCCCATTGTTGGAACATAGCGACCTTTCCATTTTGATCAATAGTTCACATAGTTTTTACTTTGGTGGAATGGTCGGGGCATACAGTGTGGTAAATGCCATTTTTTATAGCATGGCGAACATTCTTAAAGAAGAGACCGTCGCGCGGTTCAAGTTTTTTAGGGATATGTCCGAAAAGCAAAACATCTATAAAATTTAAAATGATAGACAAAGCCTAGCTAAAACAACCAAGGTCAATGCTATCTATTTAAAGTTATATTTTTTGAATTACAGCACAAATTCCTTGATTCCAATGACCTCGCTTTCAAGCTTTCCCAAAGTTCGGAGCGTCTTGACCATTCAAATTTATAAAGCAAATAAAATCATGCTCCGCACCATAAGCGTCTACAAATCGATCCCTACCACGTCAAAAAAATAACCCAATGAAATGTAAGGAAGGGATGAAATTAAAGTGGTTATATTTAACCGCCTCCAATCCATCCAAATGGATCACTCATTTATTTTAAAGTTATTCCTAAAGAACTATGATGGCCAAATGAAAAAATATACTGTGAACCATGTCCCAGCAAATAAACTCACCATCACGGGAAAAGCTGATGACCCATTGTGGGAACTAGCAGACAGCTTAACTGATTTTAACTCACCTTGGTGTGCTTTACAGGGTACAAAAACTGAATTCAGGTCCTTATGGGACGATGCCAATTTATATTTTATGTTCAAGGTTGTGGATTCGTACATCCATATAGATAATAAGGGCAGTGGCAATGAAAGTATTAATGTTTCGGACAGGGTCGAGCTCTTTTTTCGACAAGACGACTCCCTTGATCCCTACTATTGTCTCGAAATTGATCCTACTCCGCGAATCATGGATTTCCAGGCATTTCCAAAAAGGGTATTTGATTTTGACTGGAATTGGCCCGCAAACCATTTGACCGTAAAATCCCATTCGGGTACCGATGGTTTCACAGTTGAGGGTAAGATCAGTATGGCATCTTTGGAAAAACTGAATTTGGTCCATGACCATACCATTGAAACAGGAATCTTTAGGGCAAAGTATGTGAAGGTGGATGCATCCACGTACGAACCCATTTGGATAACTTGGGTAAATCCTGAAACGGAAACGCCCGATTTTCACATAGCCTCCTCATTTGGCATTTTGATACTCGGGCAAGAAAAATCCAACGTTACAGATAGGTAATCAGGTTTTCGGAGTTCACAATACCTATGGGCAACAGTTTTTTATTGGGTATTTCCTTGTTGAACAGAAAATGTTCGATCAAATAGGTCAATCCAAGATATGTCTGGGTCCTTGGGCTTTGGTGTATCAAAAATGAGATCATGTCCTTTTTCAACAGATCGATATTCTCATCCAATAGGTCGTATCCAATGACCTTGATGTTCTTTTGGTTATGCCCTTGAAGGATCTCCACCAAATTGTAGGATTTGGAAGTGGTCACAAAAAAACCAAAAGCCTTGTCCTGGGACTTCAAAAAATTGACCAGCGATTGATCTGGATTTTTTTGATCGACACTTAAGGTCAATATGGTGTAATCCGTGCCATTCAGTTCACTGAAATAATCCCGGAACCCTTTTTCCTTTTGCTGCATGTGAATCGCATTGTTCAGGGTTTCATCGAAATGACAGATCACAATGTCATGGGTATCGGGAACTATGGTGTGCATTAATTTGGCGGCCACTCTCCCACTTTGGTACAGATCCAGTCCCACATAGTTTATCGCTTCCTCCAAAACTATTTGGCTATTGAACGTACTCACCACAACGCCTGCCGATCTGTAATTGTTCACGGCACTTATACTTTCCTTATGGAAAAGAGGTGAAAGCAGTACCGCATCAGGTCCCAATTCCAATACCTTCTTGTTGACCTCCTTGAAAGAAGCAGTGCTGGTGGGCTGGTAAAAAAACAGTTTGATGTCCACCAAAAAAGACTTGAATTCCTCAATAGCTTGAATGACCCCCTCAACACAGGGTGCCCAAAAGTTGTCCTCTTTGGGATTGGGCAAAACCACATAAATTTGGTAAACCTTGTTGTTTTTTAGATTCCTTGCTATGGGGTTGGGTTGGTAGTCTATCTCACCAAGTATTTTTGTGACTTTGTCCAGGGCCTTTTGGGAAACCTTTCCCCGTTTGTGGATCACCCTGTCCACAGTCCCTTTTGATACTCCTGCCAGTTCAGCAATATCCTTTATGGTGTACTTCTTCATAATTAAGCAAATATATAAAAACTAAAGTTTGCCCGTAAAAAATGTGCTCGAAAACACTTTTTTTGTGTGTTCGAGCACATTTTTTGGTGTTTTCCTTTTTTTTTCTGAAAAAAACAAATACATTCGTTTGAAAGCGTGACCAAATGTTGACGATTTTTTAATGAAAAATTAAAGGGTTTTTGGTTCGAAACACGCATCGGTTTAAAGATCAATATGAGAAAAATAATATCATTGGCCCCTGGAAGAACATGTCTGTTCGGTGATCACCAAGACTATTTGGGGCTACCTGTTATTGCCTGTGCCATTAACAGAAAAATACAACTTACGGCTGTCGAAAATGGGCTGCAGGTCTTTAATATAGACAAGCCGGACATCAACCAGAAGAGGACCATATCCATTCATGAGGATTTTGAGCATATTAAACAAGGGGACCATTTATTGCATGCCCTCAAAGTTTTGAAGCGCTACAATTGTGTGCCCAACAAGGGCTATGACATAGAGATCAAAGGTGACCTGCCCATCAATGCTGGAACATCCAGTTCTTCCGCCGTTGTTGTTTCCTGGGTCAACTTTTTGATCGAAGCCTTTGGCATAGATACCGAGGTGACCCCGGAACTGATCTCACAGCTTTCATACGAATCCGAGGTATTGGAACAAAAGGCGCCAGGAGGAAAAATGGACCAATACAGCATAGGGTTGGGCAACATTGTGTTCATAGAAACTGGGGACGATTTTTCATTTGAGGTCATAAACCAGCCTTTGCAAGGAATCATCATTGGAGAATCCGGCATCCCCAAAGAGACTGTGGGACTTTTGGGTGAATTGAGGGAAAAAGCAAAGTTGGCGATACGTGCCGTGAAGGACAAAATCAAGGATTTTGACATCAAAACCGCCAAGCGGGAAAATCTTGGGGAATATTTGAGCCATGTGCCCGACCATCTACAAGGCTATTTGTACGCGGCGGTGGTAAATCATGACATCACCCAACGCGCCTTGAATGAATTTAAAAAACCTAACCTGGATTTTGAACAGATCGGAAGGTTGATGAGCGAACACCACGACATCCTAAAGAACATTTTGAAGATCACCGTTCCAAGGATCGACGACATGATCGAAGGTGCTCTGAATGCTGGTGCCTACGGAGCCAAGATCGTGGGTTCTGGCGGCGGCGGCAGTATTGTGGCCCTGGCTCCCGCAGGAAAAGAACTCCAGGTGGTCCAGGGCATCAAAGAAGCGGGAGGAATAAATGCCTACGAGGTCAGTGTGGACACCGGGGCGAGAATACTTGAATCCACATGAAAAGTCAACATGGACCCATTCAGGTGATTCACTAAAGGGAGCTTAAATTTTAACGTCACTGAAGTTAAAAGGGGATTGAACTTGAAAACCAAATAACAAATAACTACAAACTAAACTATGGATTATGAATGAACAAGCTTTGACGAACCCAGAAAAAAAACCGGAAAATGTTCCAGCACTTCCCGGTCGAAATACGTGACCTAATTTAATCTCTAAATACTAATAAATCACCAACGAAAAATATGAAAAAAAATATGAAACTACTCGGTGGGAAGAGCGTTGGGTTTTATTTCGATTTGAAACTGAAACTAACCGTATTGATAGCGTTAGTCTTTTTATTCAAAACGAATGCAGGAACCCATTCACCAAACGCGAACCCGGATATTGAGGCCTATAGGCTTCAAGATAGGACAATTACAGGTACCGTAACAGATGAATCAGGGGTCCCGCTCCCCGGCGCAACAGTATTTGTAAAAGGGACATCTACAGGGACCACAACGGATTTTGATGGAAATTACAGCATAACCATACCAAGTGGAAGCTCCACTATCGTTTTTTCCTATGTCGGTTACCTAACCCAAGAAGTACGGATCAACCAACAATCGGAGGTCAATGTTTCCTTGGCTCCCGATAACACCATTTTGGATGAGGTCGTTGTGGTCGGATACGGTACACAACGGAAAAAAGATATAGCAGGGGCCATCTCCACCGTGGAGACGGAGGAATTGGTATTGTCATCATCCCCGTCCATAGGTGATGTGCTCAGGGGAAAGGTTTCCGGTCTGCAGATTACCCAGAACAGTGCCCAGCCGGGAGGTGGTTTGGACTTTCAGATCAGGGGTGCAGGATCCATCAATGCCAGCAACCAGCCCCTGATCGTTGTTGATGGTTTTCCCATAACCGATTTTCAACAACCAGGGACCGGCAATAGGTACAGCGGAGGAACGCAAAGTATCCTGAACTCCTTCAACCCCAATGATATCGAGTCCATCTCAGTGCTAAAAGATGCGAGTGCCACTTCTATTTATGGGGCAAGGGCAGCAAATGGGGTCATTTTGATCACCACCAAAAAAGGGGTTTCCGGAAAAGTTGAGGTAAGCTATTCTTCTTCCTTTTCTTACCA
This sequence comes from Flagellimonas baculiformis, assembly GCF_033441575.1. NCBI lineage: Bacteria > Pseudomonadati > Bacteroidota > Flavobacteriia > Flavobacteriales > Flavobacteriaceae > Flagellimonas > Flagellimonas baculiformis. The sequence goes on from NZ_JAUZVW010000010.1 coordinate 98,659, forward strand.
AGCCTATAATGATGATTTTGACGTGTTGAGCTTGCAGGAATGGATGAAACTAAGAAATGATGCCGCTTACGAAAACTGGTTGTTCCAGAATAGAGTGGAACCATACAGCAGTGGCAACACCAGTAGCAGGACATTGGAAGAAGCCATCGCGAACCCTGTCAATGGTGTCGCCTTTACCCGATTCTATTCGGACGACCAAATCAACAATGCGGGACAAAGCACGGATTGGTTGGGTCTGGTGACAAGGGATGGTAGCACACAGCAACATAACCTTTCCATAAGAGGTGGGACCGAAAGCACTAGATATTATCTTTCAGGAAACCTATATGATCAAAAAGGGATACTGAAGAACTCAGCATTTGAAAGAGCTGCGTTACGGTTCAACCTCGATCAAAAATTGAATGACTACCTATCGGTCGGGATGAACCTTACCATGAGTAGGATCAACAATGACAATAGCCAATTGGGGGGCGACCGTTATGAAAATTCCGGTCTTTTGAGATCGGCATTGCAGTACGGTCCACACATACAGGCCATTGATGAAAATGGGTATTACCCCATAAATCCGGACAATTCCCAAGAACCTAACCCCTATTCACTCCTTACAATTACCGATCAAGGGGTGATAGACAGGACCCTAACCAACTTTTTCACGGAAATAAAACCATTAAAAGGAATGGTGGCGAGGTTCCAAGCCGGTTTTGACCAAGGCCATACCAGTAGAAACACCTATCTGCCCAGAACAACCTTGTATGGGGAACTGGTAAGTGGCAAGGCTACCATCGCCAATGAGAAAAAGAACGATGCGCTTTTTGATTTCACGTTGAACTACACCACACTCATTAACGATGAGCATAATTTCAATTTCTTGGTAGGCTATTCAAGACAAAAATACCGGTCAGAAAGTGCTTCGTCAGGCAATGAGGATTTTATAACAGATGCTTTCCTATGGAATAATATCAATGCTGGGGCTGGACCCAGAGTAGTGTCCTCAACTAAGTATGAAAACAACTTGGTCTCCTATTTTGGCAGGGTAAATTATACCTATAAAGATCGGTATATTCTATCATCCACCATACGTAGGGATGGTTCCAGCGTTTTCTCCAGAAACAATAGGTTCGCCCTCTTTCCATCCATTGCACTCGGGTGGGATATTGCCGGCGAGCCCTTCATGGAAAATCTAAATGATGCCATATCACAATTAAAATTGAGGATCGGTTATGGAGAAACAGGAAATGCTGATATCGGCTCCAATGCTTTTGCGGCATTTTACGCCCAACCCGCTTACCTCAATCCAGACGAATCCATTCTAATTGGTGTGTTCCCCTCAAGGTTGGAAAATCCTGATTTGAAATGGGAGACCACAAAGGAAATCAACCTAGGGCTTGACTTTGAAGTATTGAAGGGAAGGATATCTGGATCTGTGGAGGTGTATGACAAAGAGATTTCAGATCTATTGCAAATAAAACCCATCAATTCCTATAATGAAATAAATCAGGTTTGGGCAAACGTGGGATCTACACAAAGTAGAGGGGTCGAAGTAACCCTGAACACCGTAAATGTGGATGCCAAAGATTTTAAATGGAGAAGCACACTGGTCTTCTCAAAATTCGAGGACAGATGGAAGGAAAGAGCGGAAGACTGGAAACCAAGCATCTACGAAAGTGTCGATGATCCTATCCGTGCCCGTTACACATATTTGTCCGATGGTGTCATGCAAATTGGGGAGCAAGTCCCTGCACAACCCGAACTGTTCCCAGGGCAGATAAAAATCAAGGACCTAAATGGTTTTTCACGCGATGGCGCCGGCAACCCCATAGTGGATGAAAACGGGCGATTTATCCCTACTGGTGAACCAGATGGCATTATTGATGAAGCCGATATTGTGATGACAGGCTCTACAGATCCAGATTTTATAGCAGGTTTCAGTAATAGCATACAGTACAAAAACTTTCAGCTCAATTTCCATTTCAACGGAATGTTCGGAAGGCAGATCGTTGATGCCACCGATCTTGCACTAGGTGTTTCTGCCGATGGCGTTTGGCAAAATGGGCGCAATGCATTACGGAACATCTACAACAGATGGACCCCGGACAATCCAACCAACGACAGGCCCGCATCACACTATGGCTATACACAATACAGTGCAGGGGATTTCTTTTTGCAAGATGCATGGTTCATCCGATTGCAGAACTTGTCGCTCTCCTATACGTTACCGTCCAAATGGACCGGAAAACTGTTCAACAGTGCGTCCATCAGGTTTGATGCCCAAAATTTATTCCTAATTACACCTTTTGAAGGTGTTGACCCTGAAACCAATGGGTATGACAGCAGGTTGGCAGGTTCCGATCAGGATCCCACAAACCTCGTGGCTGCCTACCCAAATGTGAAGACCTATACACTAGGATTGGATTTAAAATTTTAAAAAAATGATTATGAAAAAGTTTAAACTAATACTGTTGGGGCTTCTGGTAGCCTTTACATTTGGGTGTGACCCAGAGCTTGAATCAATTAATTATGATGAGATCAACCCGGCCATATTTCCAGCTTCGGAAGCTGATGTGGAAGCCTTGGTCGTAGCGGCCTACTATCCCTTGAGAGGTTCTTGGTGGAATGGTATACACACCACCTCGGAACGCGGGATCATGTTTGTCAATGATGCTTCCACCGAAATACTCCAAGGAAATTTCGGGGTACAGCAATTGGCAACCTTGCATAGCTACGTGCCCACAAGTGAGGGTGTTACTAGGTTCTATGACGATTTCTACAATAGGATCAGTTCCAACACATTGAGCATAGACCGATTGGAAAATTCCACTGTCAATGAGAATATCAAAAAAAGAGGAATTGCCGAACTGAAGTGCGCCAGGGCATTTTTGAGCTACGAGCTTTTCGATATGTACGGTCCCATTGTGGTGGCACCATTGGAAGTTTTGCAAAACCCATTGATAGAGACACCGCTGGCAAGACTTGGCTATAGTGAAATGGTAAACTTTATTGAGCAGGATCTATTGGATGCCGTCGAAGATTTGCCTTCCCCCGAAGATGCTGCCTATGGGAGATTTAGCAAAGGTTTTGCGAGAATGCTCCTGATCAGGTTGTACCTACATGAGAAAAGATGGGCGGATGTGGAAGCACAGGCAAATGCCATTATGGACATGAACTATTACGAATTGACCGATGATTATGTGGATATGTTCAGTACAAATTCTCAAGTTGATAACAAGGAAATAATCTTTGCCGTTCCCGCTGATTATGCCGCAACCAGTGAAAACCAATGGCAACAGATGGCCTTGCCTTCCAACTACCCAGACATAAGCGGATGGGCCACCATACAAAGCTCTTGGATGTTTTACGATTCATTTGAACCCAATGATGTCAGAAAAACATATTTGATAGCTGAATATACAGGAACTGATGGAGTTACCTACAATAGGAACAACCCTGGTAATGTGATGCAAATGGGGCCTATCCCATTAAAAATAGAAAACGACCCGAACAGGACCACACTTACCACTATCGATATCATACTCTACAGATATGCCGATGTTATTTTGTCAAAGGCCGAAGCCATAGCCAATAAAAATGGTGCTCCCAATCAGGAGGCCATAGACTTGGTCAATGAAATTAGAAATAGGGCCGGATTGGATGATATCGCCTTGGCCGACTATGCCGATATAGATTCCTTCAACGAAATGATCCTTGTGGAAAGATCTCATGAATATTGGTGTGAAAATGGGCAGTACAGATCGGATTTGATACGACATGGCAAGTTTGTGGAACATTCCATAGAGCTCAATGGAAGTGCCAGCCAAGCTGCCCCATATAAAGAAGTTTACCCATTTTCATTGGCAAGGATAAGCGAGGGCAAAGGAGCATTTATACAAAATCCTGGATATAATTAATTTGAATTAGTTGATAAAAGGGTTGATTTGGAAAGTTTTCGCCTTGGAACGATCAATATTGAGTCAACCCTTTTTTACAAATCCTAAATAAAAAAATTAGGCAATGGCAATGGACACGAGAAGAGATTTTATAAAAAAATCCGCAATGTTGGGAGCGGGAATATCATTGATGCCAAGTTTTGGTTTTGCAACCAATGGCCGGACGGACAAGCTCAATATCGGTATGATCGGCGTTGGCCTCAGGGGAACCAATCACTTGGAGAATCTCTTGTTGAGGGACGACGTAAATATTACCGCTATTTGCGACATAGACCCAAGCAGAACAAAACTTGCCACGGAAAAGATAACGGGCAAAGGCCATAAAAAACCTTTGGTTTTTGGTAAGGACAGTTATGACTACAAAAACCTTTTGGCCTTGGACAATGTCGATGCCGTTGTAATATCAACTCCATGGCTATGGCATACCCGTATGGCCAAGGACGCCATGCGGGCCGGGAAATATACCGGTCTGGAAGTGTCCGCTGCCAATACCCTTGAAGAATGTTGGGATTTGGTGAATGCGCACGAGGAAACCGGCACCCACCTCATGATCTTGGAAAATGTGAACTACCGCAGGGATATCATGGCGGTTTTGAACATGGTTAGGCAAAACGTATTTGGGGAACTGATCCATTTCAGGTGTGGTTACCAACACGATCTGCGCGAAGTCAAGTTCAACAATGGAAAACAACCGTACGGAGGGGGCGTGGAATTTGGCGAGAAAGCAATCTCCGAGGCCAAGTGGAGAACACAGCACTCGGTCCTAAGAAATGCAGACCTCTACCCTACCCATGGCGTGGGACCCATAGCGGTCATGTGCGACATCAATCGGGGCAACAGATTTTTGTCCTTGACATCACATGCCACAAAAAGCGTTGGCCTGCACAACTACATTGTCCAGCAGGGAGGCGAAAACCATCCCAATGCCAAAGTGAAGTTCAAACTGGGGGATATTGTGACATCTACCATAGAAACAGCGAACGGGGAAACCATAATCGTTACCCACGACACCAATTTGCCAAGACCCTATTCCCTCGGCTTTAGGGTTCAAGGCGCGAACGGTCTGTGGGAAGTGGATGGAAACAGGATCCATATTGCAGGGATCACCGAAGCCCATCAATGGGACGATGCCGACAAATGGCTGGAAAAATATGACCACCCCTTATGGAAAAAATATGGGGAACATGCCACCGGAGCCGGACATGGAGGAATGGATTTCTTTGTGATCCACGCTTTTGTCGAATCCGCCAAATTGGGCGTTGCCCCGCCATTGGATGCCTATGATGCAGCAGCTTGGAGCGCAATTACACCACTATCCGAAGTTTCCATTGAAAACAATGGGGAACCACAGGATTTTCCTGATTTTACCAGAGGGGGTTGGATCAACAGAAAACCCTATGACTGGATCAAAGACGAATATTAATCGACTTTTAACTACGACAAACTATGAAATGCCCATGAACGGATTTATTAAACCTTCCAATTTTTTTATTGGGACGATATGTTCTGAGGGCATTGCACCTGCCTGCCAGCATAGGCAGGTCTGACCTTTAAAAAAAACTAGTAAAAATGAACAGATGAAATATAAATTTATAACCCTATTCATTTTGTGCATCATCAGTTGTGGCAGTGATGGTACCGGTTCCGGCGAAACGCCCATCGAACCAGAACCGGTGGACGACACCATAAACGCCATAACCTATACTGCATCAAATGAGGTCATACCAAACCCCGAAAGGGGGTTCATGCACCATTGGGCCGTGGAATCCGAAGGAGCACCGCTCAGTGTGGCAATGCTCAATGCCCTTAAAAACGAGAAGGTCACCATCATCAATCGGATCTATTATTTGGATGCGTTCAAAGATGCGGACCTCAGCGCAGCAGAACTGGAGCTGATCACCACCGATTTTGAAAGATTGAGAACATCCGGTGTCAAATGCATTCTCCGTTTTGCCTATAACAGCGATCAGAATGAGACTGATGCCCCCTTGAGCAGGGTCCTTGCCCACTTGGACCAACTGCAACCTGTTCTGACCGACAATGCCGATGTCATCGCATTTGTCCAAGCTGGTTTCATAGGGTCTTGGGGAGAATGGTACTACACCACCAATAATTTGACCACGGTTGAGAACAAAAGGGCCATCCTCAATAAATTATTGGAGGTCTTGCCCAAAGAAATCAAAGTCCAGGTCAGGACCCCTTTGTACAAGCAGGAAACATTCGAGTACTCCACGGCCATGGATGCATCCGTCGGCTATGGGGACAGCGATGTTGCCCGTGTAGGGTTCCATAACGATTGCTTTTTGGCCAGTTCAGATGACTATGGAACCTATCAAAATGTTGCTGTTGAAAAACAATACATCAGCGATGAAGCACTTTTTGTGCCCACCGGGGGTGAGACCTGTCCCCCCACCAATGTTCCGATTGCCAGTTGCAATACGGCAGATACGGAAATGTCCTTGTTGAAATGGACCTATCTGAACCTTGATTATTATGGCCCTGTACTTCAGGAATGGAGAAACAATGATTGCTTTGAGGATTTTCAAAAGGAATTGGGATATCGACTTTTATTGAAGACGGCCCGTCTAAAAAAGGAAGTGACCGTCAATGGCAATTTTGAACTGGACCTGGTGCTTGAAAATGTAGGATTTGCACCTGTTTACAACAAAAAGAATGCTTTTTTGGTGTTCAAATCCGTTGGCGATGGAACGGTGTACAAAAAGGCGTTGGGCCTTGATGTGAGAAAGGTGGTGCCTGATTCCGATTACGACCTGAAGGAAAGCATCGGCCTTGCGGACATACCTGCTGGGGAGTACAAGCTCTATATCAAAATAGAGGATACTTATGCCACATTGAAGGATAGGCCCGAATATGCCATCCAATTGGCAAACTCCGGCACTTGGGAGGCTAGCACCGGCATGAACGAATTATTGCATTCTTTGACCATTAATTAAAAAAACTATAACCGCTAAATACATAAGTCATGAAAAAATTCAAGCTTTTATATTGTCTTTTGGCCGTGTCACTACTTGTTGGTTGTGATTCGGATGACTCTTCCGGTTCGGAGAGCAGCATTACGGCCGACTTTTCATTCACAAGTGATGGCAGCACATTCACTTTTACAAACCTGTCCGAAGGGGCCACTTCCTACCGATGGGATTTTGGCGACCTTTATTTTTATTCCTATGAAGAGAACCCTGTGTACACCTATGCCGTCAAAGGTGGGGAACTTACCGTTACGTTGACCGCAATGAATGAGGCAGGGGAAGAGGCACATGTATCAAAACAGATCAGTGCTCCGGTCATCATTGTTGCCAATATTGATATAGATGGGGAATTTGAGGATTGGGAAGAGGTGCCTGTCTATTATGAATTCACAGGCTCTGTCAAAAAAATGAAGTACTACACCAAGGGGCCTAACATCGATATCTATTTTGAAGGAGGTCCGGACATGACATTGGACGTTGTGGACATGCTCTTCAATGCTGATGAGGACAACACCACAGGATATACTGAAAACTGGGGCATTGGTGCGGAATATCTGTTCGAGGGACCTCCAATTTTAGGTTCTTGGGGAAGTTTCTATTCACATCCTGGAACAGGCAACGGCTGGGCATGGGATTGGATAGGACTGGATGGCCATGGGTTTGAATCTTCCGGTGCGGTTGTGGTGGATGGCGAGACCAATGCCATAGAAATGCGGTTTCCCAAAAGCTTTTTTGGAACAGTTGGAGATACCATTGATTTCGGTATGTGGGTAAATTGGGGTGCTGAGTACTATCCAAGCGATACCGCTGGTCCGCCCATCAGTATTGAAATTCAAAGGTAAAGACCTATATAACTCAACTTGAGCAGTTCCAATACTTGATCAATGAGATGTAGATAGATCTACCGATCTTAGAAAATAACCTTCTAAACCAATTGCAATAAACGGAAACCCTGATAAATCAACCAAGAAGATTTGTTGGGGTTTTCTTTTTCAATCATCAAAACCCAACAGCATATGGAAACCAATACCAATCGATTACTGTCCTTAGATTTTTATAGAGGCCTGACCATGTTTTTGCTCATTGCAGAATTTTCAAGTCTTTTTGAATTCCTAGTGGCTCCAGAACTTCAAGGTACCCTTATACACACCATTGGGGAGCAGTTTCACCATGTGGAATGGGAAGGATTGCACTTCTGGGATTTGATCCAACCCTTTTTCATGTTCATTGTGGGTGTGGCCATGCCCCTTTCCTTTTCAAAGAGAATGGCCAAGGGGGATACCTATAAAGAATTGCGGAGACATGCTTTCAAAAGAGCCTTTTTGATGCTCGTTTTGGGATGGGCTTTGTACTGCATCGATCCCGGAGAAATCGTTTTTAGGTTCCAAAATGTGTTGGCACAGCTATCGGTCACCTACCTGCTTGCATTTTTGGTCATCCGCAAAAAACCTATGGTTCAGATCGGGTTTTCCCTATTGCTGATCTTGATCAGTGAGGCCCTTTACCGATTTTTCCCGCTTGAAGGTTTTGACCATGCCTTTGTGCCCGGAGAAAATTTTGGCGCGTGGTTCAATATTTTGATTTCCGGCGAAGAAGATGGTGGGCATTGGGCAATGTTCAACGCCATTCCCACCGCTGCCCATACCATTTGGGGCGTGCTGGCAGGCCAATTGTTGATCGGCAACAAAACAACCCAGGAAAAAATCCGGCTTTTGGTAATCGGGGGTGTTGTGGCCTTGATCATTGGTTACGGGTTCAGTTATGTAACACCGATCATCAAACGAATTTCCACAAGCACTTTTGTTTTGGTAGGTGGCGGATGGTCCATTTTGGCCCTTGCACTCTGCTATTGGGTGATAGATGTCAAAAAATACCAAAAGGGAGTGCTGTTCTTTGCCGTTGTGGGAATGAATCCGTTATTCATCTACCTGTTCGCCCATGTAGGCGGAGCAGCGTTGATCCGAAAGATATTCCTGCCGTTTTCCAATGCCCTTTTTGGATGGACCGGAGCACTGAGCGCCAACATACTGTTGAGCATTGTAGTACTCTTTTTTCTATGGTTCATTTGCTTTTGGATGTACAAAAAGAAACTATTTTTCAGAATATAATCAACTCAATAAGAGCATTTACCATCATGAAAAATCTTTTATATCTCTTTGGCCTAAACTGTCTCCTCATCGCCTGCGGCGGTGGAAATAATGATGCTACCAATGAAAAACCGGAAACCCAGGAGCCTGTTTTGAATGGTGGGGGTGTCAGCAGCTTTACCAACGTACAACCGATGACGGGAATCGTGATCTGGGATGGAAATCCGAATGCCAACTCGGGAGCACATAGCCTTGAGTATTCCTATATGCTTTTTGAAGATGTGGTTTCTGAAAAGGGTGTCTATGACTGGACGGTTGTTGAAAACAAACTGAACGATATCGCCTCGCGGAACCACCAAGCCATTATTCGTTTCAGATATGCGTATGTAGGACAGCAAACATCGGTACCAAAATACATTAAGGATTTACCGGATTATAAGGAAACGAAAGGGATCAGTGAAGGTAGGGAAACCTGGTTTCCGGATTGGTCTCATCCAGAACTACAAGATTTCACCTTGGAGTTTTATGAAAAATTCGCCGAACGCTATGATCATGATAACCGTTTGGCCTTCCTGCAGGTCGGTTTTGGACTGTGGGGGGAATACCACATTTATGATGGGCCGTTTGAACTGGGGAAAACGTTCCCATCAAAAGCGTACCAAACCCTGTTTTTAAATCGTATGGACACTTTGTTCACTGATCTGCATTGGTCTATTTCCATTGATGTTGAAGATGGTAATGTGACTCCATTCCGTGAGGATCCTTCCCTATTGGATCTATCATTTGGTTTGTTCGATGATTCCTTTATGGCCGAAGAACATGCCACGGTCAACGAACAGCGCTTTAAATTTTTGGGACTCGAAACCCGCTATATCAATAATCCGATAGGTGGCGAATTCAATTATTATACGGATCATGACCAGCAAAATGTATTGTCTCCAAATGGTCCGCACGGGGAATCGTACGAATCGTTCATAAAACGGTTCCATACCACCTATATGATCGGGAATGACCAATACAAATATCAATCCGTGGAGAGGATAAAAGAGGCCAGTATCAATACCGGATACAAATTTGAGGTCACCGATTTTGTAAAGACAAGTGGCACATCGAAAATAACCGTAAAAAATATCGGCACAGCTCCTATTTATTATGATGCCCACCTTTCCATCAACGGCCATAAAGCGACCTCTTCGCTAAAGTCAGTGATGCCAGGTCAAGAAAAACAATTCACCATTGATTATGATGGTGATGAGGATTTGATCATCGTATGCGATCGTTTGTTGAGCGGACAGACCATTGATTTTAAAAGGTCCTTTTAAGGCTGAGTTGGAAGAAGGGCCATCATGACGTCTGATCACAATGACCCTTTTTGCACTAACAACTAAACAACTTAAATTCTACTTTGCACATTTTTATCATGCCAATGCCCCTCATCATCTCGGTCAATGTGATGGCATGGCACTTAAAGTTCCCCTGGGACGTTCACGCCACCTTGATCAATCCACTTTGGTATAAAATGGAAGCCTGTCCAACGGCGCATCAATCTCTATGGTTTTGTTCCCGCTGACAATTTTGCCGGTATCGTCCTTCCACTTTCCTTTTGGCAAGACCACTTTTCGTTTGTAAGCACCTTTTGTCACCACTGGCGCAACGATGATGTCATTTCCCAGTACAAATTGGTCTTTTATCATTTCATATCCATTGTCCGGGTAGGCCAAGGCCATGGGTTTTACAATGGGTTCCCCAGTTTTCGAGGCCTGTTTGGCCAACTCAAGAAAATAAGGCCCCATTTCGGCATGTAATTTTGCCACCTCCAAGCAGTAGGCTGCATTTTCTTTGGAGAGTACCCGCCAAGGCGCTACCGAAAATTGCATCATGGGCATCAAAGCATGGACCTGGGCGGATCGCACCACCAATTCCTCATCAATGGAGGTAAGGTTGATAAACGTGCCGTACTCGCCCCCGCCGATCATATCCGGGCAGGTGTAGGCATATCCCATCAGGCTTTGGCTCATCTGATCCGGGATCAACTTTTGCAGGTCCGTCCAATTGTGCCCTTTGTCCCTCAAGCGTTGTGCCAAGGGCAATCCGGCCATTTTCCAAGAGGCGCGATATTCGTTGAGGGGATAGTCCAAACCAATCTCGGCAAACAGCGCGGTGTGGTCGTTTGGCAGCACTTCTTCATAGGATATGACCCCATTGGCATAAAAATGGGCATCACCTGCATCAAACTTGAAGCCATCAACGCCATACGCTTCCACCAAGTGGTCCAGTTGTTCCTTGAACCACTTCTTCGCTTTCGGATTGCTCAGGTCCAAACATGCACTGGCCCCATTCCACCACCGTACAATGGCCGCCTTTTCCTGGGTGTTTGCCCAAAGAACATCCTGCGTTTTTTGGGGATCGAGCAATAACATGCCCTCTTTCGCCAAATGCCGGAAAACCTCTGAATCCGGACTTATGAAGGGGCATATCCACAGCATGACCTGAAATCCCATATCGTGGAGTTTTTTGATCATGGCCTTGGGATCTATGAACCTCCGAGGGGAAAATTCCCAAACTCCATAATTTTCCTGCCAGTTATCATCGATCATCAAAACCCCTGGAGGGTAACCATTGTCTATGATCCCTTGGGCATATTTGAGGATATCCTCCTCATTTTGGTTGTAGATCAATTCTATCCAGGTATTGTATTGGGGATGGGTAAACAGTTTTTCCTCTGGGATTTTACCATTGGGGGGAAAGAAATGTTCCACTGCATATTGATAGGCATCACGCAAATTTTTACCGACTTCGCCGAAGAGGATCTTATCTTTTTTGGAAGTCACCTGCAAGTGGCCATTATCAAATGCGTATTTGATGGGACCATTGCTCCAGACATATCTGCCCTTATTCGAGAGCAATAGGGGTTGGGCCTGGTTGCCTTCGTTGTTGGCCCACAGATCATGGGTCACTTTGGATTGGCCATCATAAGGCGTGTTGTGGCCTTCAGTGCTCAGACCTCCCCACCAATATTCCCCTTTGGCGATGTCTATGTCCAGTGTATCGGCATTCTGGGAAAATGAGCTAACAGTACCCCATAGCAGCAGTCCAAAGGTAATTACGGTCGATTTCATTTGTTCTTGAATTATTTTTTTGGTATTTGCCACAGGTCCGTTGGATACATGTCCTTCTTCTTTAAGGTATCGATTGCCTTTTGCACTATTTCCTTATCCTCTTTATAGGTCACACCAAACCACTTAGCATCGGATTGCAGCACTTTAACAATGGCCATGTTCTCTTTCAACATCTCATTTACGATCAATGGAATGTAAAATTCAGCCTTCAAGTTTTCATGGTTCTTTTTCAGAAATTCGAGGAACAGGGCTTCCCCATACTTAAAACATTTGGGGGTAAATCCAAAAAAATTCATGGAGACCACCGTGTTTTCATCAATGGGAAGAAGGTTTCCGTCATCATCCTTTCGCATGAGTTCTCCGTTTATTTTTTCTATGTGGGTCCTTTCCACGATGTCGGTCAAATATCCATTTTCATCCACTTGGCATTCGCCCCTCGAGACAAAACCATGGTCGGATATGGTGTTTTTCAAGAGGTAGGACATCGTATAAAAGTTATAGGATTCCTTATCTGTCCCTCTTAAGGCTTCGGCCATCACATGGAAAGCCTCTTTGCCATAGAAATCATCTGCATTGATAATCGCAAAATTTCCATCGATCACATCTTTGACCATTAAAAGGGCATGGCCGGTTCCCCAGGGCTTTACCCTTTCAGGATTAAAATATTCTTTTGGTACATTTTCAATTTCCTGATATACATAAACCACCTCTGCCCTTCCTTTCAATTTTCGGTCGAAGATTTCCTTAAACTCATGCTCAAAACTCTTTCTGATAATGAACACGAATTTGCCGAAACCGGCCTGCAATGCATCATAAATTGAAAAGTCGATCAAAGTGTCGCCTTGGGGGGTAAATGAGTCTATCTGCTTAAGACCTCCATATCGACTTCCCATGCCCGCGGCCAACACCACTAATGTAGGTTTTATTGCTTTTTGCATTTGATTTCTAGAATGTTGACAATCTGATTTTTACTAAAACGTATTTGCTGATTTTTGCTTCAACCTGAACGAACTTACATATTTTTCATCCAAGAAAAAAGCAAAGCCCCAAAAAATGTGCTCGTGCACACTAAAAAAGTGTTTTCGAACACATTCAATGATCTAAGTGATGATACTGACAGAAGAAGGCCAAAGTTTAAAAATGATATCTTACAAAGGCTTCCATGGCGGCATAACTTGCCAATCCCAAGGCTTGATATTTATGGGCCGTTTCCTTGTTGCGCTCCTCTGCCCTCACCCAAAATTCCCTGAGGTCTTCCCCTTGGAACATGACCCCATCCTTCTGGGTCTGGTGGTAAAAAATAGCCTTTCGTTTTCTGAGTACTTGTTCGGGGCTCATGGGCACGGCCATCTCAATTTCATGGATCTCCCACTCATGCCATGCGCCACGGTACAACCAGACCCAGCAATCTTTCATATAGGGTTCATCCTTTAGGCACCGTAATGATTCAAAAAGGGCCTCCAAACAGACCCGATGGGTACCGTGGGGATCGGCAAGATCTCCAGCCGCAAAAATCTGGTGTGGCCTTACCTCTTCAATGATCTCGTTCATGATGGCGATGTCCTTTTCCGACAGGGGACTTTTCTTGATGGCCCCGGTCTCATAAAAGGGAAGGTCCAAAAAATGGACCTGCTCGTCCGGAATACCAAAGTAACGGGTTGCCCCAAGGCTTTCCGCCCTTCTGATGTTCCCCTTCACCTTTCGAACAAGTTCCGAGTCAAACTCCTCCCCTGTCTTCGCCTGAATGTCATTGATCACTTTTGAAAAAAGCGGGGTCTCTCCAATGCTATTGGCCACTTCGGCCACCTTGAGGGCCTCATGGTCGGCCACCGCTATATTTCCCGAAGTCTGGTATGCAATGTGTATCTCGTGCCCTTGGGCCACCAATCGATCAAAGGTCCCGCCCATGGAGATCACATCGTCATCAGGATGGGGGCTGAAGATAATGACCCGCTTCTTTGCCGGTTGGGCCCTTTCCGGGCGGTTTGAATCATCTGCATCCGGCTTGCCACCGGGCCACCCTGTTATGGTATGCTGTAATCTATTGAAGGTCTTTATATTGATCTCGTACGAGGATTGTTCCGAGCTCAACAGATCAGACATGCCCGAATCGTTATAATCCTTGTCCGTCAATTGGAGTACGGGCTTGCCCTTGGCCATACTCAACCACACCACTGCCTTATGCGTAAGGTCTTCCGTCCAAGAGCAACCACCCACCAACCAAGGTGTATCTATCCTGGTCAATTGGGCAGCGGCCTCCTTGTCCATCACAAATGTGGCGTTTCCATGTTCTTGCAGATAGGTAGCAGGAACCTCAGGACTTATTTCGCCCTCAATGGTGGCCTTTACCACTTCTGCCTTGTTTTGGCCCCAGGCCAAAAGTACGATCCGCTTCGCGTTTCTTATGGTGTTGATTCCCATAGTGATGGCTTTTCGGGGAACATTTTCCACACCCTTGAAGGCCGAAGCCGCATCCACCCTGGTGATATGGTCCAAGGTGATGTCACGGGTCGCGGAATTATGGTGCGAGCCAGGTTCATTGAAACCGATATGCCCGGTCCTTCCAATGCCCAATAATTGAAAGTCCAATCCCCCCTCCTCTTCTATCCTTTTTTCATAAGATCTACAGTATTCCTTGATTTCTTCTATAGGGACCGTTCCATCGGGTATATGGATATGTTCCGGGGCAATGTCCACATGGTCGAACAAATGCTGGTGCATGAAATAATGATAGCTCTGTATGTTGCCCTTCTCCATGGGATAGTATTCGTCCAAATTGAAAGTGACGACATTGGAGAAGCTGAGCCCCTCCTCCCGATGCATCCGTACCAATTCCTCATAAACTTTGATGGGCGAGGAACCGGTAGCAAGCCCAAGAACGCAATTTTGTCCTTTAGAGGCCTTCTCCCGGATCAAACTCGAAATCTCCTTGGCGACTTCAATGGAACCTTGTTGGGATGTATCAAAAATGACATTATGGATTTTTTCAAAACGGGTCTCCTCAAATTGTCCCGCGGGTTGGTAAGAGATCAAGCTCGATTTCGTCTTTGTCTTCATGGCCATATGATATGTTTGGTGATTTAACCTATACTTTCTTTTACTTTGTTCCATAACAGGAGTAATGCTGCACCAGCGATAAGGGAGCACAATGTCAAAAGTGATGCCCATATCCATTCGCCATAGATCCAATAGCCTACGGCAAAGAGGGAAGCATATATAAAAATTGCCCCCACGAACATGGCAAGTAATCCTTTGGGGACACTCCAACCTTTGGTTGGCTCAAAATGGATACCCTGCTGTTTGCCTTTTTCCACCACTTTTTTCCAACCTGGACCGCCAGGGTTGATCTTTCGATAAAAATTGAACAAGACCGATTCTTTCTCAGGGGGCGTGGCATAGGTGACCAAAAGCCAAGCCAATGTGGTAATGAGCACCACTAGCACATATTCTGACCAATCTGGCAAAATACCCGTCTTTTGATCGAACAGATAAAGCCCAAAAGGGGTAAGCTTGAACAGCAATGAGAGTGCTCCCGAGACAAACATCGCGGTTATTTCGCTCCAGGCATTGATTCGCCACCAAAACCAACGAAGTATAAAAATGAGCCCGGTACCTGCACCAAAGACAAGCAAAAGTTCAAATAGCTGCAAGGCATTTTGAAGGGCAAGGGCCAAAAGAGCACTCAAAACCATGAGGCCCACCGTTGCATACCTTCCCACCCGCACCAATTGTCTTTCAGATGCAGTGGGATTGACCCGTTGTTTATAAAAATCATACACAATGTAGGACGAACCCCAATTAAGCTGGGTGGATATTGTGGACATATAAGCGGCCACCAAAGATGCCAAAACCAGTCCCAGCAAACCACTGGGGAGTTTGGTGAGCATTGCGGAATACGCAAGATCGTGCCCCAATTTATCATCGGACACAATGGGAAATGCCTCTTTTATGCTCTCCAGGTCGGGAAAGACCACCAATGAGGCCAAGGCCACCAAGATCCAAGGCCACGGACGGACTGCATAGTGCATGATGTTAAAGAAAAATGTAGCCCCTATGGCATGGCGTTCATCTTTGGCGGACAACATGCGCTGGGCAATATACCCTCCGCCTCCCGGTTCGGCACCAGGGTACCAGGAACTCCACCATTGTACTGCTAAGGGAATCATCAACAAGGGGACCAAAGAACCTGTATCGTTAAGATCCGGTATGATATCCAGTTTTGTCTGCACCACTTTGTTTGAAAGTAGGGCCGCGATACCGCCCACTTCGGGAAGGTTAACGGAGTAATAGGCCGCTCCCACCGCTCCTGCCATTGCGACAAAGAACAGTACAAAATCTGTATATACCACCCCCTTGAATCCACCAACGGCGCTGAAGATAACGGTTACGAGACCTGCTGAGAGCACAGTTTGCCAAGGTTCCAGCCCCAACATCACCCCACCTATCTTTATGGCGGCCAATGTAACGGCGGCCATGGTAATGACATTGAAGACCACACCAAGGTAGATGGCCCGGAAGCTCCTTAAAAACTTTGCGGCAGCTCCACCATATCGCAGTTCATAAAACTCTAGATCGGTGTTCACGTTGGACCTTCTCCACAACTTGGCATAAATGAACACTGTCAACAGCCCGGTTAACAAAAAGGCCCACCACACCCAATTGCCCGAAACCCCATTGGTCCTCACTATATCTGTCACCAAATTTGGGGTATCGGTTGAAAATGTAGTGGCAACCATGGACATGCCCAACAACCACCATGGCATTGACCTGCCAGATAGGAAAAAATCCTCGCTGCTTTTCCCCGAACTTTTGGACACATACAGACCAATGCCCAAGGTGAGTGCAAAAAAGCCAACTATGATCCCATAATCCCATAAACCCAACGTCACCATAACTCTCTTTTTCTTGGCCCCTTCTTAAAAGCTCCATCGATAGTCCATGGAATCTTCGATAAGATGGGGCGTTCACGATATTCAAACAAAGGGCTTTTTCTTTTTGGGGAATCCACTGTCCCAATATTTAAATTCGTTTGACTTCCCTGGGGAGTATTTATCATTGATTTTTACAATTTAGATGATGAATCCAACACCTTGGAATTCCATATTTGATGCAATATATAAAAAAATGTGTTCGAGCACAAAGATTTTGTGCTCGAACACATTGTAAATTGAGGAAAAATGAGTCTCATCAATACCAATCACCACCATATTTTCAATACGTTAAAATATGTGCTTTCAATTATAAGGATTTTAAACAATATGTCAGAAAACACAAAACACTTAAAACCATAAGATCAACAGTGTTTTGATTTTGCTTAAAAAAGGTTAGATCGGGATAGGAACTCAATCTTTTGAATTTCAAGTATTTAATTTTCATTATTTAACGATGTGAGCCTAGACTGGATGAGCCGGATAAACTGACCCGCCTACGACGTATTATTCCCTTAAAATTTCAAATAAGTTCACATTTAAGAACAAATTTTCAACACCTACTTTCTGGGATTTGAGAATACCTATTTTTTCCAATTCCTGTAAATATTCAGCTGCGGTCTGTCTTTTCGCTATGCCTTTGTCCACAACGAACTTTACTTTACAGTAAGGTTGTTCAAACAATAATTCTACAAGCTCTTTGGAATAGACCCGCGCAGGTAATTTTTCTTTTGCAAATGCTATGGTTTCCTGCATTAGCGCATTTATGGTATTTATTTTATCCAACGTATAAACAGCAGTTTCTTCAATTCCCTTCAGCATAAACAATAACCATTCCTCCCAATCATGGTTTTCTGTAACCTTTCTAAGATTCTTGTAATACTTGTTCTTATTGTCGATTATATATTTGCTTAAATATAGGATGGGCGCATCCAATAGTCCTTTTTCAACCAAGTAAAGGATGTTCAGAACACGGCCGGTCCTTCCATTTCCATCCGAAAAAGGGTGTATGGCTTCAAACTGGTAGTGCATGACAGCCAATCTCACCAAATCATCCAATCCGTCTTCCGCATGTATAAAATCCTCCAAATTTTTGAGTAAATCCCTAATTTTTTTTTCGCCCTCTGGAGGTGTATAAATTGTTTTTCCGTTGTTTGTAATCCTGGTTCCCGTTGTTTTTCGTATACCTGCATTGTTCTCTTTAATGGTCTGTACAATGGATATAAAAGTATTGGTTGAAAGGGGACGCTTGTCCAGATTGTGATACCCTTCCCATAAGGCCTGCCTATACCTCAAAACTTCCTTGGTCTGGGCATCCGTAATATTTGTGTTGGCAGTAAAAGCCTGGTATAAGCTGTCCTGGGTAGTGACTATGTTTTCAATCTCAGAACTATCCTTGGCCTCTTGCAAGGTGATTGCATTGACTAACATTGACTGATTTGGAATCTCATTGGCCCTACCCTTTAATTCTGCTAATACTCTTGTAGCAGAAATGGTCTGCTTCAGAACCTTTTTGGTTTCAAGCTCATTTTTGGGTGGCAACAGGGGTAAATCGTTATATGCTTCTTTTGGATTGTACATGGTTTCGACATATAGATAAAACTATGTCGATAATTTCGACACAACACAAATATATGTCGAAATATTACATTTTTATCGACATATGGTGTATTATTATAAAAGTCCTCTATTCCTGTTGCGTTATTTAGAATTACATATCAGAATGGAATTCCAGTTTTTAATAATAAGCCATGAACATAAAAAGCGAACGAAGCAAGGCGAAGTGCTGCAAGCCAAATCTTACCGAAACCTAATTTACTGAGCGAGGCAACATCTTAATTTGGAAGCTTTATATCCCCTATAATTTCTGCATAACTTTTCCGGAGCAAGATAAATGGTCGATAGTTCGCCGTTCTTAATATGGTGGCAGGTGGCAGGCCCATCCCTAAAAACATAAATAGTTGACTTTCAATTTTTACACCGTTAACTAAGACCAATTAACCGAACCCTGAACCGTGTTCAAATCGGTACATCCAAAGGCAAAACTTATGGGAGTTTCACGTCATTAATTTAGGCATTTGTTTGGTAAGCAACCAATTAAGGTTCAATGTATCTAATAGATAAATCAATTCCTTTTTGCCATGAAAAAGCTTGTCATATTTCTTTCAATGACCTCCTTAATAATCAATCAGTCCTGTGATAGTACAGATGAAGAAATTGACCTTCAGGGTAACAACCTTTTTGAACTTCAGTATATCAATGCGGGAATGTCTGGAGAAATCATCGAAAAGAAGGACTTGGAGTTTAACGAATTCATTGAGTTTTCATCTGATAATCATTTTGTCAAAAGAAGGGTGTACCCGGACAGTACCAGTATTGCCAAAGGCAATTATCTATTAATTGAATCAGAAGACTCGAAGTATTATGAATTCGAGTATGATGAAGAAAGCTATTTAATTCAAAACTGTGGAAGCTCGCTTAAAGAGCATATCTCTATTTTGAACGACAAGGAAATATTCAATGGAGGTTATCTTCCATGTGATGGTCCGGGTTTTGGATATAGATTAGCCAACTAATAAATGCTAATCTCCAATAAGAAGCATCTATTTTTCCAATTAGGGATGACTGAATCAATAAAAATTCAATACATCACTATAAACCAATATGTTACATTGTTTTTTCAATAATAGGTAACCGAATAGGTAACTTTTGACCACTCCGATATACTTTTCGGAACTAAATTAATAAAATTTATAGACATTTTTAGTTTAATGAATTTAAACCACCATATAATTGAACTCTTCGAGTTCAAACAATTCCAATATTTTTATAAAGTTGTTATCTATGCCAATTAATATTCTACATTCCAACGTTTACTTAAACTTTAGGGGCTAGGTTGGGAACTTGAAATTATATATATTGAATTCTGGTCAACCGCCCATTATCCATCTTAACCAAACCTTAGATATCAAATGAACATAAGCTTCTATAGTAATGAGTATTCCAATGGACGAAAAGACATAGGATTGTAGTGAATATGGCATGCCCTAACGTAAAAATTGAATACCAGTCGTAGTGCGTCAAGAAGCTTATTACATGGGACTGATATCATTATAATAGCAGCAATGTAAGAACCCCACAATGACAGGTCGGTTTTACTAGAACGAGGCAAACGATTAATAAGGGATGACCTAACAATAAGGGTAAGTGGGTCGGGTAGACCGTATCAACTCCTGGTCAAGATCAAATCAATGACGGCAGGTTCCTCGGTTCCCCCTCCAGTGAAATCAAATGTAGTCACTCCGCTAAGGTACAACATACCGTTTTCCAAACTGATATTGTATACCTCATAGTCTTCCTTGGGTTCCCCATCAAAGATAACGACTAGGCGGTCACCCCATTCCCCTTCATTGAACCCAAGTTCTCCTGAAATGACCTCGGCTCCTTGGCCGGGAACGTCCAGATTGATACTGAACCTGCCGTTGGGTTCCACGGAAAGGGACGCACTGCCCCCCTCATGGACCAAGTCCAACCGTTGGGAACCGTCGAAGTTTTCAAAAATCGCACCGGTGGCCGTCCAGTTTCCGGAGAAATCCGAAACGGACAGGACCGGCCCATCCAAAGAAATGGCAACTTCCTCTTCATCTTCGCCACTACAGGAAATACCCAAGAGGAACAACAGGGCATAAAGAATGTAATAATGGGAGTTTTTGTTGCTAGTGTCCTTTACGATAGTTTTTGTAGTTTTCATATCCGTATTTAATTGAGATTGGAAATCATAGTTATGGAGGCACTGGAGCCTTTTTAAAAGTAAAAGTCCCGTCCAACAATAATTTGTCCTCTGGTTTCATTATTTGACACTTTGGTTGCCTACACCTCTTGATAATGGTCGTGATGGCCATAGAAATGGCCTGATCAGTCCGTTTTGGTCCTGATTCCTACACCTGACTTATCGAACCGCTTTGGATTTGGTATATTGGGAAGGGGTGAGCTTGTAGATTTCCTTGAACGATCGGGTAAAATAGGATAGATTATTGAACCCCACCGCATAGGCCACTTCGGAGACGGATCCCCATCTTTTTTGTAGCAGTTCGGCAGCTCTATGGATACGGATGTGTCGAATGAAATCCGAAGTGGGCAGGCCGGTCAGTCCAAGTACCTTGCGATAAAGTTGTATGCGACCATACCCCATGGCTCGGCCGACCGAGTTGACGTCCATATCGGTGTCATCCAAATGGTCCATGATATATTTCTTGAGTTTCCAAATGAACTTTTCCTGATCGGACATCACCTCAGGGGATTTCATGGGAAGCCTTTGAAGTTCTTTACGGATGTTTTCTTGCATCTGCTTACGCTGGGCGAGCAGGTTGCGTAATTTCAAAAGCAGTTCCTTTTTATTGAAAGGTTTGGTGATATAATCAATTGCACCATGGGACAAACCGACCATCCTGTCCTGTTGGGAGGCCTTTGCCGTAAGCATGATGATGGGAATATGGGCCGTGCGCTCGTCCTGTTTGAGCAACTTGCAGAGTTCATTACCATCCATTGTTGGCATCATCAGATCACTGATGATAAGATCGGGGATATGTTCAAGGGCCATGATCCTGCCCATTTCTCCATCGGTAGCTTCAAATATCCTCCAGTTATTATCGAAAATCCCCTTATAATGCATCAGTAAATCCATATTGTCCTCGACCAATAAGATAGTTTCACCTGTATTTGATTCCGTGTCTTCCCTTGGTTCTTTACCTAGAATTTCCCCTTCGGTACTGGATAAGAGTTGTGATGGCTCCATCAATTCTACGGGAAGTATCAACTTGAAAACCGTTCCCCCACCTTCTGCATTATCAACAACAATTTCCCCGCGTAATAATTCCACAAGCTCTTTGGTAAGGGCAAGGCCGATACCGGTTCCCTGATGATCGTTTTGCTTTTCAAGACGGTAGAACCGTTCAAAGATGTTCCCCATCTCCTTAGGATCCAGACCGGGTCCATTGTCCGCCACCTCAATGGTCAATGTTCCTATGTGATCTTGCCGGTCAAACTTGGCACTGACTCGGACTTTGCCCTTGTCCGGGGTATACTTGATGGCATTGGAAATCAAGTTGTTCATTATCATTTCGACTTTGTCCGTATCGATAAAGACCCATTTGTCCTCTGATGGCATATCCATATAGTAGTCCATCTGCTTGCTTTCGGCCAAAGAAGCAAATGAATCGGCAATGGGTTTCAAAAAATGGAACAAGTTGCAAGGTTCGTTCCGTACCTCAACTTTTTTTGCCTCCAACTTGGAGTAGTCCAACAGTTGGTCAATCAAACGTTTCATGCGCTGGGCGTTCCTTTGTATGATCTTTAGCCCTTGTTGAGTATTTCCATCCCCGTTGCTTTCCAGTAATTCATCGATTGGGCCGGTGATTAAGGTCAATGGGGTTCGGAATTCATGCGAAATGTTGGCAAAAAATTTAGACTTGATATCGCTGAATTCTTTTAATTTTTGCAATTCCAACCGCTCGAGTTGCAATTTGTCCTTTAACCGTTCCCGTTGAATAAAATTCTTGATCATGAACCAGATAGTACCAATACCCAACAATGCATACAGAACGTATGCCCACCATGTGGCCCACAGAGGCGGTGCGACCGTGAAGGGCAGATAGGTGACCGAATCGCTCCAAACACCGTCACTATTGGTCGATTTGACCTTGAAGGTGTAATCCCCGGGGGAAAGATTGGTGAAAACAGCCCTGCGGTCACGGGTATTTATCCAAGCGTCGTTTGAGCCTTCCAACTTGTACATATATGAAATCTTATCAGGGTTCATATAATCCAAAGCGGTATAGGAAAAAGAAATCATGTCCTGTTCATGGGACAATTCCAATGGTCGGTTTGTCTTAAAGCTCTGCAACATTCCGGAATCCCTGATAGATTTGTTGAACAGTCGTATATCGGTGACGATGACCGGAATGCTTTTTTCGTTCTTGACCAGAGGTTCCGGTACGAACCGGTAATACCCACCAACACCCCCAATGGTCAGCATTTTGGTTCGTGGTTCAAAATGGATATAGGGGCTGATGCCGGTATTGGCATGCAGGCCATTGGAGGCGTCATAAAATCTATAGGTTCCCCTGCCCAAATCGACCTGATAGATTCCATGGTCCGAGACCATCCAATAATTTTGACGGTGGTCTTGTGCTATTGCCTTGATCTCTCCATAGGGAAAGTCGAACTGTTCGTGCACATTCAACATTTTGCCTTGGTTTCTGATGAAAAGATTCAACCCCTTCTTCGAACCGATCAATATACTGTCGCAATCTGGGGAGTAGAGCACATTCACCTCATTGTGCAACAGACTTCCCCGATCTTGTTCAACATCCGCCTGTTTCATATAAAAAGCGTTGGTCACCGGATCGATGACCGCAATACCAATATTGGTGGCCGCCCATAATTCATTTTCGTCCAAACGGATAATATCCTTGAATTGTGCGGCACCCTGGTTCGAAAAGCTCGCTGTACCGTCCATCCATTTACCAAGACCGGACAAGGTGCCCACCCAGATTGTTCCCCAAAGATCCTGATAAATATCCAGGACCGTATCATGGGAAAGACTACCGGGGTCACCTGGTTGAAACCGGAGGGTCCAAGTCTTCCCGGTATCTGGATCATAACGGTTGATGCCCCCACTGTTGGTACCAATCCATAAGGAGCCATCTGAAACTTGGACAATACTCAATATCGAGGCGTCCGAAAACGAATGCTTCCCTATCCTTTGGTTTCCATCTCCAATATACAGACCGGAAAAGGCAGTGCCATAGAACACCTTTCCGTTAGATTCTACCATGGACGTGATTTGGTCCTCTTTCCCACCCGCCCTGTAAAATGGAAAATCGAAACTTTGCGCTATTCCCATGATGGTCCCGTTTGTCAATCCGAGCCAGAGCAATCCATCTTTATCCGCGTACCCGGTCCTAATGTTATATCCAACGTTCTCAACGGACAGGAAACGTTCACGCTCAAGATCATATCGATAAATATGGCCATCGTAGGAAGTGATGTAAAGTAGTTGGTCGGCCACACTGATGGAATTCAGGGAATTTGATTTTAGTAAGGGTTCGTTGTCAGTGTCATAATGTTCAAAATTTCGGTTGGTCTTATTGAACTTGTTAAACCCACCATAAGTTGCGAGCCAAATATTTCCCCTGCCATCATCGTACAAATCACGAATGACATTGTTTCGAAAGTTCAGCGTGGGATTGTCGGCATCCGAAAAACGATAATGTTCAAACCATCCCGTCGATGGGTCCAACCTATCGAGGCCACCGCCATTAAGCCCTATCCAAAGTTGGCCATTATGGTCCTCCAACATCTTAGTAACATAATTTTGGCCTATAGAATTTACTTTTTTGTTTTGTTGCAGGTAGACTATGGAATCGGTCCGTGGTCCATACCTTCCCAACCCACCGCCTTGGCTTCCAACCCACATCCCCCCTCTATGGTCCCTATAAATGCTTGAAATAAAATAATTGAAAAATGGAACGGGATTGTTAGGGTCGTAGCGATAGTTCGAAAAATGCTCCATT
The DNA here is from genome assembly GCF_033441575.1 of Flagellimonas baculiformis. NCBI lineage: Bacteria > Pseudomonadati > Bacteroidota > Flavobacteriia > Flavobacteriales > Flavobacteriaceae > Flagellimonas > Flagellimonas baculiformis. The sequence goes on from NZ_JAUZVW010000010.1 coordinate 123,298, forward strand.
ACCGGATCCAGAACACTGATTCCTCCAGACTTAGTGCCAATCCAGATATTTCCCTCGGAATCCTCTGCAAGCGAATAGACCACATCGTCCACCAATGATCCAGGCTCTCCATAGCTGTTTGTATATCCTTTAAAATCGATACCGTCAAATCGGTAAAGGCCTTGACTGGTCCCAAACCAAAGATACCCTGTCCGATCCTGCAAGATGGCCAGGACTTCCACCTGACCATTGAGTTGGGGTATTTGGATGGTCCTATTGAAAAGGGTCCCCTCTTGGGCATGGGAGAGCGCCGTGAAACCCATAAGGCAAATCAAACAATGAAATCCAAGCCTGTACATAGATGGTGGTTTTGGGTCTTGTCCTAAAAATAAAGGGCGCCTTTTAAAGATACTAAACAATGTCCAAAGAACACATTAATAAGAGTGACCGGTCAACCGTTCCAAGACTGGGCCTATCGTAAAGGAGTGCATCTATGTGCAGATTGCCCTTGACACAGAAGGATCACCAAAGCACCAGTGCTTCCTTAGCAGGTCCCAATGGGCACTTTTCCACTGACATTGTCGCTGTTTGGCCTTAACGAATAATCATCCAAAAAGGCACTGTACAGAACCCTGCCCCACAAAAGGGCGGCGTTGATGATAAAGGTTTGCGTAATATCTTCCAATGACCCAACGTACTTGACATTCATATTTTGTTCTTAAGCATCTGGGTTATTTAAGAAATCTATTCCAGCTCATATTCTATCCAAAAACATCAAAATTAACAGTGTTCACTGAAAGGGTTAAATACCATTGATGAAGCCATTGTTTTTGAAGTATGTAAAAAAAGAATTCCCTAACAAAGCTATTGGTACCGACCAGCAAAAATTTCAACCCAGAATTTATACGAACTCTTTTCTAGCTCGCCATCCAGTATGTCATCGAAAAGTTGGTCAAAATTGATAGGGTTTAACTAAGGAACAACGTAGTATTGTACATTGTAGAGTTGATGGAAAACTTGCAGAATGGACAATTGACTCAGTCAATGAAACTTCCAGTGCAAATTTTAATGTTCATGTTTCTCCCGAACATACGGGAGTACACCATGAATCCATCAAAACTACATCAGAAGTACACATGGTACTTTCAAAGGACACTACGGGCCCACGAAGCAAATTTCAGATTCACCGTTTCCGCGAATTACCCTAATGGAATATCATTTTTTCTAGCTGTCTATCACTCAGCTAAAAAATAGTTTTGCCAGTCTTAAATTTATTTACATCATCCCTTATCCCAGCAATCCGAAAATACAACCGTATAGCCCAAAATCGTCTTTGGTGATACCGGAAATCTCCACCTCGACTAGGACCTGATCCCAACCGCACTGGAAATTACCAATCCCCATAGCCAAAAACTCATGTGGCTATAATAACAAGGACCTCCCCATTCATGCCAAAGTTTTTGATTATTTCTTAAAGTTCATTATTCATATCGGCAGACTTGGTAGTGATACGCCTACAAATTTCCTATCTATAATTGTTCTCGTGGACATAGGTCAATATTGGGATATCCGTGCTCTCAAGCAGCACTTCTCCCATAAGGTGGAGGTCATTGACTTTCTTTGCATCGGACAATCCATTGAGCTTTAAGGCAATCAAATCATAGGAACTGGTCAATAATCCGTTGAGCACCCCGGATACTATCGTATCATCATTAACGATTTCCAAATTCGCTTCATGCAAACCATGGATTTCAGTAAAATCCTTCATGCTTCTTTTCGTTTCCTTGGTCGTAAGCCAACTTTCGCGGGTATTTACATAAACAAAGGTCAGTTTGGCTTTTGTTATTCTCTGGATAAGTTTCAAGTTCTCAATCGCCTTTACTGCCGTATTAAAAAAATCCGTGACTACCAAGATATGCTTGATGGATTCCAGGGATACTTCCTTTTTTAAACTCATCACAGAGCCTTTCGCAAACCTTAGGATATCTCTGGTGGTAGACCCGATGTGATTCGGTATTTGTCGATTCTTATAACCCATAAAGGTATAGCTGACCTCCTTATCGAAAGTTGCATTAAGAATGTTGGAGGATGCAGATCCACTAACAATATCGACCTCCAAGCCTTCCATAGATCCAAACATCTTGGTGATATCATCAATCACGGCACTGGCTCCTTCATCGATCAAAGTTTTTTCCAGGGGTTTTATCCTGTCGGACCCAAGATAAGGGTACTCCGGAAAGTCAAGGCAATGCAATACTTTAAGTTTATACCCCAATCGAGCTGCAACCTCTTTTCCTAATTTCAAAGAATACTTGGCTTCTTGGGAAAAGTCGTAGGGAACTAAAATTTTCGAGCTCATATTATCAATTTTTTTAGATTTTAATCTTAATCACGATAAATACTTTTAATCATACATTGACCGAATTTTCATTATATGACACGCCAATAAACCGACTTAAAATTGTGGACCACACTATGACTTCATTCAAATGACCACAATCAAGACAGGTCCTTGACCTATGAAATGCCATAGATATTGGTACTTTTATGCATATTCAAAAATACCTATTAAAAATTGAATTTATATCAATAAACAAAATAAATAATAAGAATATTTTGAATTTGTTCACTGGCTGTCGTTGTAGGTTGTCACAGCAATTATTTTCTTACAAGTTAATCCTCCCATGAAAAACAAAAGACAACATCTAGACGTTTTCACTGTCCTCTTGGTAATTACTTCACAATAGGTGGTTTCTGACCAATACCGTGATGGCTACTTTGGATAACCGACAGAAACAAACTATTCATATAAGGGTTCAATTCCTAAATACGGCACACCAAAATCCAATGGAAAAATAACGATGAAGTCACTGGAATAGAGCGCTTAACCATAGGATCTTTTTTCAAAGAGCATTCATCCTATGTAGGGCCATTATTTTGTTGAAATATAATGTCGCCACCTTCAACTAGGCATACCCACGACCCCATCCCGCCCCTCATCCAAACCAAACTGTTCTTCATAATATCCATATCCCACCTAAACACCATATTCCAATAAGGGACATGCATCTTGAACCCCAGGTCTTCTAAATAAAATATCAATCTTACCCTTGGCAATTTTGGCCCCTGCCCAAAGAGCTTTGATTTGTGCATCAAAAACGCCCGGATATCCTAATTTGTCCAAACCCAAATCCAATGTTCCAACTCACCCCTTTTTCTTTTCCATTAAATTTGTCATCATATTTTGAATCCAAGTACCTATCAATCGTCTCGACCGTAAAGATGCTTAAGGCAACACCCAAGGCAATATCGGTAAGCCAATGTTGTCCCTCCCATAATCTAGTGGCTCCAGGGACTGACCCTATAACATATATACCCGCTTTCAGCCATGGATCTTTAAATTGTTTGGCAATAGCATGTGCATTTGTAAAAGCAAGAATGGTATGTCCCGATGGAAATGAATGGAAACTTCTATTGGTGTTGAAGGGGTCAAAGGTATCCTTACCATTACCGTATTCTGGACGTGCCCTTCCCACCATGGATTTGACTACTTGCTGCAACAATCCGGCAGATGAAGCTGATGCCAACAATAGGACCCCCAAGCGCCTGGTCCTTTCATCCTTGATCAACAACCCTGTCACATAAACGCCCCCGGTAAGCATATAATTGTAGGTTGGGCTACCTACCCTTGCTCCATAATAGTTTACAAAATCAGGGACTCCATCTCGCTGCCTACTAGCAAATTGGGACACCTGCTCATCAAAAAGATATATTAGGCCCGTCCCCGCCACTACTGCCCCTAAGGTCATCCATTCCTCACCTTTCCAATGTAGGGGCCTAGAGTACGAGTGCACAATCCCTCCGAAGACATTCCCCATATCATATTTGAACAACTCCCATGTCCCAGTCTGCAGGGAATCCGATTGATCTTCCATCTGTGCTTGAGCTCCGATGGACCAAAAAACAACAATAAAGACCAGTACGAAATTTTTAAAAGTTTCAGTTTCCTTGTTTGGGCCTTTTTCTTTTTCAAATAGCATGACTTCCATTTGCCAAATAAAACTTGTTTTGTAAACACTGAACACTGTATCAAGCCAATCATATCAAGCAAAACCTTTGCTCAAAGGTCTCGACAATATGGCTTTTTGCACCGTATTGCTTTTATAGGCCTCCCCATACCCTTGGGCCATGAACGGACAATAGGTTAACATTAAACCCTTATGTCCCTGTCAGGTTGACCATCGTCAAAAGCAGCAAGATTTGCTTATATCCCCCTATTCCTCAAGCTTGCCCCTCAGATAATAATGCAAAATGCCTCCATTCTTATAATAGTCCACCTCAATAAGGGAGTCCAATCGGGCCATTACCTTAAAGGTAATTAAGCTCCCATCACGTCTTGTTGCTGTGACATCCAATATCTTTTTTGGGGAAAGTCGTTGGGAAATCCCTGAAATTGTAAAGGATTCATTTCCATTCAGGCCGTGGCCCTCAGCACTTTCCTCTTTTAAAAACTCCAAGGGGAGGACTCCCATACCCACTAGGTTACTGCGGTGGATCCTCTCATAGCTCTCGGCCAGAACTGCCTTTATCCCCAATAACAATGTTCCTTTTGCAGCCCAATCCCTTGATGAGCCACTACCATACTCCTTTCCCGCCAAAACGATCAAATCCGTGCCAGTGGACTGATAGCGCATAGCCGCATCAAATACGGTTACATCTTCTTGGGAAGGAAAATAACGGGTATACCCACCTTCCTTTTCCGCTAACTCATTCTTGATTCGCACATTGGCAAAGGTACCCCGCATCATAACCTCATGATTTCCTCGGCGAGAGCCATAGGAATTAAAGGACCTTCGGTCCACTCCATTGGCCTTGAGATAGCGTCCGGCCTCGGAAGTTTCGGAAAACGCCCCTGCGGGAGAAATGTGGTCCGTGGTTATGGAATCCCCCAATTTAAGCAATACCCTTGCGTTTTCAATATCCCGGGGTTGCTTTACTTCCACTGACAATCCCTTAAAAAAAGGAGCCTCCTTAATATAGGTACTTTCCTCGCTCCACTGATAATTTTCAGATGGTACAAACGCCAAGTCCTTCCATTGTTCCTCACCATCGAAAATCACATCGTAGGTCTTTTCAAAATCCGATTTTTTAATAGATTCTGAAATCACCGCTTGGATTTCCCGGTTGGAAGGCCAAATATCCTTAAGATAAACCGGCGTTCCCTTATTATCCATTCCCAGAGGTTCCATGGTAAGATCCACATCAATGGTACCGGTAATTGCATAAGCAATGACCAAAAGCGGGGAAGCGAGAAAGTTGAGTTTGACTTGTGGATGAATCCTAGCCTCAAAATTACGGTTGGAGGACAGAACAGCGGCAACACCGAGATTGTTCTTGTTAATGGCCTCCGAAATATCAGGATCCAAAGGTCCACTATTCCCTATGCAACTGGTGCATCCATACCCTACCGTATAGAAATTAAGCGCTTCCAAATCGTTTTGTAGACCGGAACGCACCAGATAATCTGTGACCACCTTGCTTCCTGGGGCCAAGCTTGTCTTCACCCAAGGCTTAACGTTCAGCCCCCTGTTCCTAGCGTTTCGTGCCAATAGTCCGGCACCTACCATTACACTGGGATTGGAAGTATTTGTGCAACTAGTGATGGCCGCAATGGCAACTGCCCCGTTTTCAAGGTAGAAGCCCATTTTATCTCTCTCCACCCAAGCGAGCTTCCCTTTCGAAGCCCCTACTTTTTCCAATAGGCCGGGAAAATCCTTTTTGATTCGATCGATGGGAATCTTATCCTGGGGTCGTGTTGGACCGGAAATGGTCTGCACGATGGTCCCCAAATCCAAACTTATGGTATCAGTATATTGTATTTCCTCCTTTCCGGTACGCCAGAGCATATTCTTCTGGGCATACGACTTTACCCTATCGAGCAAATTTTTCGGCCTCCCCGTAAACCGCATATAATCGATTGTCTGTTCATCTATAGGAAAATAGGTCACGGTACAACCAAATTCAGGGGACATATTGGCAATCGTTGCCCGATCTGGTACGGTCAAATGATCGAGCCCTTCCCCAAAGACTTCGACAAACTTGCCGACAACCCCGTATTCACGCAGTAGATTTGTGATGGTAAGCACCATATCCGTGGCGGTGGTACCGACGGGAAGCCTTCCTTGAAGCTCCAGGCCAATCACTTCCGGAGAGGAAAAATAAATGGGTTGACCGAGCATGGCAGCTTCTGCCTCAATACCTCCGACCCCCCAGCCCAATACCCCGATACCGTTTACCATGGGAGTATGTGAATCCGTTCCTACAAGCGTATCGGGAAACAACCAATTGTCCCTAAGACTGATTCCTTGCGCCAGATTTTCCAAGTTGACCTGATGGCAAATGCCCATACCAGGGGGGACCACCCTAAAATTATCAAAAGCACTTTGCGCCCATTTGAGAACTTTGTAACGCTCCCCATTGCGCTCATATTCTTTGGATACATTCTTGGGATAGGCATCCTTACTTCCGTAAAAGTCCACTTGGACCGAGTGGTCCACGATAAGGTCCACTGGTATGGAAGGATTGACCCTTGTCCCATCTTTCCCCCTCCGAATCATTTCCGAGCGAAGGGATGCAATATCAACAATGGCTGGAACTCCCGTAAAGTCCTGCATCAAAACCCTGCCCGGTTTATAGGGTACATCCGCATCCGATGGCTGGTCTGCCCAATGGGCCAAAATATTGTAATGTTCTTTGGTAATGGAAAAACCATCATAGTTTCGAATTACGTTTTCCAATAGTATCCTTATCGAAAAGGGTAGTTGTTCAATTGTAGGGATCGAACCGAGATTCACCATTTGATGTCCTTCGGGAGTTGCTATAATTCTACGTATCGTTTCCATGTGTCAAAGGTTTAAGTCACTAGTAATTTACGAATTGAAGGGCACATGGACAATAGGCTAAATTATCATGGGGCCACCTCATCTGCCCTAGGTACGGTTTCCCATCGATATCATAGGGAATGGCAGATGATATGGCATCAATACCTTCCAAGGCACATCAATAATGGCCAACCTTTAGGAGGGCCCTATTTGAGCATTGCAACAGCAAAAAGTTTCATGTTGCTATGCTTGGGAAGAACATCCTCCAAAAACTCCAACTCCTTAGGATTAGCCGTATAGACTGTCAAATCTTGGGTAGACCTTAACTTAGCCACCAAATATCCAAAGGCAATGGTTCCCTGTTTAATCTTCCAAGCATACATTAGATCATGATTCAGATATCTATCCACACTATATTGGATAAACTGTTCCGTAGTGTGTTCCTCCATACTTATCACCTCCTGGCTATTCCGTAAAAAATCCTCCAATTCGGCAACGCCATATTCTTCCCACAGGTAAATAGCTAGATAGGTAATGACCCCTTTTTGAAAATCATATTTTTCCTCTACTTCCGCTCCATTGACCTTATCAAAGGTATAGGGAGTCGTCCCAAAACTCATAAACAGACTGCACTCTAGAAGTACCTTACCTAAATTCGTGCTAAAATCATCAAAATTCAACATTTTACATTTTATTCATAATATTTAACGGCATCAACAGTTACCCCTTCGGCATCCCAGCTGAAAACAAAATTCCCATAAGATTGCTTTTTCAGTGTTTTCAAAGCCTCATCTTTTGCCCTTACCCATTTTCCTTTATTCCTTCTGATACGAAAATTCCTCGCCCAATAAAAATAGTGTGAAAGGCTGCTCGACTCCTTTCAATCGTTCCAAAGTGTGAACCGAAATTGGTTTGTGCCGCAATTCTCTATAAACTTCCTCGGATACTATAAAATTATTGTTGAACTTTTTGGTTAGATCTTGTATCCTAGCCGCTACATTTACAGGGTATCCCATTACCAATGGATGTGGATTATCTTGAATTAAGAGATCTCCTGTAACTACCTTTCCCAAATGGACACCAACACCTATTTCAATTTCTTGGTTAAAATATCTTTTAAAATACTCCCCGTTCAATTTTTCCAAAGCCTTGAACATTTCCCAAACAGAGGCAACCGCCTTGTTGGTACTTTCCCTCGTTGTTTGGTCAAAGCCGAAGGCCGCATAAAGCCCATCTCCTGCCGTTTCAATGATCCTCCCATTGTTCGCTTTGATAATTTCTTCAAAGTGATAAAAGAGCTTTCTTACCACATGGATCACATCAAAGGCCAAATGGTGTTCCACAAAGGGAGTGAAGTTTCTAATATCCAAAAATACAAGGCACAGCCGCATTTCTTTCCCTATGTTTTCTCCTTTCATGATCTTGTTTCTTAGGTACAACGGATAGTCGCTCTCATCGTTCATGATACGCTTGACCTTAACAGATCCACCTTTTACATAAGTCTGGCAGGCAAGACGGACGTTATCCGGCAAATCAAAGTACTTCTGTACATTTCGTTCCGCAACATTTATTTCCGAAAGATGTTCCTCGCCGTGAATCACCAAAATCCGACAGGTGGAACATCTTGCCCTCCCACCACATTCACAACAGAAAGGGATTTTCTTTTTCAAGGCCGCCTTTAAGATGGAATCATCCGAACTGATCAAAAATGAAGCATCGTTGACAATGGTGATGTGATGATATCTTCTAACCTTATCATTCATCGTCCCCTGTAATTTTCCATCCACGTACCAGCGCCCTGTACAGGTTGATGACACTCACCTTGCGTTCAAGCACATCCAGAATCCCCTGCATTTCCACGGACAACAAATTTTGCTCCGATGTCAGTACATCGGTATAATTGGTCTGTGAATTGTTTTCCAATAATCGTTTGGCATAAAATACCGACGTATTCAAGGCATCCCATTGGCCCAATCTTTTATTGTACTTGATATCATCTGCCTGTTGATAGGCAAACAGTGCATCCGTGACCTCTTGGCCAGCTTTCAGCATCGTCTGCTCGAAATTGTAGTAGGCAATCTGTTGTCCGGATTTTGTGACTTCCAGACTTGCCTTCAAGGTTCCACAATTGAAAATGGGTTGCAATAGTCCACCTGTAATATTGGCAAATAACCCTACATTCTTCTTAAAAAGGTCATCAAGCTCGAAACTCGAAAAACCAACGGCCCCAGTAATGGTAAATGATGGATGGAAACTGGCACGGGCCCCATTGGCATTTTGAAATGCCCCTCGATGGGCCAAATCAGCTTGGACGGTCTCTTTCTTCCCACATGAACCAACCAAGTCCAATAAAACAATGGTCAAAAATGAAACATTGGGTAGGTTCTCATCCATAGTAGTTTTGAAATTGGCATATATGCCCCTTTTGGGCATTAAGAAAGGAATTACCCAAGATCAAAGTATTTGATATGCAAGGATATAAAAGGTTTAAAACCACACCCGGACAATCATAAAACCGGGCATGGTTTAAGGACTCAGAGAGCGAGTTACACAGCTGCTAAATACCGCTTTTCGACTTCATGCCAATTAACTACATTCCAAAAAGCATTGATATACTCTGGCCTTTTATTTTGATAATTAAGATAATAGGCGTGCTCCCAAACATCCAACCCAAAAATAGGGGTGCCTTGGTCTGGTGCGGTATCCATCATGGGGTTATCCTGGTTTGGTGTCGAGGTTACTTTCAATTCACCATTCGCAGCAACAATCAACCAGGCCCATCCAGATCCAAAACGGGTAGCGGCAGTATTGGAAAAGATGGTTTTAAACTCTTCAAAAGAGCCAAAGGTATTTTCAATGGCCTCCAATAGTTTAGAAGGCATTTCCGATCCGTTGGGCGTTAAAATGGTCCAAAATAAACTGTGGTTGTAATGACCTCCCCCATTGTTACGGATACCACTGGATAGCTTTGACACTTTTCCGAAAAGGTCCTCCAAATCCGACCCTTCCAATCCAGCCTCTTCCAGTGCCGCATTCAATTTGTTTACATATCCTTGGTGATGCTTGGTATGGTGTATTTCCATTGTTGTGGCATCAATGTACGGTGAAAGTGCATCGTAACTATACGGTAATTCCGGTAATTTGTGACTCATAATATGTAGATTTGATTTAAATATCTTTTGATAACAACACAAAGATAGTATATTTACACAATAAAACAAATATTTACTTTGTTTATTATGGATAAGATGATACAGGAAAATGAGCGCGCCTTGTGCATCCTTAAAAATGAAGGGGAAAAAACCTTAAAGGATTTGGCCAAGATGCTCTGTATAACAACGGAAGGTGCCAGGTTCCAGCTTTTAAAATTGGCGAATGAAGGATATGTAAAATCAGAAAGCCGTGCCAAAGGAAGGGGGCGGCCACAACAATTTTGGTCATTGACCAAAGAAGGACATGCAAAATTCCCCAATAAACATTCTGAACTGACATTACGACTTATCAATAAAATCAAGGAAGATTTTGGAGAGGAGACATTGTCCAAAATCATCACTTCCACAGGAAAAGATAATCTCGACAACTATCGGAAGACCATAGCTGAAACGGACACCCTGGAAGAAAAAGTCCAAAAATTGGCACAATTAAGGGAGAAAGAGGGGTACATGGCCACGTTTGAAAAAACGGGGGATGGCCACTTTGAACTTATCGAAAACCATTGTCCCATTTGTGATGCCGCCAGCATTTGCCAAAAGTTTTGCTCATCGGAGCTCAGTGTATTCCAAGCAGTTTTTGGCCCCAATATCCAAGTGGAAAGGGTAAGACATATTCTGGCCGGTGACAGGCGCTGCACCTATTTGATAAAGGAAAAATCAAATACTTAAAATCAATTTATCCAACTAATTTTCCGGAAATGTACATGATTGACCCAACTCGGGATTATTATGGACGATTAGGGTCCCATCGGCAATGGGAACCTATGGAAGGCTTAAAAAATGGGGTGACCCTTCCATAACATCCTATAACCTAAATTGATTGCCACTGTACATTCCATTTTTGTAACAATTGGAATCCTCATTCGTATAAAATAAGACGAGTTCGGCACCAGGTTCAGCCTCCAATTTTATGGATTCCTCTTTGATGACAACACTTTCTTCCTTGAGCAGTTCTGTGGTTTCATTCAATAACAGTTGCCCTTGAAAAACATACAATAAGGCGATTAGGCCTTTCTGTGGGAGCTTTGGCAAAGTGAATCGTGTTATCTCATCTATGGCAATATCATATATCCAGGTTTCGCTAGTGAAGCGCAATGGGGTTTGGTTTCCCGGTGAAGCCAATAATCGCCATTCATCTAGGCTATCAGTTTCATCCAAATCAAAAAAAGAGACCTTTGGCCTGTCATCTTTATATTGGGGCCTAATAAAAATCTGAAGGCCTTCCAAAGGTTCCAGAATTTGCTCCTCGTGGTGGAATATCTTTCCTGCCTGCATCAACATTAACTTTTTTCTTGATATTTCGGCGGTTATGTTTTCCGAATCAATGTGTTTTGACACACCTAACCTAAAATAGGACAGAATATCATCATTGATATGCGGATGCATCTTTATAGTTATCCCAGAAGGGATCTGGGCATGATCTATCTTTCCGATAGTACCCAATCCAGTATCTTCGTTTGTCATCCCCCATCCAGGGAACAAACTGGAAATTTTTTGACTTCTGATCTTTTTCTCTATACCGTGTTTGTGTATCATATGTTTTATCTATAGCAGTTCCAATTTTTCATAATAGAAATTTACTCTTTTTACCTGCACATCCCAACCAATAAAGATGGGAATCCTATGGGATCCTTTTGCACCCACCTTCCTGCATTCAATGCCGATTACAATACAAGCACCCTCTTAACGACACACCATTGGTCAAGCACAGATAAAAAATATTCTTGTGTCCATACATCCTCAAAATGGACTCCGCTGCTCAGGATGAGGTTGTCCGTAAGGGCTTCCATTGTCTTTTGGGGTAAGCACGAAAAAAGCATTGGACAAAGAAATACGACCTAATCGATTCGTATTCCCCATCAAAACCACAGATTCCCATCCCATACCAAAAGTTCGGCAGAAAGGTTCAAAAATCAAAAAAAAGCAACCTTAAACGGTTGACCTACTCGTATTGGGCCATGGTGATTTATTGTACTCCAATCCTTCATCAACGGCAAAACAGTTGATGACACCGTCCCCAACAACCTAATTCTTCATTCTAAAAAAATTAAACTCGTTGCTTTTAATGACATACCCAACACGGATCATACTTCTTGATTCTTCGTATTCAAGTAAACTTTCCCCTTGCCCCCAATACCATTCTACCATAATATATTGATTCGATATATTTTTCCCAAAAGGTGCAAAATAAAGGCGTGGGCGAAATACACCCTTTGCTTTAAAATTCAGTCCTTTTCTGAGCATCAAATTAAGGTATATCCTATTCTTTTTCAATTCATGTTCCAGATTGATCTCCCCCAATCCTGCATACTCCAACAATTCTGGATTACCGCTTCTGTAACCAAATGGTATCCAGACTTTGAGTTCGGTCACCGTTCTCTTGGTCAGGCTGGTGATAAAACTGCCGGAAATTCGGTTCCAGCTCCTTGAATAAATACTGTCCCGGCCATTGGATTCGTGCTCAAAAGCAATGGTTGCGATACCCTCCAGTTTCTGGTTTTTGTTAAAAACGGTTTTTCCCAGCACCAAACTCGGGTTAAAATTGATATCCCGGAACGGGTAGGAATCTTTATAGATGTTCCAAAAGGCCTTTTGTGTATAGGTAATGAACAGATAGGTTTCCCATGGAAGCTTGTCCCTTGTAATCATCTGTTTGAAACTTATCTGGTATTTGGCATCTGCCGTATTGCTATTGATGTCGTTGGTCAATGGTACTCCAGTGATAAAATAGTTATCCTTGTGTATTGTGAAATAAGAAAAGTTTTGGATGGAATCACTCAATTCAGACTTGCTTATTCTTTGTGCATTACAGCATGGAACACAAAACGGGAGTATAAACACAAAACAACATAGTATTTTACTAAAATTCATGGCTGTACATTTTTTGGGTGTTTTTCAAAGGAACACCTGAAAATCAAAGCGCAAAGATACACCAATACTACCGGATCGGTCTTACTTGAACACTTTTCGCACTACACCGCCAATAGAACTACACAACCTGTTTTTGAAACGAACCAACACTCGGGGCACCGCTTGGAAACCAAATGCTTTTTGAATGTCCGAGGCACCAATGGATCCGGCCTTGCACCAAATACAATGGTCAATTCGAATATGTCCATGGAATACCGATTGCCATATCGGTCAAAAATACCACAATGATGCTTCCTACGGATTGGTATATTTTTATGACCAAGACCCAAAAATCAGAACCTATTTTCATAAAAAGTAAACAAACAGAATGTAATTGTTAACATAAATTTATCACTGTGAACATTGTTTCCAAAAGCTCGGCATAAATCATTCAACTAATTGATTACAAACTACTTAATGGCATTTCATTTTTTAATCACACCACTATTTCGCATTTTTCTCCCGCTTGGCAAAAAAAATGGACAATATTTAACCCCAGTACGTGTTTCAATAATGATTAACTTGACAGATGTAAGAATTGGACCCCATTGGGGCATACTTTATGGACCTTTCAACGATTCGGAATAGGAAAAGAGGGGTGTTATTATGAAATGTTGAAGGGAGAAGAATTTAATTTTCTAGGAATTACCATAAGAGAAGAGATATAAAAACTATAAAAAATGATTCCAAATTCCACCTTGCTCGAACAGGCTGAGAGTTATGCAAAACAGCTTCTGATCAATGTTCTCGACCCTAATTTTTTATATCATAACATCGATCACACCCTACGGGTTGTACAATCTGTCCGGGAAATGGCCGAATATCATCGTCTTCCCAAGCAGGAAACCGAAACCTTGTTATTGGCAGCATGGTTACATGATATAGGGTATATTAAAGATCCACAGCACCATGAGGACAAGGGAATGGTAATGGCGCGTGATTTTTTAGAAAAACACGGCTGCCCAGAGAACCGGATAAAGAAGGTGGAATCCCTGATTGCCGCCACAAAAATGGGATATAAACCAAAAGACTTTTCAGAAAAGATCATTTGTGATGCAGATTGCTCCCATTTTGGTCAAGCGAGTTACCATATAATAGCGGAACACCTTCGACAAGAATTCATCAAACGGGGCATTGTTTCCTATTCTCCAAAAGAATGGGCGGAACAGAACATCGATCTTCTCCAAAACCGCCATACCTTTTATACGCCCTATGCCAAGGATAACTGGGAGCCCATAAAACAAGAGAATATCAAAAAGCTTCTAACGGAAAACGTCTCCTTAGACGATTGCACTACAAATGGTCCATCGGACAAAACATCATGATGCTCCAAGAATATCCCTCGCAAAATCTTTTTTGTCCTTGTAGATTTGGACGTCAATACGAAGGGGGTTAACAAGCTCCATCCCACCCATCAAATAGAGATGCTTTTCCATGCAAATATTGGAAAGCAATCGGCTACGGATATAATAAAGGAAGACGTCCGTTTCTGTTTCATTTCCTAAATAGACACACTACTCCCGGTTGGAAATAATGGAGTAATGATTGTAAATCGGCAAGGTATAAGCCATTCAGTATAGTATGTGTTCATTGAAAAAATCACTATTCCCAATACTATCTTATCAAGACGGATAAAAAACAAAACAAATAAATTGATGTTGACTTGCTCCATTGCCAGTCCCAGATTTCGCACCATACCCCTTTTTGTGAATCCACCCTATCAAATGTCACATTATCTTTGAAAATGGAAAGCTGTGAGCCAATGCTTCTCATTTCCATCAAGGAGTCTTGTGCTTAAAAGAAGAGCAATAGGTTGTTTCAAGATATTTTCTTCTAGAAATCCATTAATGGCTTTAAGGCTATGGACCTAAAGCTATGGAACTCATTTAAACTTTTTTAATTTGAACTTTTTCAGGGTCAATATTATGAATGACATATGCCAAGATCAGAACGAAATTCCCCGGTATAAATTCAAATACCTAAGAAACAATTAAGCCATATCCACTATTAGAGCCAATTAAGGTTGGTATGCTGAACTTAAGCCTATGCAATTTATACCTATTTATGGTCACTTCATCCATGTTTGTTGCCCGCAACGTGACAAAGATTTAATTTTCCAGTCCCTAAATCATAGATACAATGAAACTTGACCTCGTGATTGTTGACGATTCCCGCTTATGGCTTTCCCTTGCAGAAAAACTTGCAAAGCTCCATCCTCTGGTGGGAAGGGTAACAACTTTCCAGGACTCTATTGATGCCTGGATCCATATTCAGACCTGTAAGCCCCAAGTTGTCATGACCGATATTGAGATGCCAGGCATGGATGGGCTTTCTTTTCTTGAAATGTTCGGGGGAAGAATCCCTTTTATATCCAGTTCCACAAAGGACGGATATGCTTTAATCGCGAGAGAACTGGGATGTATCGATTTTTTGTGCAAGCCCTATTCCAAAGATTATTTCGATATGGCCATCACTTCTGTTCACCATACACTTTGCCATGATTCCAGTACGGCCTTTAAACCATTGACCAAGCAATTCTGAAGAAAGGCGTTCATCGTTATTTTGGAGGAACTCTATTATGGTGTACCTGAATATCCAAGGAAAATCACCCTTGAGGCTATCCATGGAAGGGCTTCACTTCAGTTTGAATATATGAACTGCTATGTCACAGGTTTTGAAACCCCTACTCAAGTCCATCCCAAAAATCCATGTACATATCATGAGGACAACTCCTATGGAAAGGCCACGTACAAATATGCGCTAGAGCATCCGGTGGGTTCCTCCTCGTCCATATACTTTGAAGAATCCTATGCCGAGGTTTCTCTAAAGAGCATATCCCATAAAATAAAACTTTATTGATTTACTCAATGGGGTAAAAGACTTGTTACGATACCGCATGAGCATAATATGGGGGAACCAAAACGGTCAGCAGTAATTGAATGTTTAGGTATTTTAACCCTGTACTATACTTGCGATTTTCCATTTGTGGTAATTGAAATTGCGCAATTCGAACTGGAAAATTATCAACTACACCATATTCGGCTAAAATCAATTTTTGATTGTTTATTTTTATTGTTTTATATATAATACCCATAATGCCACCGAAAAATTCCTCTACTTCATCAAAACCTAAATATTCAACAGCAGAACACATAAGAGGCCCAAAGAGTAGATTATTGGAACTCTTATTTGTATTTAAGGTCGCAGGACAATTTTTGAAAGGTTTTAGATTATTTCATTTTATAGGGCCTTGCGTTACGGTATTCGGTTCTGCCAAAACTGTTAAAACCGATTATTTCTATAAAAAAGCATACGACATAGGAAAAGGAATTGCTGATCAGGGCTTTACCACAATGACAGGTGGTGGGCCTGGTATTATGGAAGCTGCCAATAAAGGGGCTTATGAAAATAATGGGCTTTCCGTAGGCTGTAACATTAAGCTGCCTTTCGAGCAAGAACCAAATCCGTATATGCATCGATTTATGAATTTTAACTATTTCTTTGTTCGTAAGTATATGATGCTAAAATATTCATATGCCTTTATAGTTATGCCAGGGGGTTTTGGAACGATGGATGAACTCTTTGAAACACTAACATTGATACAAACGGCAATGATTGAAAAATTTCCTGTTGTAGTAATAGGGACAGATTATTATGATAAGCTTTTTGAGTTTCTTGAAATAATGTGTCAACGAGAATCCATCTCACAAGAAGACTTAAAGCTTCTGAAATTTACCGATAGTGTCCATGACACAATGATCCATATAGCAACATACATGGATATCATACCAAAACCTAAAAGACCCCTGTGGTTGCTCTATGAAAAAAGAATAAAAATAGCTAGACAAAGATTATTCAATAATGGAAAAAAGAATTAAAGTATTTGACGACTATCATGAGTTGGTGCCCTTTTCAATGGAGAAATTGGCGGATTCCATAAAGGTAATCGGCTTGCCAGAGCCTAAACAACAGTTTGTGCTAAACCAAGTCAAGTCAATACTTTATGATGGTATTCCTGTAGAAGAAATTTTTGAATACGTTTTTAAGCTTCTCAAGGAAGAAGGAAGTTCCAGTGCTGCAAAATATAAACTCAAAAGAGCTCTTTTTGAATTGGGTCCAACCGGGTACCCTTTCGAAAATTATATAGGGGCAATATTGACGCAAATGGGTTTCAATACAGATGTAGGCGTTATTCTTCCAGGTAAATGTGTGAATCATGAAGTAGACGTAATGGCCACTAAAGAGGGTAAGGCCTTTATAGTAGAATGTAAGTTTCACTCCAGTGACGAAAGGAAAAGTAATGTAAAAGCTCCATTGTATATTAAGGCCCGTTTTGATGATGTCCGTGATACATGGAACAATAAAGATGTAGAAATCATCGGTGGATGGCTAATTACCAATACCTGTTTTACTGAAGATGCGATTGCTTACGCAAATTGTGAGAACTTGATGTTATTAAGTTGGGATTACCCTAAAAAAAGAGGGCTACGAGCCATGATCGATCTTTTTAAAATGTATCCTGTTACTTGTAGTACCATCCTTTCAAAAAAAGAAAAGCAAGAGCTTATCAATCGAAATATTGTACTTTGCAAAGACGTTGTTGACAACCCTAAAGTCTTAAATCAATTTCGAATTTCTATGGATAAAAAACAGCAGGTTATTGACGAATTCAAGGAAATTGTCACTCATAATGGATAGAGTGGATTCAGTAAAGATTATCTGTTCGGCAATGAAATGAATCCATGGCATTGTATTGAATATTTGCTATTAGTTATATTACCATAAGGCCATAGCATATCCTTGTTCAAAACACATCGTATCTTATTTCCATCATGGATTTCAATAATTAATATTTTGTTGGCCGGTCAATTATCGTCTTTTTTGTTCAATTCAGAATTATTCAATGATTCCCGAACATAGAAATAAACCCATTCCAAAAATTCATAATCATTACTAAAAAAAAGTTGGACCCTTCAACAATAATTGAAGTAAAAGCTCAAAACGCTCTTGATATGTTTGACTTATTTCACCGTGCCCATCATACAGTTCACTGCGTTGAATAGGTATGCTCAAGGGAGCGGTCCAAGCACGCAATGCCTTTGCCACGGCATCCATTGCAGTTATGCCCTGTATGGCCTGAACACCATCAGCCCAACAGACCAATCCTACCACCTTACCACTTAGATAGGGATGTGTTTCCCTTGAACTATATTCCATCCAGTCCAGACAGTTTTTCATTGCCCCGGTCATACCTCCGTGATAGAGTGGACTTAACCATATATGTATGTCGGGTTCCCTGAACATCTGGTTCATACGGACCACTGATTCAGGTACCTTGCCCATAGGAACCTCAAATACCGGAATCTCGGAGTCGGTAATGGTAAATACATTGGTTTCAATTCCTAGGTTACCCAGAAGTTCTTCCAAATACCCCGTAAGACGTTTAGCAGTTGTATTCTCGCTGCGTTCGACCGCACCATTGAATATTAATGCCTTCATTTTTCCTTTCTTTTATAGATGACCTTGGGCAGCCCGGCTTCCCCATAAAACAGGGCAGCAACCCATGGTTTGAGTTTCTCCGTGATGGACATATACAGTTCGGGAGCTATGTGACTGTTTTGCTGGACCACAACCCGTTGCCCTTTGAGATGGGAAAAATCAGATGATTCAATGGATTCCCGCCATAATCGGAGATTCAATTGATCAGGGGTTGCCAAAGCTATTTCTGAGGCTATGCCCTGCAATTTTGCGCTAATGGCCATAAAGGCCCATTGGGGCACAATGGCATCTTCAGTACAGGCCACAGCTACAGGTTTGCCCCTAAAGAACTCCCAATCCATTTGTGACAGAAATAACCTAAATTCCTTTTCCACCAAAATCATTCCATGGGTCAAACCATCTTTGATATCAAATGGCTGACTTTTCTCTTTTGGTTGATATTCTAGAAGGTCTAAGGTTAATATTCCATTTTGTACCATCCCTATTATAGATTTCAATTTTAAATCAGGAGTGCACAAAAGTGCACCCCTGAACCCTCAACTAAAAAAACCTTGGGAAACACAACCCTTACCCAAGGATTTTCCTTTATTCGTTAGCAGCCATTATGGTCACATCTATATTACCTCTCGTCGCATTGGAATAAGGACAAATTTGATGTGCAAAATCTGCCAATTCCTGCGCTTTTTCCAAATCGACATCAGGAATGTTAACCACCATCTCGACGGCCAATTTATATCCTCCTTCTTTGGTTTGCCCCAAACTGACCTTTGACGTCACGCTTGTAGTACCGGTCTTTATCTTCGATTGTGATATGGCCAAATCAAGGGCACTCCCAAAACAAGCCGAGTAACCTGCGGCAAAAAGCTGTTCCGGATTGGTATATTCATTATTGGATCCACCAAGGCCAGTGGGCATCCTAACTTCAAAATCGAGGACATTGTTATCACTTTGCACATGTCCATTTCTACCACCTATGGTGGTTACAGTTGCAGTATATAATGTTTTCATTATTGTCAATTTAATTGTTCAATATTATTTTAGTTATAATGTCTTCCCCATATTCATACCCTTCCACCTTCCAATCAAGAACCTGCCAAAAGGCACTCATATAATCTGCCTTGTTCTTTATAATTTCACGTAAAAGGCACGTTCCCAGATTTCAAGCCCGAAAATTGAATATACCTGATTTATAATGTTGATGTCCATTCTTCAATGCTTTATTGAAACCTTCCCCAAGTCTTTGATGATAGCGAAGCCTTGAGGCTTCAACATCAACAATGTGCTTCGAAGCATCATAGGGATACGTCAACTCAGCTAGAGCATATATGATTGAAATTTTATATCATAGTTGACTTCACAAAGATAAAGGTAATTTTAATTAAACAAAATTTTTACTTGTTTTATTATGTTTAATGAGGCGAAGTTGATTTAAGTCCTTTGATATTGCCCGAGCATACAAATTTTGGTATTGTCAATACTGGTTATAAGACATTATAACGCTTTAAAAATTTTAGGCCGATCGCGCATAAATTAATCAACCCATAAGACACCATTAAAAACCAATTCAGCAAAATATGTCAGTTTTTATAATGGGTTATTGGAAAAATATTTGAATTGTCCAACAACCCTATCAGTAGGAAAATCTGCATATCAGAAACATGGATCAATAATTTAAAATAAGCTTGAAAATGATTAATTTATGACCGATGGAAAAAAAAGGTGCTTTTTCTAAACCTAACACAGAACATCCGACAAATCTCACAATATCATCCAAATTTCAGAGTTTAAAAGCTTAAAATTATGATTTCACTGGATTGTCCTTTTCATGGATGCCCCCAGTAACCTCATTACGCGTTCGGAAGGTTCAATTTGATATGTAGCCATCATTCGATCTGTCTCTTTCCGGATACCGCCCAAAAATTTTGCCTCTGTAATAATCCCCTCTTTATGGTCGGCCAATGCCAAATACCATTTAAAATAAGAAAAGGACATATAGTTTTTTACGAACTGGGACTCCCGCTCAATAAGGTTGTACCGTCTGATAGTTTTCTTTATTTGCTTGAACTCTTCCAAGTGCACCAATGTTTCTATATAGGTCCTGAAGAACTTGTTCCAATTGTGTTCCAGAATATCCTTTTCATAAATGGACAAACGATTCTCGGCATACCGTCTGGAGTTAAGGTACTGACCGTTATCGTTATAACTTTTCATCAAAGATGAAATGAACAGGGTACGGTTGTATTTGTTGGACATCTGTCTCGCAAACGGCCGTGCTTCTATCAAAAGGTCCAATGCCTCTTTCGACCTCCCCAATTTGGACAGGTTAAAGGAGTAATTGTTTAAATACATGATATAATCGTTCCCCTGTTCACTTATGGATAATTTACCATAATACAGTGCCAAATCGTAATGGTTCATCTTCATCAGGATCAACTGCTTGTTACCATAATAGTTCAATAGCAATTTTTTGGAATAGCATGACCCATCTTCCAATTTTGGTTCCAATTCCCCATAATACCCAAGTACCTCTTCTAAATTGTCATCCTTGAGAAGTGACACATAACTTAGCAGAATAAGGGTTTGGTATCGGTTGTAGCCATCCAATCCAGCATCGGACCAAAGACGGGTAAGCCAGGAAATCCATTTGATGGAATTTTGGGAAATCTTCAGGTTGTGGTAATCCGTCACAATGTCCACCGTGGCCTGCGTCATCCTGTTGCTTACTTCCTTGCAACGGGCATAATCGTCGTGGTAGTCATGGACAAACTTATGGATCAGCTCATAATCGTTGAGCCGTACACGTACCAAAAGAAACATGAGGTAGTTTTTGACCACCTCGTAAAAACGGATAAAATGAAAATGGTGCGGCTCATACTGCTTGATCAATTGCAATAGTTCCTTTTCCTCATCCGAGGATATGGTATCTGTCTTGATCCTGATATCAAAATAGTTGAGCCGCTCGTAATACTGATCGGTGCAAAACCCGTCCAATCGGGACTGCATCCAGTTCATCAAATGGGAATACTTGCGTTTGTCTATTTTCGGGTCATACTCCCTGGCCCTTTCCGTACCGCATACATTATGAAAAAGAATCTCAAAAATCTGCGCCCGTTCTTCATCCTGAAACTGCTTGACACTGTTCAACAAGATGACTTCATGGGGCAACAAAGATTCCGCATAGGTTTGAAATTTCTTGAGCTTCATACAATCCAACTACTTTATTAAAATTCAATTTCCCCACTGCGGATTCATCCAAAATTGATCTACATGACCAATCCACCGTCCACACTGAGTACGGTGCCATTAATGAAACTGGCTTCATCCGAAGACAAGAACACATAGGCATTGGCAATATCCTCTGGGGTCCCCATTCTTCCCAGTGGGGTTTTTTCCTCCAGATTCTGGATTACTTTTTCCGGAATGGTCCCTACCATTTCCGTGGCAATGAATCCCGGGGCAACGGCATTTACGCAAATTCCTTTCCTTCCCAACTCTCGCGCCCAGACTTTGGTCATTCCTATTACGCCCGATTTTGTGGCCACATAATTGGTTTGTCCAAAATTTCCGTAGAGTCCTACGATGGAAGCGGCACTGATGATTCTTCCACTACCCTGCTCCACCATGTACTCCGAAATGGCTTGGGTACAGTTGAAAACACCCGTCAAGTTCACATCAATGACCATTTTCCACTGTTCAGGGGTCATTTTCTTCAATGTGGCATCCCGTGTTATACCTGCGTTGTTGATAAGAATATCAATTTTTTGATGGTTTTTGATTACCTCGGCTACTGCAGCATCCACAGAAGCACGATCCACCGTATTCACCTCTTGAAAATGAAAAGGCATACCTTTATATGTATTGAAAAGATCTCCTGCTGCCTTAGCATCTATATCCCAACAAATAACGGTGGCACCCTCTTCCAGAAATCTTTTTACCGTAGCTTTACCTATTCCTTTGGCCCCGCCTGTTATTACGGCAACCTTATTCTTTAGTCGTTCCATGTTTTAAGTTTTGAATAAAGCTAAAGCATTCCTCCAGTTGACAAGTTAACAAAACTCAATATTTGTTTATTGACTATTACCACTAAACTTTTATAAATATCTTATTATCAAATAAATATGATACACTAAATATATATTGACTTTTTATTTTAAATACTTAAAAATAGAGTATTTTATATATAATATATGCTTTCACCTCTAAAAAAGGAACAAAATGGACTAAAAAGCCTCAAAAAGTCAATATCCAAATTCTAAAAATTATTTCCATCTTTTCCATCAAAAAAAATAATCTTTAAATGCGACTTTCACATAATTACACTATACATATTATGGAATGTTCATTTTTTTAATACCCCTATCACTGATTTTAAATTATGACTGACTCATACCAAATCACCACATTGATCGTACTTGGCGGATTCATGTCCGTTCTCTTCTATTTGGTATACAAGTCAAGAGTCAAGACAGAGAGCCTGGAAGTATATGCCGTAGGCAATAAATCATTCTCCTCGCTGTCCGTGGCCCTTTCTTTGGCCGCTTCCATTACCAGTGCCGCCACCTTTATCATCAACCCAGGATTTATAGCCCTATATGGTCTAAGCGCCTTCTTGGCTTTTGGAGTGGTGATGCCCTTTGCCATTTATGCCGCCCTTATCATCTTCATCAAACGGTTTCGCAAATATGGTATGAACGTCAAGTCCATTTCCATTGCGGATTGGGTTGGAAAACGATATGATTCCCGCTTTCTAAAGATATTTTTTGGCTTTCTGAGCATGCTGTTGATCACCTTCATTGTACTGATCTGTGTAGGGATGACCAAAGTGGTCAGCAAAGCCCTGAATGCCAACGAGCTTACCATTCTCATCATCATTGTAGTGATTGTGTTCACCTATATGATGATCGGTGGTGCCAACACCATGGTCTACACCAATTCTGTACAGGCCATCTTAATGATCATTGTAGCCGTATTATTGCTCGGTTCCGGTGCCGCCCTGCTTTTTAAGACCGGGGACGATGGTTTTATCCATCAGTTAAATCTCATCGACCCGTCATTGACACAGGCATTCAACGAACAAAGTCCATTGTTTCGGGATTTCTTTGAAGTGGTGGTCTGCAACACCATTGTGGGTATAGCCATAGTTTGCCAACCCCATATTTTGACAAAATCATTGTTGATCAAAAAGGATTCACAGGTCAACCGATTCTTGCTCTACACTGTTCTGGTGCTGATTTTATTTTTCTCCGTGGTGTTTGTGGGAATATATGCCAGATTGAGCTTTCCAGATTTAATGTTCAATGGCACCAAATTGAACATGGATGGAATTGTATCGGCCTATGTGCTTCATAGATTCCCGGTGTATGTGGGCATTGTGGTGATCTTGGGACTTCTGGCAGCTGGGTTGTCCACCTTGGAAGGCCTTATCCAGTCCATTCCCACCACCATCACCAATGATTTTATCCTGCCCATCGCCAAAATAGCAAAGCTAAATACGGCACCCATGAAAATAAACAAGGTATTGACGGTTATTGTTGGGATTATTGCCATCCTGTTGTCCTATGACCAGTTGATCAACCCGAGCCTTAGTGTTGGCATCTTTGCCCAAAATGGGGTATATGCCTTCTTCTCGGCTGCTTTTGTTCCTGTGTTCTTTGGCATTTTCACAAAAACCCGAAACAAATGGATTCCCATTGTGGCATCCTTGGTAGCCATCTTCACCCATTTTGGGGTGTACTATCTGGAACTCACCCCCTACATGGAAGGAATGGCCGTTAAAAATCCAGCCATTGCCTCGGCATTGGCATTGCTACTGTCTACCCTTACCGGACTTATCATATACGCCATAAAACCTATGAATAAAAAAATGACCCCATATGTCAATTCTTAATAAAACAAAGTACCTCTTCATCATTATAGCGGTCTTAGCTATCCAATTGAGTCTGGGACAAACCATGGAAACAAAACAAATTACATTGGCAAACCAAAACTTGGAAATCAACTACCTGAAAGCAGGAAAAGGAAAGCAGAAATGGGTGCTGGTCCATGGTCTAGGCAGCTATTCAAAAGCCTATAACAAGATACTGAACAATCTTCCCAAGGGAGTGGAAGCCTATGCTTTAGATCTTCCCGGATTTGGGGAAAGCCCTTTAGGAAATCAAACCATCAGTATGGCCAGTTATGCCCATGTTGTGAACGATTTCATCAATACCCTTGGTTTGAAAAAAGTGGTGCTCTTTGGCCATTCCATGGGAGGTCAGGTTGCCATGACACTGGCCCTGGAAAATCCAAAGTGGTTAAAAAGCCTTGTTTTACTGGCTCCAGCAGGCATTGAACAATTTACAGAGAAAGACAAAGCATGGTTTGATGCCGTGGTCAACAAAGAACTGTACCTCAATCTATCCGATGACCAGATCAGACAAAATTTCAACGTAAATTTTTATGGTTTCCAACTACCCAAAGATGCCCTGTTCATGTATGAGGACAGAATGAAAATCAAGGAAGATTCTACCAAATACGAACAATATTGTATCACCATTGTCAACTGTATAAAAGCCATGCTGTCAGGTCCGGTTTATGACCGGTTGGAATCCATCAAAGCTCCGGTATTGGTTTTCTATGGAACAAATGACGCCCTGATTCCCAATAAAATATTGCACCCAGACCTTACCATTGCGCAATTGACAGAAAAACTGAACCAGGATTATCCAAAGATCCAAACAATGCTTGTAGACAAAGCAGGACATTTTGTGCTTTGGGACCAAACAGAAAGCATTATTAAAGAAACCGAAAAATTCATCGACGCACACAAATAAATTAATTAACTAAACTATCAGATAATGAAAAAACTACAGACCCTATTTGCATTTTTTCTGGGCATGGCAAGCATTCTTGCACAAGATGTTGCCGTGACAGGAACCGTTACCGATGAGGATGGAAATCCTTTGGAGGGCGCCAGTGTCTATGTCGCGGAAATCAGTGTGGGAACCACAACCAAAGCCGATGGTTCCTATGAACTGATGTTGAAAGAAGGAAAGCACATTGTCCAATTTTCCTATATCGGATTTTCTCCGGTGGCCAGGCCCATTACCTTAGGGGCCGAAGGAATGACCATCAATGTTACACTTCAGGCCAGTTTAAGCCTGGATGAAGTGGTAATCGTTTCAGGTTCCAAAAAAGCGGAAAAAATCACCAATTCCCCTGCCACCGTCATTACCATATCACCACGGCAGATTGAAGAATATGCAGGTAACCCGGCAGAATTGTTGGCCCGCAAAAAAGGTATCGACTATTTCCGGGCTGGTATTGCCACCCCGGCATTCAACATTCGTGGATTCAATTCCAACTTCAACTCCAAGAATCTTCAGGTAGCCGATGGCCGTATCTCCAGTTTGATTGCTACCGGTTTGCCCATGGGGCCTTTGACCACCACGGTAAAAGAGGACATCGAACAAATTGAAGTGGTCCTAGGACCCAACGCCACTCTTTACGGACCCAATGCCCATAATGGCCTTTTAAACACTATCACCAAAGATCCTAGGAGGCATGAAGGCATCACCGTGGCTACCAACCTAGGAGTCAATAGTGATGGCAATGGATATTATTCCGGTAGACTTCGGGTAGCCAAAAAATTGAGTGACAAGTGGGCCTTTAAAGCTACAGGGGAGTACACCAAAGCCACCGAATTCATTTATGCAGACTCCGTATATATCGACAGAAACCTGGATGGGGTCACCGAAGGATACCCAGAATATGACCTTGACAATGATGTCAAATTTTTCAAAACGGAGGCCAGTGCCTACTATTCGCCCACCGAAGGAACCGACCTTATCGCCACTTATGGAC
The DNA here is from genome assembly GCF_033441575.1 of Flagellimonas baculiformis. Taxonomy (NCBI): domain Bacteria; kingdom Pseudomonadati; phylum Bacteroidota; class Flavobacteriia; order Flavobacteriales; family Flavobacteriaceae; genus Flagellimonas; species Flagellimonas baculiformis. The sequence continues at coordinate 149,621 of NZ_JAUZVW010000010.1, forward strand.
ACAGTAACAGCACGTACCTATCCCCTACCAATGTGGGTAGAAACCAGATCATTGATTGGAGAATCAGCTTTTGGCAATTGCGGTTCAAAACACGTAACTTTTTTGCGCAAGCTTATTACACCACCAGTAAAACGGATGATACGTACTCCATTGACGACAGGACAAAACAATATTATAGGGGAATCGATGCCGGACTTTCAGAAGAAGAGGCCTCTGGCGAATTTTCATATGCCAGTGGGGCAAGGTTTATCGACGACTCCAAACGGTGGAATGCCGAAGCACAATATTCCAACACCCTTTTTGATGATAAATTGGAATTCGTCACTGGATTGCAGTGGCAGTTGGACAAGGCCAATAGTAAGGGATCCTACCTTTTGGATGAAGGAGGTGATATCAACGTATCCCAAATTGGGGGGTATCTGCATTTGGACTATGACTTTGGAAATGGGTTCAGGGGTATTGCCGCTACCAGGGTGGACAACCATGAAATTTATGGCACCAATGTAATACCAAAATTTGGGATATTGAAAGAGTTTGACAAGGGAACTTTGCGTTTCACTTACGGTCAAGGTATCGCGGCACCGACTATTCTGAATATGTACGGAGATCTGTTTTCTGGTTTAATATTGGGCAACTCCGATGGTTTTACCTTGAACGATGGTACCGTAATCCCTGCGCAAGGAGTTGAAAAGGTCGATACTTATGAAATAGGGTACCGTGGGTCATTGTCTCCAAAATTGTATGGAGATTTTAATGCCTATTACAACATCAATAAGGATTTCTTGAGTCCGGTAACCGTAATTGGCGTTGCCACCCATAGGGGTGACACTCCCATTGAAGAGGTCCAATCCGGCTATGCCATATACAATGGGTTGATTGCCACCTACATCAACTTTGGAAAGGTCAATACCTACGGAGCCGACTTATCCTTGACCTATAGCATATCATCCAAATGGAGCGCAACAGCCAACTACTCCTACTTTGACTATTCGTTCGACGAAGATAATATGGACAATGATTTCAACAATGACGGTGAAGTCAACTTTTTGGACTTTTTGATCAATGCACCCACCAACAAAATAGGGGTCGGGGTCAATTACAGCGGAGATAAGTTCTTTGCATCCGCATTCAGTAGATGGGTCGAGGAGTACAACTATTTCTCCAGTTATCAGATTGCTTCGGAAACTCTGCCTGGATATACCTATAGGGGAACACCTATCGTGGAAAATGCCAAAAGCACGGATTCCTTTAACTACGGTCCATTGGGGGGCTTCGTGACATTTGATCTCAACTTTGGATATCATTTCAATAAAAACTTTACGCTATCCTTTGCGGCCACCAATCTGTTCAATACCGAAATGAGGGAGTTCACCGCAGCACCTCCTACTGGTGGACTTTACGTACTGGAAGCAAAACTGAATTTGGATTAAGAACCTACAAAACGCATACATGAAGAATGCAAAAATCATCTCCTCGGGAATGTACGTTCCCGAGGATATATACACCAATGCCTATTTTGATGAATTACTGGGCGAGGATGTGGATACTTGGCTAAGGGAAAATGTGGAAATCTTTGAAAGACGTTGGTGCAAAGAGGGAGAATCCACTGCCGACCTGTGTGAAAAAGCGGCCAAATCAGCATTGCAAAATGCTGGGATGAAAGCTTCCGAGTTGGATTTGCTCATCATTGCCACTGACACGCCTGAATACATTTCACCCTCTACAGCCGCCGTAGTGCAAAACCGAATCGGGGCTATCAATGCCGGAACGTTCGATTTGAATGCGGCCTGCGCCGGTTTTGTGACCGCTACCGAAACGGCATCGCATTTTATTAAAAGTGGTGGGTTAAACAACATCATGGTCATTGGCGCTTACGGCATGAGCAAATATTTGGACAAGACCGATAAAAAAACCGTCACCCTTTTTGCCGATGGCGCGGGGGCCGTCATCCTTACCTCAACGGATGAAAAGCACAAAGGACACCAAACAGGTAAGCTGATTTCCAAAGGGGAATATGCCGACTGGATGGGTATTTATGCCGGAGGTACCAAAATGCCTTCCAACCATGAGGTCATCGACCACAAAGACCATAAATTAAAGTTTGTCAAAAAGTTTCCACCTGAACTGAATCCAGAGATGTGGAGCATGTTGGCCAACCATTTGGCCGGTCAGATGAAAATAGCTATTTCTGAAGTGGACCAATTTCTGATTACCCAGATCAACATCAACGCCATAAGGGCTACCCTAAATATATTGGGGGTACCCGAAGACAAAGCCTATACTGTGATGCACCATTACGGCTATACCGGGTCGGCCTGTATTCCCATGGCCTTCCATAAGGCTTGGGAAAAAGGAAACATAAAGGAGGGCGACACCCTTTTCTTTATTGGCTCCGGAGGTGGATTGGCCTTTGCTGCAAATGCATTTATACTGTAACTTTAAACTATGATCAATACGTTTGATTGGTTTGGGAAATGGTCGGCCTACACGCCGGACAAGATTGCACTGAAAGATGCTGAATCTGGCTTGGAACTTACCTATGGCCAGATCAACAGGGCCGCCAATAGCATCGCCTTCTATCTTCAGGATAAATATCAGATCAAGAAAGGGGACCGCATTGCCCTTATCTCCGAAAATGACCTTACCCAGGTACTTTTATTTGCCGCTGCCCAGAAGATGGGTTTCATCTTGGTTCCCATCAACTATCGGCTTGCCTTGGAAGAAGTGGAATTCATGCTCAACGACTCTGAGTGTTCCTTGGTGTTGTACGGTGAATCTTCGTATAATGTACATGGGTTAAAATACAAGGCCACCTATGAGCCTCTTGGACCTTTCATCCATTTTGTGGAAGATCAAGGACCAACCTTCCAAACAGCCATAGATGAGAACGACCCGATTTTTATTCTGTATACCAGCGGCACCACCGGATTTCCGAAGGGAACCCTATATACCCATAAAATGCTTTTCTGGAACAGCATCAACACGGCTCTCAGTTTAATCATTAGCAGCAACACCAAGACCTTGAACTGCATGCCCCTTTTTCATACAGGGGGTTGGAATGTGTTGTTGACACCGGTACTTCACCATGGAGGTACCATTATCATGTTCAAAAAGTTTGATGCCGCTAAGGTTTTGGAGGCCATTGTAACTGAAAAACTGGACCTTTTCATGGGAGTGCCCACCATGTTGAAAATGATGGCGGAACTCCCTGAATTTGATGATACCGACATCAGCTTTCTGAACTACATTATTGTGGGAGGCGAAAGTATGCCTGTTCCGCTGATCAGAAAATTTCACGAAAAACAAGTCCCCATACGTCAGGGATATGGCCTTACGGAGGTTGGTCCCAACCTCACCTCCCTCCATCAAAGGGAAGCCGAACGAAAACAAGGTTCCATCGGAAAACCCAATTTTTATGTGAAAGTCAGGGTGGTGGACGATTCAGGAAAAGAGGTCTCCGTCAATGAACCAGGTGAATTGTGGATATCCGGCCCCATGGTAACCCCTGGGTATTGGCAAAATCCGGAGGCCACCAAAAACAGTCAGGAAGAAGGTTGGTTCAAGACGGGAGACGTGGCCAAAATCGATGAGGAAGGTTTTTTGTACATCGTGGACCGGAAGAAACACATGTACATCAGCGGTGGCGAAAATGTCTACCCGGTTGAAGTGGAGCGAGTGTTGTTACAACACGAAGCCATCAAGGAAGCCGTTGTATTTGGCATTCCCCATGAAAAATGGGGCGAATGTGGCGCAGCACTGATCGTGAAGGCCCAAGAGATTTCTTCGGATGAAATCAAGGAATACTGTTTGGAAAAACTGGCCAAGTTCAAGGTACCATCGGAAATACATTTTATAGATGCCGTCCCCAAAGGGGACACCGGTAAAATTGACCGCAAGACATTGAAAAAATCCTTTATGATTCAGAGGAATATCGGCGAAGTATAAAAAAGTTCCTCTAAGTCAAATAATCTTCATTTAATCTTCACATGAAGGGGTATCTTGATTGCAAGGCAAAAAACAAAGTATGCCTAATCAGCATTCTCTTTTTTAACTCTTTTTCCAAAGTACTTAAGGAAAATCGCAATGGCAATGTGGTATACCCCGAACGAAATGAATGCAAAGCTTGTAAAGACATCTATTGTCTTTCCACCGAATTGGGGTCGGCAAGTATCAAAAAGGAAAACGAGATCGTTGCAATACCAGAGATGAACAACAATCACCATGAATTTATTCGGTGGTTTTTCAATTGTATCCATATACCAATGGAAGTCATACCCCTGAACAGCAGCCAAAAGGCCATGTATTAAGGCATTACCATCATTGTGGGCAACGGGTGCATCAAGGGGAGGATTCCGATGATAATATCCACCACGCCTCCCATAAGATGCCAGCCCCATCCGTCTATATTGTTTCGGTTTATAACAGAAAACGAGACTTCTACAAGCCCGTTATGAAAATGATCGTACTGAACGAGACATAGCTTTGCAGCGGTGTTCTAAAAATCCAGATACCTGTTATGGTCAAGAGGATTCCCAAAAAAGCAACAAAATCCACCACTTGTCCGTAAATGTCTTCATTGTTTTGTCCATCGGATGTTCCATGCTGTTTTTCTTTAAAAGTGATTTTATTTTTGTCACCCAACTTATAATGAAAAGATCCCAAAATCCATGACCTCTATCATGTGGAAAACATAATTTTCATTTGCGCTATTCATACCGTAGGGCATCTATGGGATTGAGCCGTGCCGCTTTTCTGGCCGGAAAATACCCAAAGGCCACACCGATCAATGCGGCAAAGCCAAAACCAATGGCGATGGCGTACCCTGCTGTGGGTATGTAAAAATCTGTGGCCTTGTAGATGATCTGGTTACCAATGATACCGAACGCAATACCCAGGATACCGCCTGCGGCGCTCAGTGTGATGGCCTCGATAAGAAATTGGGTCAGGATATCGCTCTCCCGGGCACCGAGGGCCAGACGGGTTCCGATCTCACGGGTACGCTCGGTCACGGAGACCAGCATGATGTTCATTATACCGATACCGCCCACAAGCAGCGATATACTGGCCACCGCACCTAACAGAATGGTCAGGATGCCCGTGATCTCACCTGTGATCTCGTTTAGTTCCACTTGCGTGGTAATCTCAAAATCGTCTTCCTGGTTGGACAGCATCTTATGCGATTCACGCAACAGATCGGTCACCTCCACCTCTGCATCGTCGATTTTGTCCTCGGTGACGGCGGAGGCCATAAAGACATTGAAATTGGTACTTCCTGCCAAGCGATTCTGTACCGTGGTGTAGGGGGCGACCACCAGATCGTCCTGGTCACCGCCCATGCCGACCTGACCCTGTTCCTCCAACAGGCCGACCACGGTGAAGGGCACTTTGTCGATCCGCAGTGTTCTGCCCACTGGGCTTTCACCCCCGAACAGTTCATCCTTGATGGTCTTGCCCACAAGGCAGACCTGTTTGGCAAGTTGCACATCGAGTTCCGAAAAGGCCTCCCCCAGATCCACATCTCGCGACATGATACTGAAATAATCCTCGGACACACCATATATAATAGTCGTTTTGTTGCCCTGGGAAGTGATGGCATTGCCACCGGAAACAATCATGGGCGATACTTTTTCCAGCCAAACGGAGTTGTCCCTGAGGATTTCATAATCTTTTTTGGTCAGTTCCTTTCCCTTCCGCACGGAAATCCCCCCCTGCGTTCTTCCTTGACCTGTATGATCAAAAGATTGGTGCCCAGCCCGGAAATCTGGTCCTGTACCTGTTGGGTGGCCCCCTCCCCGGCGGAGATGGTCATGATCACTGCCCCGACACCGATGATGATGCCCAACATGGTAAGCAGACTGCGGGTGCGGTTCTTGTTGATGGCCTGAAAGGCCACCTTGAATGTTTTCAACAATTGTCTCATCTTCGTTTTATTGGGCCGTTGCCTCCAGATCGCGTAGGGCGCTTTCCTTGGTGCTCCGGTTTTCTATGATCTCGTCGGTCAATACCCGTCCGTCCCTAAAGGTCACGATCCGTTTGGCGAACTGGGCGATTTCCGGCTCATGGGTAATCATCAGGATGGTCTTGCCGGCATTATTCAATCTTACGAACAGGTCGGCAATGTCGATACTGGTCTTACTGTCCAGGTTTCCTGTGGCCTCGTCCGCCAAGATCAGGGCGGGGTCGTTGACCAATGCCCTGGCAATGGCGACCCGCTGTTGCTGCCCCCCGGAAAGTTCATTGGTCTTGTGATCTATACGATGGCCCAACCCCACCTGTTCCAGCGCTTTTTTTGCCATTTCCCTAGGGTTTGAAAACCGCCCCGTGCGGTCATAGACCAAGGGCAGCTCCACATTTTCAAGGGCAGAGGTGCGGGACAACAGGTTATAGCTCTGAAAGATAAACCCAATCTTTTGGTTTCGAATATCCGCCAATTGGTTTTTATCCAAAGAGTTGACATGGACACCGTCCAGATAATATTCACCGGATGTGGGTTTGTCCAAACAGCCCAGGATATTGAGCAAGGTGGACTTTCCCGAACCAGAGGAGCCCATGATGGCCACGAACTCACCTTCCTCGATGACAAGGTCCACGCCTGTCAGTGCGTGTACCTCGATCTCACCATTTTTGAAGATACGGCCGATCTTCTTGGTCTCTATGACTTTCTTCTTGGTCGACATATGCTTATTCTTTGGTCTTGATACTGTTGATGGCCATGCTTCCCGCTTCCATGAAAGCGCCGTCCAAAAAACGTTTTATCTCGGATTGTAGTCCCGTCCGTATGCCCAGTTCCACAAACTTGAAATCCAGCTTTCCCGTGTGATCTTCATAGAAAAACCCATCAATGTTCGCGGGCAGCCGTTTTTTGAAATTGGCAGGTGTAAAGGTCTCGGGGTTGTTGATGGCCCTGTTGAAATCCTTTTGCAACGAGTCGGGCAACATGGCCCTGGCCTTTTCGATCAGCCCTGGTTTGATTTCTTCCAGCATCCCTTCCGTGGGGCGGAACCGCAGGGCCGAATTGTTGATCAACAGGGCATCTTTTACCGTATCGGCAATGAACTCCAGATTGGCCGTCATGCCGGGCAACAACGATCCTTCCCGATTGTCCACATCAACGACGACCTGATAATTGACCACATTGTTGATCTCGATGGGCTGCAACCGTATCTGGCTGACCCTTCCGAAGAAATTCCTTTCGGGATAGGTCTGTACCGTAAAACGCACCTGCATGCTGTCGGTGACAAGCCCGATGTCACTTTCATCGACATCGGCCAAGATCTGCATTTTAGAAAGATCCTCCGCAATGATGAACATCCGTGGGGTGGCAAAGGATGCAGCCACCGTCTGGCCCTCTTCAACGCTGCGCTCCGTAATGGTGCCATTGATGGGCGATGTGATACGGCCATAGCCCATATTGACCCTGATACTGTTGACCTGGGCCTGTGCAGCTTTCTTGGCGCTCAAAGCCTGTTCATAGGTGAATTTGGAAGTCGTGAATTTCTGCTCGGGAATGACCTTTTGTTCGTATAGTGATCGGTCCCTTTCATATTCGACCTTCGCCTGGTTCAACTGTACCTCGCTCACGGCCAAACTTGCCCGGGCACTTTCCAGGTTGGTGTTCAACAACCGTAGGTCCATTTCGGCCAAAAGCTGGCCCTTCGTCACCTTATCGTTATAATCGACATAGATCTTTTGGATGGTGCCCGAGATCTGTGTGCCCACTTCGACCGTATTGATGGCCTCCAAGGTGCCCGTACTGGAAACAATGGCCTCCAGATCCCCCATTTCAATGGTTGTATAGGTGAATTCCAGGTTCTTCGCATCGAGCCTGGGCTTTATGACGAAGTAAGCAGCGATGACAAGCACAACGATCACTGGGATTATCCATTTTAATTTTTTCATCGTATTGTTTTTAAGCTTTTGTTCCCAATCTTTATGTTTTGTTCTTTTTTATTTCCCACCGATCAGCAATTGATAATCATAGTATGCGGACTTATAGTTCGATATCGCCTGTAACCAGTTCAGTCGGGCAGCGGTATGGGAGAGTTCGGCATCGTTGACTTCCAATAAAGTCCCCACGCCCAGCTCATAGCGCTTTTTGCTCAGGGCAAGGGCTTCTTCCGTCAGGGCCATGTTCTCCTGCTGTACGGCCACTTTTTCCCGAGAAAGCCGTAATTGCGACAACAGTTCACCATGGCGCATCCGGTATTCCTTCGTAGTGAAATCTTTTTGTTCCTCTGCGATTTCCTTGTTGATCTTGGCCTGGGCCACCTTGTTCTTTGTGACTGTTCCGTTGAAGATGTCGAACCGTAATTGCAGCCCTACCAAACTGGTCTGCACCCAATCGTAATCGGCCACCTTGAAATCATCGGCCTGTGCCACATAGTTATAGTTTCCTATGGCGGTAAGGGTGGGAAAATAGGCCGATTTCGTCACATCAATCTGGTCCTTCTTCAGTTCGATATCAAGCTCCAATTGTTTCAATTGGCTGTTGTTTTCCAAGGTTTGTCCATGGGCTTCCCTTAGGGGGATTTCCGGCTCGGTGAGCGCTATCGGCTCGGTCAGTTTCAGGATAACCTCTTCGTCAAGGCCCAATAACAGTTTCAACGTGTTGGCCAAGGGGATGATATTGCTTTGGGCTTCCAAAAGGTTGTTCTTGGCCGTGGCCACCTGTACTTTGGCCGAGGTAAGGTCGTAGTCCGTGAGGGTACCCTGTTCGACCCTTTTTCGGATGTCGCCCACCGTCTCCTCAGCATTGTTTAACCGTTCTTGTTGTACCCTGACGATTTCTTGGGCAATGGCATAGTTGAAATAGGCCTTTTTGGTGTTGTTCTCCACCGAATGCCGGATACCACGTGCAATCTCTTTTTGAAGATCATATCTGGTGCGGGATAGGCGTTTATTTGCAAAGTTGAAGTTTGAGTATACAGGAAGCGACAAATTGAGTGAACTGCTGTAATCATTGTCAAATCCAAGCTTTGTCGGACCGCCGGTACCAAAAGGTTCCGGCAGAAAAATGACCTGTCTATCGATATTGCGGTTGTAACTTGCATTCAATGATAGTTTTGGTAAAAAATTGCCCTTGGCCTCCCTTAGGGCGAACCCTGATGCATTGACCTGCCCCAAGGCAATATTGACGTCGATGTTTTTCTCTTGGGCCAGTTCAAGGGCATTGCCAAGACTAAGGGGAATACTGTCCTGTGCAAGGGTTCCTTGGCCCCAAACGAATACCATAAACACAAAGGATAACTGATGCACTTTCATGTCTTTCTTTGTTTGATGTGACCAAAATAATCCTTTCCCATAGTTGTTCCTATGACAACAATCATCCCACAGAGATAATCTTAATTCCATTTTTTTCTATAGCTGTGAAGGAGCATTCCTGTGCAGATTTACCCAATTGGGCATCTGTTGTCCCTTGGATATCGATTAAAATCGATTCACGGACACCAAATGGACTGGATACTTAATGGAATGGTGGATCTGTGGGACATAACCTTCCTTACACAACCACTTTTGAGGAAAGCCATGGATCGTAGATGGCATTTAGCCCATGATCGGGGTATTGTATGAATGGACCTGTGTCAAAAGAGTGGGGCTTGACTCTGTCCAACCGGCCGACAACCTAGCGAATGGATACATCCATCTTATCCCAGGGCCGGACTATTGGACAGGGAAGCCTATCCGGGTATTTCCGAAAAATGGCAATCAAAATTTCTGTAAAAGATATTGTGACCTGTAATACCGGCGCACTTATGGCCAATCGGATAACATGCGGCCAATAGCCCTATATCTGAAAAGAAATTAGTTAGTGACAATAAACCTTTGATCGTGGGGCCGATACTGTACAAATGATGTCGAGGATACTGTAGCTTTATCCAAAATAGATTATGATAGGAACTTCCCAAACTATCTTAAGTCTCGGGAGGTTGCCCTTGAAAAACCTGAACAATTGTTTATTGTACATTGGTGTTTTTGTTTCCTTAGCCCTCTTGATGAATCGTCCATGGCACAAAATCTTATCATTGGGGTTCAAGTGCCATTTCATTTAAGTTCCAGCCCGTAAAAGTACTTTTCCAAATAATCGAATTGATAAAATCGCCTTGGGTCTTTACAGATAGGGATTATCCTCTCCCAAACCTTCAATGAAGGGCTGATCCACCTCTACTGAAAAAGTGTCCTACATCTCCTTTTGAATAGGTGTCACAGCCCATCTTTTTATTAAAATGTACTAAATCCGGTGCCCTACTCCAATGCGTAACAGGCTATGAATTTTGATTATTTATTGCCTTGGGCCGCAAATAAACTTGAAAACAAATGACCATAGGCGGGCAAATGTTCCGCATAAAGCTGCCCCAATTGTTGACCGGTATTGTTTCTCCAATCGTTTTGTAACTCGGCTGAAACGGACATCCAACTGGTAACCTTCACCCCAGCTTGTGTTAGACGGCCTATGGTTGTACGCTGGGCAATTTCACTCCAAGTTCCAGAAGCATCGATTACCGCATAAACATCGTAACCTTCAGCAATTGCCGACAAAGATGGGAACAGAACGCACACATCGGTTGAAATACCTGTATTAATCAATTTCTTTCTCCCCGTGGCTGCTACAGCCTTTCTAAAATCCTCATTGTCCCATGCATTGATTTCCCCAGGACGCGCTATATAAGGAGCATCTGGATACATCGCTTTAATTTCCGGAAGCAATGGCCCATTCGCCCCATCTTCCGCACTTGTGGTAAGTATAGTAGGTAAATTGAACAGCTTGCCCAATTTTGAAATTGCCAATGCATTGTTTTTGTACGTTTCAGGACTCATATCCCTAACTGCCTGTGCCAGACCTGTTTGGTGGTCAATAATCAATAATGCGGCATTTGCTGTTGTCAAGTTATCCGCTACATTTTTGTTGATGTGTTCTTGAATGTTTACCATTTTTAAAATATTTATGTTTATTCTTTTAAGCAAATTTATATATTTACAATACTTTTTTAAACAAAGTAAAATAATATACTTACTATAAAAAAGTATAGCTATGAAAAACAAGGATGAGTTTATAGAAATCCAGGCTGTTTTGGATGCTTTTGAGATTATTGGTGGAAAATGGAAATTCCCGATCATCTACAGCCTTTGCCAAAGTAAAAAGCGTTATAACGAATTACAGACCGATTTGAACGGTATTTCACCACGTTCTTTGGCCAATGCCTTGAAAGAACTTGAAATGAATGGGTTGGTCAAAAGAAATGCATTTGCAACTGTTCCCGTCACGGTTGAATATTCTTTGACGAAATATGGCAATGAATTAAAACCTGTATTATTGTCCATTCAAGAATGGGGCAAGAAACACCGAAAAAAAATAATTGATGAAATCAAAAATGAAACCAAGGATTAACTGCCTTTTATCCACACAGGATATAATTTAAATTTAAATCGAGACCATCTGGACGCATAAGATTGCTACGCCAAGCCGAGGTTTACGGTATGCCGCCTTCTCCGAATTGGTGTGATGTGCGACATAGAGCATTGAGAAAATGTTACCAGTTCGCAACCCTAACCTTACCGCCCAAAAGCTTAAATTAAATTTGGCAAGGGTTAAACTCTTAAAATTAAAGACAAATCCCCATGGGACCAGCCCACGGGGAGTATTCATAAATAGGAGTCTAATTTGATGTTACATTTTTGCTCCTTCATATCCATCCAAAATCCATCAACCATGAAAAGGTATTATATCCTGTACATTATATTTAATCTACTGGAATGGATAGCATTGGAATGTTGAGCCCGGAAGCCATTTCCCTTGTCTTGCTTCTATGAATCAAAGATTCCCAGAAACCATATGTTTTTGGGATCATCACAAGTAGGTTTGAGTTTGATTTAATGATTTCCTTTTCAATTTCCCTTATGACATCATCTGAATTTACCTTTTTATACAGGTGGACAACATTTCCCAACCCCTTGTCAATATGCGCATAAACATCGTTATTTGCTTTTAGCTCGTCCAGTTTCTTTTCAACATAAAACACGGTGACCTCGGATTTTAGACCAATTGCAATTTGCTTCAACCGAACCAAGGTTCTTAGTGGAATTCCCTTCATGAGATCACAAGCAAAAAGAATCTTGTCAATACCCGTAAATTTAGCGTCCACCGGAACGGCCAGCACAGGAAATTTTTTCATGCTTATCAAGGTGGTCGTCGGGTTCCCCATTAAATTCTGTTCCATCGATTTGGCGGACATGCCCATAACCAAAAACCTAGCCTCATGAACTTTCATCAAGGAATCTATTTCACGCTCAAAATCCAACAACCTGCACTCATAATCAACCTCGATATCTAACTCTTCTGACAATCTAGATGCCTGCGCCCTTAACTTATCCTTTTGGGCATCAATCAATGCATCCATGGATTCAACGCTCACCCAGGTATTCGACGCATGTACAGGTAACTTAAAAACATTAAAGAGTACAAGCCTTGCTTTGAACAACTTTGCCAAATGTGCCGAATAGGTTACAGCGTTGTCAGATGTCTTAGAAAAATTTGTTGCTACTAATATGGTTTCCATAATATAAGACATGATTTATTTCCAGCCTCCACCGAGAGCTCTGTACAATTCGACGATCGCGCTTAATTGTGCGTATTGTGAATTCACATAATTAAGTTCGGAGTTCAAGGCATTTTGACGGGCGGTCAATACTTCCAGATAGTTGGCCAGACCATTGTCCAACAACTCCTCGGAATAATCTTCAGCAGTGGCATAGGCCTCAAGCTCTTTTGAGCGTGATTCCAATTTTTGGGTTTCCGCATCATAGGTATACAGGGCATCACTGACTTCCCGTCCGGCAATGAGCAAAACTTGCCTATAACCAAGTAACGCTTGCTCTTGGCGCGCTTTGGCCACCTCCATTTGGGTTCGCAATCGTCTCCCGTTAAAAATTGGTTGGGTCAAGGATGCCGCTAAATTGGAAAAGAGGGAGCTGGCATCCAACCAATTGTCAAATTCCAAACTTTGAAAACCTCCTGCAGCCGACAGGCTTAATGATGGGTATAGGCTACTTTTGGCCACATTGGTCAATTCAAAAGCATTGATCAGGCCATACTCCGCCTGTACCACATCTGGACGGTTCGCAAGTAGCAGATAAGGTACTCCTGTGCTCAGTTCCGTGTCAATGGTTTGATTGTCCAAACTACCGCGTTGAATTTTTTGTGGAGCTTCCCCCAACAGGATACTGAAGGCATTCTCCAACAATTTTATGTTGTTCTCCAGATCGATTACAATGATCTCCGTGGTATGCACTTGTGCTTCCGTCTGTTTTACCGCAACTTCGGTCAGTTGTCCTGCTTCCCTAAGGGCAATGGTGGTTTCCAAACTATTCCTTCGGGATTCCAAGGTTTCCCTGGCTACCTCCAACTGTTTGTCCAAGGCCAACAATTGATAATAGGTACTGGCAATACCGGCGACCAAGTCTGTTTTTATGGCCTGGTGTGCCGAAACACTCTGTAGATATGAAGCACTGGCAGCCCTTTTGTTGCTTCGGATCTTACCCCAAATATCGGCTTCCCAGGAAAGAGCTCCGGAGAGCTCATATTGTTCGAGGGCACTGGTAAAAAAGCTACCGAACTGACTGTTTTCCGAATTTTTTGTTCTTGTAAAACTCGCAGTCCCGGAAAGTGTGGGATAATATCCCGCTTTTCCTTGCTTTACGTAGGCCTCGGCGGCCACGACATTTTGTAGCGCAATCCTAATATCGATGTTGTTATCAAGCCCTTGCTCTATGTATGATTTCAACTGTGTGTCGCTGAACAGGTCCCTCCAGGACACATCGGCCATGGATATACTGTCCTGTGGCAAATTATCCGTTCGGTATAACAGATCCATTTCCATTAATTCAGGACGGTCATAGTTTTTTGCTACGAAACAACTCTGTAAGGTTGCGGCCATTACGGCCACAACCATGAACTTGCTGATTATACTTTTAGTGGTAAATTTCATAATTATGCTTCTCTGGTTTCAACAATGGGTTTTTTGGATGCCTTTTCATGCAGCCATTGGAAAAGAACGAACAGACTTGGAATGACAAATATTCCCAATATAGTTCCAATAAGCATTCCACCGGCAGCACCGGTACCAATGGAATTGTTTCCCTCGGCACCCACACCTTTTGCCAATACCAATGGCATCAATCCCAGGATAAAGGCAAAGGAGGTCATCAATATAGGCCGTAGACGTGTCTGTGCCCCATGGATGGCTGCATCTACCAGATTCTCTCCTCTACGCCTTCTCTGTAAGGCGAATTCCACGATCAGGATGGCGTTCTTGGCCAAGAGCCCCACCAACATGATCAAAGCGATTTGGAAGTAGATATTGTTTTCCAGACCAAACATCTTCGTTGAAAAGAACGCTCCGAAAACACCCAAGGGCAACGAAAATATCACAGCCAATGGTAAAAAGTAGCTTTCGTACTGTGCAGCCAAAAGGAAATACACGAATATGATCACCAGAAGGAATATCATCGTCGTTTGGTTCCCTGCATTGACCTCTTCACGGGAAAGCCCTGAATACGCCAATTCGTAATTACTTGGCAATGTCTTCAATTCTTCGTTAACCACTGCAATGGCGTCCCCTGTACTATAACCGGGATTGGATGCACCATTGACCTTAGCGGATGTATAGAGATTGAATCGGGTTACCGATTGTGGCCCATAGATACGGTTCAGTTCAATAAACTGGGTAATCGGGGCCATTTCCCCACTACCTGTCCTGATATATATTTCATTAAGGGATTCCACATTGGCCCGATCTTCGGGTTTGGCCTGTACATACACACGATATTGCTTACCGAACCTTGCGAAATCAGCAGCATATATACTACCGATATATCCCTGTAGATTGGAAAAAATACTACTGACCGACACGCCATATCGTTTGGCCAATGGAACATCGATTTTCAAGTCATATTGGGGATAATTGGTATTAAAGGACGTTTGTCCGTACTGTATTTCAGGGTGTTTCATCAAATTACCGATAAATTCCTTGGTGGTCTTATCAAGCTCATCAAAGCTGCCCCCGGATTTATCCAACAAGTTGACCTCAAACCCACCTGAAAGCCCAAACCCAGGAATACTCGGTGGCGCAAAGAAAATGATATTGGCCTCAGGAATGGTCGCCGCTATACCGAACAATTGCCCGATAATGGCCTGTGAAGATTCTCCCTCGCCTTCTCGCTCCTTCCAATCACCGAGTTTGATGAAACCGAGACCATAATTGCTACCTGCCCCACTAATAAGGCTTCTACCACTGATAGTGGTTACGTTAGTCACCCCGGGAATTTGTTTCGCTTTTTGGTAAATTTCCTGATTTACCAAACTGGTTCGGTCCAGCGATGCACCTGGGGGCAATTCCACGTTCATGAATATGATTCCCCGATCCTCTTCCGGTACAAAACCGGTAGGAGTGCTATTGGCGGCCCACCAAATCCCCACTCCGGACAACAAGAGTAATAAGACCGTGGCCCATTTGTTCCGGTATAAAAATCGCAAGGAGTTTCCATAGCGGGTTACCGTGGCGTTGAACCCTTTGTTAAAACGATCATAAAAACGCTGTAAAAAGGATTTCTTTTTTCCTTCATGGTCCTCTTCATCATGACCTTTTAAGAACAGTGCACATAGCGCCGGGCTCAAGGTCAGGGCATTTACGGCCGAAATCAAAATGGCAACGATCAGGGTAATCCCAAATTGCTCGTAAAACACGCCCGAAGGTCCCTGGATAAACGTTACCGGGACGAATACGGCTGCCATGACCAAGGTTATGGAGATAATGGCCCCTGAAATTTCATGCATGGCATCCAATGTTGCCTTTTTTGCATCGTTGGCACCTTCATCAATTTTAGCGTGTACTGCTTCGACTACCACAATGGCATCATCGACCACAATACCAATGGCCAACACCAATGCAAATAAGGTCAATAGGTTAACCGAATAACCGAATAAATTCAAAAAGAAGAACGTACCCACAATCGCGACTGGCACTGCAATGGCCGGTATCAAGGTAGACCTAAAGTCCTGCAAGAAAAGAAACACCACTAGGAACACCAATAAAAAAGCCTCGATCAACGTACTTCTTACCTTGTTCATCGATGCCGTTAAAAACTCATTGGTGTCATAGTTTATCAAATAATCTATACCTTCCGGAAAGTCTTGTGATAAACGATCCATCTCCGACTTTATATTCTCTATAATTTCCTGTGCATTGGAGCCCGCCGTTTGGAAAATACCCATGTTTAGACTGGGGCGACCGTCCATAAAACCGTAAACATCATAGCCTTGTGCATCCAATTCAATGGAAGCCACATCATTTAAACGCAGGTATTCACCATTATCAAGTGCTTTAATAATAATGTTGGAATACTGCTCCTCGGTTTTGAAACGCCCACCGTACTTGATGTTATAGGTAAAGGACTGTCCGTCGTTTTGCCCAAGGGACCCTGCTGAAGCCTCAAGACTCTGTTCCCTCAGGGCAGCTGTCACATCGGCGGGCACCAATCCATAAGCGGCGAGCTTTTCAGGCTTGAGCCAAATACGCATGGCATAATCCCCGGTGCCAAAAACTTGGACATTACCCACACCATTGATACGTTGAATAGCGGGAATCACATTGATTCTCAAGTAATTTTGAACATAGGTAGCGTCATACTCTTCCTCATTTTCCGTGTATACTGCCAAGAACATCAAGGCGGAAGTCTGCTGCTTTTGTGTAATGACCCCTGTCTGAACGACCGCTTGGGGCAATAGTGCATTTGCCCGTGCCACTCTGTTCTGCACGTTTACCGAGGCAATGTCCGGATCCATTTCTTGATCGAAATATACCGTGATATTGGCAGAACCGTCATTGGAAGCTGTGGAAGTTATATAGGTCATACCTTCCACCCCATTGATCTGCTCTTCTATTGGAATAATGACACTTTCCATTACCGTT
Organism: Flagellimonas baculiformis; assembly: GCF_033441575.1. Classification (NCBI taxonomy): domain Bacteria; kingdom Pseudomonadati; phylum Bacteroidota; class Flavobacteriia; order Flavobacteriales; family Flavobacteriaceae; genus Flagellimonas; species Flagellimonas baculiformis. Next base: position 166,585 of record NZ_JAUZVW010000010.1, read on the forward strand.
TCGGCACTCGCCCCTGGATAGGTGGCATTGACCTGAATGGTCGGAGGTGCAATATCGGGATATTGTTCAACAGGCAATGTTGTATATCCCAAAACCCCCAATATGACGATAATGATGGAAATTACGGTAGAAAGTATCGGTCTTTCTATAAATGTTTTTAACATGATCTATTTTTCTTATTTTATTGAAAAAGGGGTTTTATTGGCTTTGCAATACTGTCAAATGCAACTTTTTGGGGCTGGATAGGCGTACCGTTCCTCAACTTGTCGATTCCGCTCACTACAATCAAATCCCCTGCTTTCAAACCTGAATCGACAACATAGAATGTCCGGTTTTCATCGGCAATTCCAAGCAAGGTAGATTTTGCTGTATTGTCCTCGCCAACGGTATATACATAGGTTTGCCCCTGCTGTTCATAGGTCGCCGCTTGCGGAACCACAACTGCATCTTCATAGGTTTTCGGGATATTTATGGTACCGCTGTTCCCATTGGTCAACAAGGTATTTGGGTTATCGAATACAGCCCTAAAACTGACCGTGCCCGTATTGGCGTTTATTTGTCCTGTTACGGTTTCGATAGTGCCTTGTTGTTCATAGGTCTGACCATTGGCCATGAGCAGGTCCACTTTTGGGAAATTCTTGATTTTTTCCTGTAATGTCTCACCTTCGGCACGCTGGAGAAAGTTCAGATAATCCCTTTCGTTCATTGAAAAATATGCAAAGACCTTGTCAATGCTTGTGACCGTTGTCAGAGGAACGGTATTGGTGGCACTGACCAAGGAACCCTCCCTAAAGGCAATGGCACCTACATATCCATTTATTGGACTTGACACAGTGGCGTAACCTATATTGGCAACAATACTGTTATATGTGCTTTTGGCCTGCGCCAAATTAGCTTGGGCAGTTTCCAATTGCACCTCGCTGATGATTTTCTTTTCCACCAAAGGCTTTAATTTATCCACTTCTACCTGTGCCACCCTAATGCGTGCTTTGGCAGCTTCTGCATCCTGACTCAAGGATTGCGTTTCCAGTTTAAACAAAGGTTGACCTTTACTTACTTTTTGGCCCTCGTCCACCAATACTTCTTGGATGTATCCAGATACTTTGGCACGGACCTCACTGTTGATCGCCCCCTCTATGGTTGTTGGGTACGAAGTATAAGTTGTAAGGTTTTTAGTGGGAACAGTGGTCACCTCAAAGGGCAATACCGATTGTTGCTGGGGACCTTGTTGACTTTGCTTACAGCTTGCCAACAACATGACTACGATTCCGGTAAGGAATGAATGATTTATGAATGATCGTCTCATCTTTTATGAATATTGGTTTTATTGATTTCAAAAGTTTCCTTTAACGTGTTTATTGACCTTGTAGCCCCATCCAAGAATTCGATATAATCCGAATGGAAGTCTAGCTCAAACTTGTCCTTTTCTTTCAATGTTTTATTGATATCCTTCTTATAGGCCATGATTTCCAAATGGATTTCCTTTTCTTCTTGCCAGTCCTCGACCATATCGGTGATTCTTTGAATCATGGTGTTGGTATTGACAATGAAATATTTTTTCCTATCACCGGTTTTGGTAAAATATCCCAGCTTTTTTAGATCTTGTAAATGATTGAGGTGTGTCGATATCGTGCTTTTACTCGCACAAAGGTTATGCACCAAATCCTCAAAGGTGGTGCCTTGTTTACCCGATAAAATAATATAGGAGAAAATTCGAGCGGCGACAGGGGCCATATGCTCCTTTTTCTCAAACAAAATTCCCAGCCTTTCAACCAGTTCACGTTTTCTTTTTTCAGACGAATCCATGTTTATTTTGATTTATGTGACAAAAATACAGTTGGGTTCGGAATAATTCGAACCAAACGAAGTTAAATGTTTGTTAATGTTATTTTATGAAGATTGTAACGGAAAACCTTGGTTGTATTTTTTAAAGTCAAGGGAAGCTCTTAGCCAACCGATGGGATTGAAAAAGACCTTCTGTGATGGTCAAGCCCTGTCTTCAGTTCAATGCCACACTTACCGCTAACAGTCTACTGAACCATCTGGAATGGATTTAGATCAGCCAGGCCAACTGATACCCTTTCCGGCTCCTGTGATTAAGCAGTTGGGGCTACCAATCAAACTCTTTGAAAGTGTCGTTACGGTATCCGGAAACGATTATGCCCCGTAAATTATATATGATCATGTGATTGAAGATATCATTGGTCAAATATTGGTCTATAAAATAATCATCCTTGAACAGTATCTCCTCAAACTTATTATAGTACAAATCACAAAATAGCTGCAAGTTGATCTCCGGTACAATAATCCCTTCCTTCTTGGCCTTTTCCAATAAACCGTAAATTACTTTGTTTACCATATGGGATCTGAAATTTTCAAAAAGATCATAAGCTTTTGGGTAGTACTTTTTGATTCCAAAAATAAACGATGGCCTAAATTGGTTCAACCTTTCAAAACCATTTTTATAGACAAGGATAATGCTTGTAATGGGATCCTTATGACTGTAAACTATGTTTTCCACTTTGAAGCTAAATTCATCAATTAGAAATTTAACACTGGCCGTCACCAGGTCCTCCTTGCTCGGATAGTATTTGTATATCGTCTTTTTAGAAATACCCAAAGTTTGGGCAAGTTCATCCATGGTAAAATGCTTACTTCCAAATTTCGTGAAGTTATCCACTGAACACTTGAGAACCTCTTTCTTACCTATCATAGTGTAAAAATATTGTCTTCTATTGGAAATTTAAAATTATTTTACTTCACAACTTTTTTCGACCTAATGTCCGAACAACCTCCTGTCCATTGTTGCAAGGCGTCCTTACCACTTATTCGCCCAATAGCCCAAGACTGGAATACTTTTGGGGATTCCTGCCGCAACTAGTTGACCCCTTTTGTTTATCCAGAAGGGAATCGCTGTGCCCAATACGATAAACGCTGGCGATGCCTTCGGTTGCGAAGATGTAGTCGAACATGTATCCCTTTTGATTGCTAAAACAGTGTCAGTTCCTTTGGTAATAGCAGTGCCTACCGCGGCCCAAAAAACTGTTCTATAGCATGTTCTCCTTTATAAGACCCGTTACTTATTCATCAACAGTAACTCGACCTATTTATTTGAATTGGCCCTATGATCTTCTAAAAAATCATCCAGATGACTTGTGTTTTATTTACTAGCTTATTTAGATGCCAATCAAACCCTTTCAAGGACAATGGCATACCCCATGCCCACACCCACGCACATGGTGGCCAATGCGTATCTTTTCCGTTGGTTTTGAAGTTCCAATGCTGCCGTATAGGTGATTCTTGTTCCGGTCATGCCCAAAGGGTGTCCGATGGCAATGGCACCTCCGTTGCTATTGATCCGGGGATCATCATCTTGTACCTCCCACTCCCTGATACAGGCCAAACTCTGTGCTGAAAATGCCTCATTGAGCTCGATTACGTCCATTTGGTCCAGTGTGAGGCCTGCTTTGTCCAAAACCTTTTTGGTGGCGAACACCGGGCCGATGCCCATCACCCGTGGTTCCACACCCACCACCGCGGATGCCACCACCCTTGCCATGGGTTTCAGTCCGTACTTCTCCACCGCTTTTCCTGAGGCCATGAACACGGCCCCTGCCCCATCGTTCAGTCCCGAGGCATTGCCCGCCGTGACGGTCCCATCTGCCTTAAAGGCAGCGCGTAATCTGGAAAGCCCTTCGGGTGTCGTATCGGGCCTGATGAACTCGTCTTGGTCAAAAACAATGGGAGCTTTTTTTCTTTGTGGGATCTCCACTGGCATGATTTCCTCTCCCAATCGTCCGTTCTCTTGTGCGGCAACCGCCTTCATCTGGGAATTATAGGCGAACAGGTCTTGGTCTTCCCTTGAAATCCCATATTGGTCCACCAAGTTCTCAGCGGTGATGCCCATAGGATCGGTCCCGTACATTTCATCCATCTTGGGGTTCACAAACCGCCAACCAAAACTGGAATCGTACATCTGGGAATCGTTGCCGTAGGCCCTGGAAGATTTGGATACCACCAAAGGTCCACGGGTCATGTGTTCCACCCCTCCCGAGATAAAGATATCTCCATCGCCCGCTTTTATGGCCCGTACGGCATGTACGATGCTGGACATACCTGAGGAACAAAGACGGTTGACGGTCTCCCCGGGAACCGTGTACGGCAGTCCGGCCAGCAAAAGGGCCATACGTGCCACGTTACGGTTATCCTCTCCTGCTTGGTTGTGACATCCCAATATGACGTCATCTATTTTATCCTTCGGTATTTCAGGGTTTCTTTCCACCAATTTCTTGATCACCATGGCTGCCAAATCATCCGTCCGAATGGTCGATAAGGTGCCACGAAAACTACCGATGGGTGTCCTGATTCCGTCTATGATATATGCTTCTTCCATAATAAATACTTTGTCAAATTCTTGTTTTTCGGATAATGAACGAGGTAATCAATGTTACGGATAGCCCTATAAGACAGCCTATCAGCACAGTGACAAATCGCTCGAACGGGGATATGATACTACCCGGATGTTCAATCAAAATGATAAGCAACGCCACAATGGCCGGACGCACCACTTGCATTAATTTGAACAACTTGCAAATGATGGTGGTGACCACAATCCCCAATATCACCTTCGCTACATAATCAATGTTTATAAAAAATACGGTCAACCCCGAAAGGGAACCAATAAAATTGGAAATAACCCTCTCCCTTGTCAGCTTTGGGGCCAAATTTCTTCCCTCCGGTGGTATCACCAAGATGATGGAAAGCAACGCCCAAAAGAAATCTTCGGAAGAAAAGGTCATCATTAAATAATAGCCTATCAAAAAACCTATGATACATCGGATCAAGTAAATAAAGAATGATCTATCAAAATTTTCAGATACACTATTCAACGATTTCATCATGCAAGTTTTTCCACAAATTTAGCGGATGTAAGTGCACGAACTTCTTCCAAAGTGGCTCCCGGCATAATTTCGGTCAATACCAATGTCCCCTCTATAAATTCAAAAACCGCTTTATCCGTGATGATCATATCCACGGAACCTTTTGAAGTCAAGGGCAAACTACATTGGGGCACCACTTTGGATGAACCATCCCTATTGGTATGGGTCATGGTAATGATGAGCCGCTTAGCCCCGGAGGCCAAATCCATGGCACCCCCAACCCCCAACAAAGGTTTTCCCGGAACGGCCCAGTTGGCCAAATCGGCATGCTCGTCCACTTGCAGTCCTCCCATCACCGCCACATCAATGTGTTTTCCCCTGATCATGCCAAAGGATTCAGAGCTATCAAAATAGCTGCTTCCCGGTAGGGCGGTTACTGGAATCTTCCCTGCATTGACAGGATAGTCCAATGCCCCGCCGTCTTTAGGTGCGGGCCCCACTCCAAGCATTCCATTTTCGGTATGTAGGTTGATATCATCCTCTGGCCGGATTAAATCGGCCACCAACGTTGGTATACCGATTCCCAAATTGACCACATCCCCTTGTTTGAGTTCTTGGAGTGCTCTTTTGGCCATATTCATGCGGGCTTCACTTACTTTTTTGGCAGTATCCACATCTGCGGATGAGCCCAGGTCGTCCAAGGTGAGTGAAGCCTGTACCAAATAATCCACATAACAGCCCGGCGTATGGATTTGGTTGGGGTCCAAGTGACCAACCTCTACAATTTCCTCCACTTCCACAATGACCAAGTCGGCCGCGGTAGCCATGGCCTTGTTGAAATTTTGTTCTGTCAAACGATATTGGAGGTTTCCCATTTTATCTGCTTTCCATGCCCGGATAAAGGCCACGTTTCCCCGAATACCTTCCACAAAAACTTGTTCCACTCCTTTTATGGTTTTGGTTTCCCTGTTCTCAGCCAATAGTGTCCCTGCCGAAGTGGGGGTGTAAAACCCACCTATTCCAGCCCCACCGGCTCGAATCGCTTCGGCCAAGGTCCCCTGTGGGATCAATTCATACTCAACTTTTCCTAATTGGGCAGCGCTAACAGCTTCGGGATTACTCGTAAAAAAGGAACCTATCATTTTCTTGATCTGTCCGTTGCGAAGCAACCTGCCTCCACCCAGTCCGGGCTCCCCAACATTGTTTCCGATAAATGTGATGTCTTTTGTATCTGTTTTGGCCAATGCATGCATCAAATGCACGGGGTTTCCTGTCATTCCAAACCCACCCTGTAATAAGGTATCACCATTTTTCACCAATGCCACTGCCTCTTCCAAACTGATTTGCGGTGTATGTTTCATTAAATTTCGATCATTATTTTTGAATGAATTGGAGCACATGCTCCGAAAATTCCTGGGCCTTTTCCACATTCGACAAATGAGCCGCCCTTACCTGAACATGGGTAGCATTGGGTATTCCTGCTTCAAGAAACGCTCCATGCTCAACTGTGGTAACCTCATCCTCGGTCCCACTTATAATTAAGGTTTCGGGAATTATCTTTTCAAGGTCCTCTCTATAGTCAGTATCGCGGATTGCGGCACAATTGCCCACATATCCGTTGGCGTCGGTTTGAATTATTTGATTGGCAAAATTTTGAACAATCTCCGGATGGTTCTTCCTGAATTCGCTTGTGAACCAACGTTCCTTGCTGCCTTCCGCCAAGGAATCCATGCCATTTTTTTTCACATATGCGATACGCTCATTCCAGCCTGTTTCCGTTCCAATTTTGGCGGCCGTATTGGCTAGGATCAAACGGTTGAGTCGATCCCCTGCATGGATTCCCAACCATTGGCCGATGAGTCCACCCATGGATAGCCCACAAAAAATGAATTTTTCAATGTGTAGATGGTCTGCCAAGGCAAGAACATCCTTTCCCAGCAGTTCCGCGGTGTATTCTCCAGGAGTCACCTCAGATTTTCCATGCCCTCGTGTGTCATAGGTCAGCAGATTGACATAATCCTTTAAATAGGTAATCTGCCTTGACCACATGGAAAGGTTACAACCCAGCGAATTGGAGAAAATAAGCACTTCTTTATGCCCATTATCCTCATAATGGAAATGAACCTTGGTGTTATTTATTTTTACGATTTCCATGGTTTGAATGCTGTTTGATTTGGGTGATTCTTTTGATTATGGTTTCTTTTTTAAATGAATTCTACCGAAAATGGATGCCCATCTTCGGTAGTTCAGTTTTATAATTATTTGGTGCTCTATCCCAACATTACGAAGCGATGGAAGCACGGGTTCTATGGTTTTCACCTGGTGCAATTTTTTCATTATCCTTCACCATGTGAAAATTAAAATCGATGGAAGCAAATGGTTCGTCCTTGCCCATGGCTTTGGCTTCTTCCAGTGAAAGGTGCTTTACTGGTGGCACCAAGTCTTTTTTGGTGGCAAAGGCAAAATCGTCATAGGTCAATGGGTCTCCCTCAATATTGATCTGTGTGGTCAATTTTCTGTATCCGGGAGCCGTTATGAAGAAATGGATGTGTGCTGGTCGGGAGCCATGGCGACCCAATGCGGTCATCAATCTATCCGTAGGTCCTTCCGGGGGGCACGAATATCCAACGGGCAAAAATGATTTGAACTGGTATTTCCCATCTGCAGCCGTTCTAATGGCCCTTCGAAGATTATAGTCGGACTGGCTACTATCAAAGTACGAATACAACCCCAATTGGTTGCAATGCCACACTTCTACCAAGGCACCTTCTATGGGATTGCCTTCCTCATCCAGTACCTCCCCTTGCATGTAAAGTGACTCATCTCCTTGATTTGGCTCATTTTCCAATTCGGCATAGCTCAAAGATTCTGGTGCTCCTGCCACATACAATGGTCCTTCAATCGTTCGTGGGGTTTTCAGCTCAATACCGGCTTGGGCATCTTCCCAATCCATTTTTTCATCCAGAAAATGTTCCAACCCGATTCCGGCGGCCACCAATCCGATTTCATTTTTCTTGCCAACTTCGGCAATCCAGTCACAGGCTTTCCACACTTCCTCTGCAGTGATATCCAATTCTGCAATGGCATAAAACAAATCTTTCAACAATCTGTTCGTGATTTCCTTTATTCTTTCATTTCCTTCCCCAACCTTTTCCTTGGATAGGATTTCTGCCAGTACTGCATCAATTGCTTCTTTGTTCATCTTAGTAATTTTTAGTGTTAATATGCATTTGTATTCGTCTCTGTTTGTTTATAGCATGGTTTCCCGAATGGCATTGGGATGCTTGCAAAGGCTTTTCACCTTCATGGTCATATAGGGAAAAAGTGGCAATTCGGTGAGTATTTGGTGTAGCTCGTCCGGACTTTCAACATCCAGGATGCTTATGTTCGAATATTGTCCTGCAACCCTCCACAGGTATACCCATTTACCAGATTTCTGATATTTCTGGGATGTTTGCTGTTCCCTGGTGATATAATCTTTTAATTTTTCCTCACTCCAAGTTTCTGGGATGTGCACATCCATTTCAACACAGTAAAGCATAGTCTTCTATTATTTTCGTTTATACTGATTCAGTTTGTCTCCATCCAATTCAAGACCAAGTCCCGGACCGGTCGGTATGGCCAAGGTGCCATTGGAATAGTCCAACTTGGTTTTGATGATATCGTCCGTAAGCAATAGCGGACCGAACAACTCGGTGCCCCAACTCAAATTTTTAAGTGTACTGAATGCATGGGCCGAAGCAATGGTTCCTATGGAACCTTCCAACAATGTGCCTCCATATAATCCAATATCCGAAGCTTCGGCAATGGCCGCTACTTTCAAGACATTGTAGAGGCCGCCCGACTTTCCAATCTTAAGGGCAAAAACACTGCCTCCCCTTATTTTTGCCAGTTGATATGCATCGGTCAACGTGCGCTGCGACTCATCAGCCATAATGGGCACTTCAAATGTTTGGGTGAGTCGTGCCAGACCTTCAAAATTCTCCTTGTTTATCGGCTGCTCTATAAGGTCGATGCCATTTTCCTGCAACTTTTTGATATAGATCTTGGCCGTACCTTCATCCCAAGCCTGATTGACATCCACTGTAACCTTGGCCCGAGTACCCAATGCCTTTTTAATGGCGATCACATGTTCCACGGCCCTGTTATCAGTTTGCCATCCTGTCTTTATCTTAAAGGTGTTGTGTCTATTCTCCGCTATCAATTTTTCTGCTTCGGCAATGTCCTTTTTGGTGTCGCCACTGGCCAACGTCCAAAGAACATCCAGTGCGGTGTGTTGTGAACCTCCCAATAGGGTCGAGACAGAAACGCCCAAGCGTTTTCCCTGGGCATCCAACAAAGCGGTCTCAATACCGGATTTGGCAATGGGGTTTCCTTTGATGTTTTTCTCCAGCTTTCCCATAATAGCGTGGATATTGGTGGCATCCATACCCAGAAGAAGTGGAATAAAATAGGTGTTGAGATTGACCATCATAGCCTCAGGGGACTCTTCCCCATAGCTTAGCCCTCCAATAGTGGTGGACTCCCCTATACCTTCCACACCGTCACTACAGAACAATCGGATGATCACAAAACTGTTCTTCTTCATGACCGTCATGGATAAATGATGTGGCCGTATGGTCGGGAGATCTACAATGCAGGTCTCGATTCTTTCAATCTTAGGATATGCCATTTTTTGATATTACGTTAAATACGTATATAAATAATTGTTCGATTGGTAATTGTGGAGTGGATTATTTGCTGATACTGAACAAAATTGAAGAAAATGACGCAATAGAAATTATCTTTTCAAAACATTTATAGAACAAATCAATCATTTAGTATTAAAAAAAACATAAAATGTTCAAAAAGTGAATTGTTTAAAATTGGAAACGCCTAATCCTGAACGTTCTTCGTCCCGATTTTTTTCCTATAATCGCGTGGCGTCAATCCTAATTTGGCTTTAAAAAGACGCGAAAAATAGTTGGGGGATTCAAACCCCAATCCAAAGGAGATTTCTGCAATTGAAGTCTCAAAAATGGTCAATCTCACCTTGGCCTCGTCCAAGAAGTGCTCAATAACAATCTCCTTGGGGGACTTTCCAGAGACTGCCCTACAGATCCTGTTCAGGTGCCCAGCAGATATGGACAACTGTTCCGCATATCCTTCAATGGGATATTTAAAATCGTTCATCTCTCTGATGAGCTGTAAGAACCTTCGATAATAAATATTGTAGGCATTGTCCGAAGAAATGATACTCAGCTTGCGTTTTTTGGGGATACGGTACAGTCGGATCAAGAGCATGCCAACGAGATATTCGAGGGCAAAATCCTTTCCTGGAAGATCATTGTTAAACTCGTTGATACACTTGTGCATGGTAGTGTACAAATGTTCAAAAAGCAGGTCCTCAAAATCAAACTTGGCGATGGTAATGGTCTCGATATCAAAAATGATATCCGTATCCAAGGCCAACATACGCTCTATGGCCATATCCGAAAGGGAAATCACCCAACCTTTACTCTCCTCCTTTACCAGCATTCCATGCAATACGTTTCTAGGAATGGCAAAAAAACTGGTTCCATTGATTTCAATGTTCTCGTCGTTTACAGAGAGTGATAAGGAGCCCTCCTCCAGCAAAAAAACTTGGAAAAGATTGCCGTGTACATGGTTTTTTATAACGCCATGATACCTTTGAAGAACACTCTCCAAAGTGGTCACATGTATTATTTCACGGATAAACTCAATGGAATCTTCCCCATAAATCCCGTCATAAAAAAGTTTTTTTTTCACTGCTGTACCTTAAAAAGATTGATGCTGGGAATTGACCCTAAATATAAAATCTGCATTTAATATACATTACATAGCCCATATTTTAAAAACTACAAAGGGATGAGCAATCGTTTTTCCGAATCAACACTTCATCAATTTCTGTTTTATTGGCAACCTACCTTACAATGTCTGTGCAATAATCTAAGCTCATTTTGACAGAGTTGTTTTTTTGTGTGACTCAACCCTGTTTCAACTACTGGAGTTTCTAACCTAGGTTGCCTTGACTTGGTCGCATCCACAAAGGTTGGGTTTCAGAGAGTTCTTGGGAAGGATAGTCAGGTTTTCCCATGGACAGGCCCTGACACTGTTTGAGTTCATTCAACAGCAAAGGGCATTCACCACCCCAATAGCCTTATCTTTTCCAAAAATAATAGCCCCATTGTTGGATTCACGAACATTTATTTTCAGGGTTTCGGTTTAGGTATACATAAAAAATTAACAATATGGTAAACCCAACCAAGGCAACCCAACGCTCAAATACCCATCTTAATTCTAAAAATATGGAATGATCGCAAAAATTTTGCCCCTATTTATGGTTCTCTTTGTTACATCCTGTTCCAACGACGATAATTTGTCAACCTGGGACAGCCTATCAGGAACTTGGCAATTGGAATACTATGATGATTTAGACAAAGGTACTCTTTCCGTGCCAAAGGAAGAGACGACTGTACTTACGTTCGCAAACGGAACCTTGGCAGGAAAGATCGGGTTCAATACAATAGCCGGTGGCTCATATGCCCTTGGGAACAAAATATTGATCCTCAATTATGGCATCACTGAAGTGGTCGGTTCCCTATGGGAGGTCAGGTTCCGGGAGTCCTTGGTCAATCTTTACAAAGAAAGGGCATTCCATATCCCCATTTCACTATCCGAGGACGAACTTACCTTTCATTACGGGACACAAAGCACCATGCATTTTCGCAAAAAGGATTAAATATAATACCTATGGGTTCAAGAGCACTACACATAAAGGAGAAAAGAATACTAATGTATCCCATCTTACTTAGTTTGTTGGCCGTCATACTTTTTTCTTGCTCTGGTTTCGACGCACTGGATAACGGGATACTCCTGTATTGGCAAGAGAGCAAATGTAATGATCCTTGGGGTACCAAGGAAAGTGATGACGAAAACACAGTTCGTGAGGCCTTAACGGGATATCTTTTCGATAATGGCATCGATGAATTTAGAATCTGGGAATTCGCATATATGTTGACCGAGGGCATGGGCACATGTGATTCATGTGGATGCCCTTCGGGAACGGTCATCACAGTGGAAGTTGACGAAACCTATGTTGAAAAAATGGAGAGGTTGGGTTTCAAGTACGAGTTGGCCGAATAATTGGATTTCACCAAAGACTGAGCAACAATATATAGCTCCCTCTAACATAAAGACAACAACGTAGTAAAGAAATCAATGGATACAGTACAAAGACTTCTCTTTAAAAAACACCTTCCATGGCTACTGACATTCTTGATTTTTTCATGTAGTGGGCAATCCAACGAAGTTCCTGTCAAACTTTTAATGGACATCGAAGCATGTGAAATATTGGAAAAAACAAACGACATCGTGGCAACCTTCACAGATGTTGAGGGAAAAGTCATCAGCCCAGATACTTTTGCTTGCCCAAACCTATATACACTCTCCGGTGGTCCAGAACATAAAAAAAGAGAACCGGAATATCTTTATGCTTGCAATCTCCCGGAAGAACTAAAAATAGACGGCCTTTCCGTTATTTTCAGCGGGTATCTTTTTGAGACGGATGAGCTTGCCAATGTCTGCGCCCAAAGCTTTAAACTGACCGAAATAAAAATACGATGAAAAACAAAAAAAATACCTTATCCCTATTTACAACTTTAGTATTGGCCCTACTGTTCTCGTGCTCCAGTGACGATGGAAAAAACCAGGTTGACAATTTGATTGGTGTATGGCAGATGATCGAGCGACATGAGGGTGGGTCCCCAGAACCTGTTCAACGTGTAAAAAATGGAGAAACAATAGTCTTCAGTGAGGATGGAACCTTTACGGACAGTTTTTTGGAAAGCTGTCGGTATACTTATTCCTTACGTGATGACATTATAACCATTCAAAGCCCCTGTGATCCGGTAAACAAACAATACCGGTTCGGTCTTGAAAATGGGCATTTGCGATTGACCGCCATCCCAAACACCTGTGATGAAGGTTGTTATGATATCTATAAAAGAATATGATACTGTCCATTTGAGTCCTTGCCATTCACAGCTTCCTTTTTTGGGAATAAAACAGAGTCCCTTTCGCAGATATTCTTTCTTTTCCTGATCAGTCCCACAAAGGAAAGTTTTCCAAATCATGGATTTTCTTTCAAAACGGTCACTCCGGTAACTTTATAGAATTGCTCAGGTAAAAAGTTCGCCATACAAAACGCAATGCCCTCATTCGATGGTTCCATGTCAAATTTGATTTCCGTCCCCTTTATCTTGAATTCCTCTGTTAATGAAGCCGTAATAATGAAATCTGAATGGTCAGGCTCCAGGTCTTTGACCGAAATCCCATAGGCCAAGCCATTCCCCGTATTACAAGATACGGTTCCCAACACGGTTCCCGTCCTGTTTCTTTCAGTACTACCTTCATTTTCATCATTGGAACACGATACCATCCATAGACAACCCATAACCCCTAGGTAGGGAATCAAAAAAAAATGACTTTTTCATGACACTAAGAGTTTTCCATAAGACGCCCTTGGCAAGATTGGCTACTTGTTTCACTATCACAAAATTGTTATTGAACGTATTCCGCTTTCCTTCTCCATATACTTCCTACTTGGGCATTGGATAACCGGCCCGCAAACCAAGCAATTTTTGAATGGCAGGTGAAAGTTTCTTTTTTACGTTTCCTATATTTTTTTAGGTCGCGACCGTTTTTTTCGCCAATACAAAGTCCAAACAAATCGGAGCATACAATACACCTACGAAGGTAAAATCCAGCCTGCCTGAAGCAGCCATCCAATCAAGTTTTTAATCGGGCTATTTGATCCATGACAAGCCATAACTGTCGTCCGACAATCAATGTTCGGACTCGAATGGCAGGTCAAAAATATCTTTTGTTCTTCAGTCTGGGGGGTGGTCATTGCTTTCTTTTTTCATCACCACTGTACGATGTGGGAATGGAATCTCAACACCCTCTTTGTCAAAACGTTTCTTGATGCTTTCAAAAAGATCGCACCTCATGGAAAATGCCTCTTCATAGTTTTGCGCCCATACCCATGCCCGAAGTTTTATGGCGGAATCCCCCAAATTAATGACCTTGACCATCACCTTGGGCTTTCCATTATCAATATCCGTTTGGGATCTGTAGTCCACTATGTGCGGATGTGACTCGCACTCCTCGCACATGATACGTTTGGCAAGATCAATGTCACTGTTGTAGGATATGCCGATTTCAATCCACTCACAACACGTACTGTCGACCAAATCATAATTGACTATTTTCTCCTTGTTGATAATGGAATTCGGTATGACTATCATTTTGTTCTCATAATTTTGGATGATTGTGTGCCGAAGTGTAATATCCGTAACTTTTCCCACCATGGAGTTATCTATCTTCACAAGGTCCCCAATTTTGAAGGGCTTGAACAGGATGATGAAAATGCCCCCCACCAGATTTGCCAAGGCCTCTTGGGACGCCAACCCCGTTATAACGGTCACGATCCCTGCGCCGCCCAATGCCGTTTGAACGATCCCTCCAAACACTGGGAAGACCATAAGGATGAGTAGGGCACCTATGAAGTAAATACCCAAAACGGCCAAGTACCTAAAGAATTTTTGGCTGGTATAGTCCTGTTCCAGGATTTTTTTTTGTTTTATGGAATGGCGGAACCATAGATTGGTCCCAGTGGCGGAAATAATTGTCAAAACTGCAATTATACCGATATAAAAAGCCAGATAGAACTTTTCAATGGCATCCTGATGGTATTCCTCATTGATAAAGAAAAGGCTTATGGCAATGATTCCCATAATGATCCAAGTCGTTCTAAGTATTTTGACGATTGAATGGATTGCTGATATTCCCTCATCGGGGTATTTTTCCTTGATTTTTTTGATCATCCACCGACCAAACAGATTTGTCAAGAGAATAAGTATGGTTATGGCGGCCATCACTATGACCAACCATTCGAACATTTGTTTGTGTTTGGTAATAAAATCAATCATTCTTGAGGTATTTCCGACACCTATATTAGATACTATCCTATTTGTAGTCGATGCAATTCATCCGTAAAGGAACTGGCTTTTCCAGCTATCCAATCTGGTCGTGATTATCCGTTGCCTAAACCAACAATATCATCAATTTAAGGGAAGGTACAGCCACAAAACCCATAATATTCACTTTACACCAACGTTCCTTTTTTGATGTTACCAATATCTGCTTTTTTTTCATCATTCCATACATTTGGAATACCAAAAGAAAGCACGAACAAGGGAATTGAGTGGAAACGCCGGACATAGTATACCACCCTCGCCGGGTTAAAGTGACCATAGCTGGCCGGACGAAAGTGACCCACCCGCGCCGGGTTAAAGTGACCCACCTTTAGATTAGATCTATCCGTAAAAAGTCTAAGTGCTTTTTTTGTTAAAAAGCACCATGGCGAACAAGCAGATAGACATGCGAAAAATAAAACTGATTTACAAACTGTACACCTCCGGCACTAGCAAACGGAGGATAAGCCAGCAATTGGGCATATCCCGTGTCACGGTCAGGAAGTACATCGAATTCTTCAAGCGGTACCGTTTTACGGCCTACGAAGTGGAGAAGATGACCTTAGAGGAACTCCACAACCTTTTTAAGGACGGGCAAAAGCGCAAGAGCCAACGTTTGCTGACCTTAAGGCAGTACTTTCCCTATTTTGACAAAGAGCTTCGCAAGACCGGGGTGACCAGACAATTGTTATGGGAGGAATATTATTCCAAGCACCCCGATGGCTTCAAGCTCTCACAGTTCAAGTATTGGTACGCCGAATGGCGCAAGGAGACCTCTCCGGTA
>NZ_JAUZVW010000011.1:0-156667 GCF_033441575.1 Flagellimonas baculiformis
GAACAATTCCCAGTCCTTGACATCAAAATGGTTCTATTCTTTTCTTACGCTGTCTATTGCAATATGTATATGAACTTTTTCTCTTTTTCCCCCGGTAAACACCTCTCGACCCTTCCCGGAGCGCCCTGCCTTATCAGCTAAGCGGGTGCAAATATAAGAACGTTATTCCGACTCCGCAAAATGTTTTCACGTATTTTTTTGAAATAAAATTTCATAAAAATGTAAGTGCTTGTTTTTCAACATTGACATTTTCAAACTCCCTAAAATTTTTATGAAAAGAAATTCCAGACCAACCCAAATCGGATCACAAAATCACGATAGGGATAGTTGGGTGCAGAATAATAATTGGGCTGGGAAAAGATGGAATTCAGGTGTTCCGCCTTCAAATAAATCCTTGTTTGCCTCACTTTGGCATTTATAAAGATATCCAATAACGGATATCCTCCCAACTCTTCATTGTTCTGTATGTAAAACTCCCCTAGCAGCGGGTTGAAGGCATTCATATGGTAGGCGGTAAAATATTTGAAGGTGACCCCTGTCTGTAAGAACATCGCCTTTTTGAACACATCACTGGAAAAATATAATGTGTTCCTTGTCACCAACTCGGGCAGGTTCAATACTTGGTTGTCCTGTGTAACATTTTGGTACATGACCGTGTTCATGAGTGCCCACTTGCGCCATTTGATTTCCTTGGCGTATTTCAACTTTAGGTGGTTTACAGTGCCGGATTCTTGAAACGGCCTCACAAATGCTGTTTCCTGCGCATTGTCTATTTGCTCCTGCGTGGCCGTTGAAGCGAAGTAGGTGTAGTTGTCCAATGTGCTGTACTGTGCCTCCAAAAGTCCGTAATTCTTTGATTCGAAACTGAATTTGATGGTCTTTGCCCTTATATTTTCAAAAGTGTCATTGTTCTGCCAATTGAAGTTCCTATAATCACTTTGGTACAGCAGATAGTTGAAATTGGGCATGCGCGAGGAGGCATTTATAGTACCGGTGACAACATAATTGTCATTTATCCTGTAACGGACCATCCCATCAAAGTTATTGCCCGTGAGCTCCCCTGAAACGGTATAGTTGACATTTCCTTTCAAAAACAAAGGTCCTATCCTATTGGAGTAGGCTCCGCCGACCGATATTTCCTGTCCGTCCAATTTGTTTTGGATGGTTTGCTCCTCGGTAATCAGCAAGCTATTGAAAAAATAGTTGTAATTGTACAGGGCAATGTTCCCGGACAATTTCCCCAAGGTCTTGTTCGAAAACTCCACGCTTCCTTTATTGAACATGGTCTTCAGCCTTGCCCGGTCCTCAATGGGAACCAAAAACGGGTCTTCACCAAAGGCATCGTTCTGGGCGGTCTGGTTAAAATCATACAGCTTGGTCTCATAGGCAAATTCATGGCCTATGGCCAAAGTGGTGGGATCCGTATCCGTGGAATCCTTTTTATGGTTGACCAGTTTCAACTTATGATCAAAAAAATAGCGCTTACCCAAGATGCGATTTTCGGCATTGGTGTAGAGCAGATCAATTTTTGCCCTATCCTGAAAATCATCATCATCTCCCTCGAACTGACTCCTGTCCGACAAGCCACCACTTTCCTCATCTTCGAGCTCCTGCGCCGCTATGTGCCCCCTAAGTCCATATCTGCCGTTTTGTGTCTCATAATTGAACGTAAACCTAAACTTGCCGTCCTGGGCCTGCTCATACCTATATTTTCCCAAAGACCGGAAACCAGTATACGCCACAGAAGCATTGAATTTTTTTGAAAGATTGAATGTGAGCAATGCATCCAAAAACTGGCCCTGCTCCATCGTTGTTTTGAACATGAGCTCTGTCATTGGCGTAGGGACATTATAATAGGGAATGTCTTCCTTTTCAAAATACCCCAAGTGCTCTGCTTCTGCGCCCATCCTTGGATAGTAGGACACGGAGGAGAAATCCTTTCCCAATTCGTTGTACTGTTGCCCCATATTGGCAAAGGGCATGAGTTCGAAATCGTCCTTTCTAAGGTAATTGTACTTGTATTCCTTATATATGGTAAGCGTGGTATCCAAATAAGTGGTGTCCCTCTGGTAAGATATGATCTTGTAATCCCTTATGGTCACCGAATCCACTTGCTTGGCCTGGGGGGGATTTCCTTTAGGCTTTAATTTTTTGGTCTGGATGGAATCCATTTTTGCGGAGCTCCGCCGTTTCACCTGCAATGTGTCCGTTTGAAGCACTTTGATGGAGTCCACCTCCTTTTGGGGCGGGAGGGAGTCTTGCTGTGCGGATGCACTGAATACTATTATAAAGAAAAAAAATAAAAGACAATACTTCATGTTTCCGACCTAGACTTGGGCAAAGGTATATTTTTTGCAGAACAGAAAAACAGGACAAAAGCGAATATATTCATAAAATGGACACCATAGGCCCATGTCAATTAAAATCAATTTCAGTGCCACTACATTTTAATCAAGATACTTCACAATGACAACCCTAGGATTAAAGACGAAAAAAGGCCGGTAAAACCGGCCTTTTCAATATCATAAATCCCTTTCTTAATGGAAGGGCAATACTTGGTCTGAGCTTTTGTTTGATACCAAAACTTCATTCAAATCTATTGCAGTGGTAGCCACACCTGCGTCAGCATCATATGTAATAGCATCCAAATCGGCAACAACACTGGCAATAAAGGATGGTATCACGGCAACAGTGCTGGGATCTCCTTCAGAAACATTATCATTTTGGAAAATCTCGTTTTCATTGATTACGAGCTTAACACCCATATCCACAAACCTCAAGCCTTCCGCTATGAATATTTCCTGTCTTGTTCTATAAAGCAATACCAAAGCAGCATCATTATTTGCCATACCAGCTATGTCAGCAGGAGTCAAAGAGGTTCCGGAAACTGAAGGCACATCCACGTTACCTGCCTGCCTGTCCAAAACAAGTCCGGACCTACCATTTACAATTACAGAAGCGTTGTCAGGTCTTGTTCCAGGATTTCTTTCGGTTCTTCCTTCCGCCCCATCATCAATATTCCTTACCTCTCTAGTATCCACTAAATCCAACAAATCTTCCAAATTGGCCTGTGCCGCAGGAACATTTCCATCGGCAAGATTGGCCTCTGCCAAAATCAAGTAGGCTTCTTCGGCCTTCAAGTAGTGTACAGGAGCATCAACTTCATCATCTATTCTAGAATATTTTGGATCCAAGAAATCCAATGTAGGCAATGGTTGAAGATCATCAAAAGTTCCTCGACCAAACAAAGCATCGTCCATTGTATTGGTAGGACCATTCTTTTGATCAAACTTGACAGTTCTTGAAAATGTATCATCCAAAGCCAAAGCGGCGTTTGCCGAAGCTACTGCTTCGGTCTTATTTCCTAGATAGTAATAAGCCCTGGCCCTAGCCAAATGATACTCTGGCTTGGCTGATGTAGCTATGGCCGCATTAAACGACTCTATTGCTGATTGCAAGTTTTCTGCCGAGCTGATTGGCACACCAAGCGTCTCCTGTGGCAATGCGGAGAAATACATTCCTGCCAATAATCTTGACAATCCAAGATAAAAATTGAATTCAGCTTCCAATTCTGCAGTATATTCAGGATCATTAGGTCCTACCTCTTCCAATCCGAAAATTGCCATTTTTGCAATTCTGGCAATCTGATTTTGTGCGTCACGAATATCTGGATCAGTAGTCCTAATATCCAGGTCATCCAAAAATTGGTTGAAGAAGGTCTGTGTATTCACATAGTTATCAGAACCCAATTCGGCTAGAATAAGGGTCTCGTTGAATGCGTTGGCCAACTGTCTTTCCAAACCTGTCGCCCATATTGTCGCAGAGTTTGGCTGCCCCACAACTGAAGATTCCGAAAGATTGGGGTTTTCCACATCAGTGAAGTTGACCACATCCTTAAAATCCCCGGTACAACCTACCAAAAGTAAAATTGCACCAAATTTTATCATTATTTTTTTCATGTTCTTATACATTTAAAATTGAAATTTAAGGGAGCTCATGTAAACTCTTGGCATAGATTCCGTGCCATAAGCAAAACCACCACTGGCAAAACCATTCTGCGCCCCAATACCAGAACCTGTTGTTTCTGGGTCAAAGTTACCAGCTGTCCAGTTAAATGGGTTTGTAACAGACAGACCGAAGGTAACATTGCTGAACGGTTTCAACATATCACCAAAGCTGTACGATGCTCCCAAATTTCTTACTTTGAAGAAATCACTGTCATACGTCACAAAGTTAACGTAATTGAAAGGCGAGGTTTGTCCATACAACTCCTCTGGTATGCCTTCTCCATCAACACCGTTCAATACTCTCAACAAGAAGCTCAAATCCACAATTTTCCCTCCAAACTGATAATCTCCAGAAGCAAAGAAATTGAAATTGCCCCATGAATAGTTCAAACTGACCGAACCGAAATTTGGAGCAAAAGTTTTCCCTAGAAAACTGTTGGGCTCAAAAGCATATGTGCCATCTTCTTGAAGAACTGCTTTGGTTCCTCGTAAGTAACCCAGACTTTGTCCTTCTTCTACCCAAGAGCCAGCAACCGTGAATCCACCAACAACAAATGGCGCCGCACCACCGGAGCTTTTCACCAAGTTATCGTTTGTATTATAGGATACACTTAGCTTCAATTGGTGTTTTTCTGTTTGGACCAACCATGCATCCATTGCAAATTCCCATCCAGAGTTCTCAATCTCACCAATGTTTTGGATTTGGTTCAAAAGCCCTGAGGAAGGTGGTTGCGTTGGCGTAAACAAAGCGTCTTCTGTAATTGCTTTATATCTTGTACCGCTCAAGTTTAGTCTATTGGTAAAAAAGCCTAATTCCAAACCAAATTCAGTGGTCTTTACTGTCTCAGAAATCAAATCTGGGTTTCCAGGTTGATCGAACCTAAACGCTGGTTGTCCCAAGAAAGATTCCAAGGCAAAGGTTCTGTCTTGAGAAAAAGGGCGGGCAAAGTTGGTCGCCTCCCCATAGTTGGCCCTCAATTTAACCGTCGATAACACATCATAAATTCCACTCTGCCTGTAAAAATCATGATCCGACACATTATATGTCACACCAACCTTAGGCAGGAACAACGCCTCTGTATCCGATCCAGCTGCGGTATTGGCATCCAATCTACCTCCCAATTCCACAAAGGCCACATCGTACAACCCTATATTTTCCAAGAAGTACAATCCGTAGTTGGCATTTTCCAAAACATAGTCTCCAGCCGTAACCGTAGGGAATTGATTGATAGACCTAGTGCCATCAACACCTCCTGATCCGTCAACTCGGGTTTGCCTATCAGCCGTTCTAAAGAATTGACCACCTACAATGGTCACAAAGGAAAAATTATCAAGATCGGCCTTGTGAGTCAAGTTAATGTCAGCAGTTGCCGTAAATGAATTCCTTATCATCCTAGTAAACGACGCTTGATCAGTAGTACCTTCAACAACTGCATCCATTGCAATCAACATTGCATTGGTGTCATTCCGTTCTTGGGTTGTTGTCCTATAATCAATACCCACAGTCGCATTGGCCTGGAGGGCATCGTTAAAATCATATATAAACTTATTGGAAGCAGTCAAGCGATTGGTCACACTTTGTATATCAACCAAACTTCCTATCAATCGGGCCCTATCTCTCTCAACAATCCATTCTTCCTCCGTCAACTCGTCCAAATTACCTCTAGCACCGTTTTCAAAATTTGAAAATCTAGAAAAACTTGTATTAGCATTAAAATCCAAGTTGGATTCAAAGCCAACATAGGAGAATGAACCTTGGTACTTTAATTTATCGGTTACCTGAGCTCCCAAACCAAAAGTAAAGCTTCTCTTCACTTGTTTGTTCAAGTCATTGAACGAGTCGTCCACATACAGGCTACCTCCAAAGTTATAAGTGAATTTTTCAGAACCTCCACTAATACCAATTCTATATTCTTGAGAAAGTCCTGGCTCAAAGATGGCCTCTTTGGTCCTTTCATACCTTAGGTAATCTGAAGTGGCTTTAATAACCCCCAAATTACTCTCAAAGAAAACGGTTGATTTACCAGCTTTACCTTTTTTAGTGATGATCTGAATGACACCGTTGGCCGCATCCGCACCATACAAAGTTGTCGCGGCACCACCTTTAATGTATTCGATTCTCTCAATGGACTCCATAGGTATATCCGCCATGGCTGAAATGTTGGCACCCCCCGTGCCGATACCTTGGTTCGGATTGGAGTTAAGGTTATCTACACGGATTCCGTCAACAATAATTACAGGAGTAGACGATGAAGCTGCCGAAATTGGCCCTCGTGTCCTAATAATGGACGCCGTACCTGGTTGTCCAGAACTCAATCGTATCTGTGCACTAGGAGTAGTAGATTGCAGCAATTGGTCAATTTGATTTGCCGGAAGCCTATCAATTTCCTCCGCATCGAGCACGTCTACCGTGGTAGATAGTTTTCTTCTAGCTATACCGGAACCCTGACCTGTTACGATAACTTCTTCCAAGGCCTGTGCATCCTCTTCCATCTGCACATTGATGGTAGTAGATGCCCCTACCGTTCTTTCCACCGTCTTCTGGCCAATGTAGCTGAACCGCAACACCTGACCGGTGCTGGCCGTGACAGAATAATTACCATCAAAATCTGTTTGTGTTCCCTGCGCAGTTCCCACTACCACAATGGAGACACCAGGAAGCGGCAAACCACCTTGGTCAGTCACATTTCCTGAAATAGTTTTCTCTTGTCCGTAAGAGAAAGATATGCACAACACCAATAATGGTGTTAGCATCCATGCTAACTTAGCTCTCATTTATTTCATTTTTTGAATTAGTCGATCCAAAAATCAATATAAAAAGTTAATATTCAAAAAAATTAACAAGTTTAAATGCTATATCACAGAAGAAATTTTACCATTTATTTTTTTAAAATTAACATATTAACCCAGCACACATCACTGTTTATCAACAGTATAATAAAATTTTTAACAAATTATTTACAAACTTGTTATTTCTTAATGAATTTATGTTAATTATTTAAGACATATGTTAAAATCTTATTACAAAAATATTCTTGAAGCAGGAACGGATGAAGCCGGAAGGGGCTGTTTGGCAGGTCCTGTGACCGCAGCTGCCATCATTCTGCCCGAAGGCTTCTCAAATGATATCCTGAACGATTCCAAGCAGTTATCTCAACCCAAACGCGATGTCCTCAGGGAAATCCTGGAACAGCAGGCTGTCTCTTTTTCCGTATGCCATGTATTTCAGGATGAGATCGATGAGATCAACATCTTGAACGCCTCCTTTTTGGCCATGCACCGGGCATTGGATGCCATGACAAAAACCCCTTCCTTTATATTGGTGGACGGAAACCGCTTCAACCCCTACCCCAACATTGGCCATGAATGTATCGTGAAGGGCGATGGGAAATACATGAGCATTGCCGCGGCATCCATACTGGCCAAAACCCATAGGGATGAATACATGGCCAAAATCCATGAGGAATTTCCCATGTACAATTGGAAAAAGAACAAAGGCTACCCCACCAAGGAACACCGGGAAGCCATAAAACAATACGGACTAAGCCCCTATCATCGAAAAAGCTTCAGACAACTCCCCGAACAATTGACACTGGATATTTAAAAATCCTAACTTTGTTTGAAACTTCGGCGATGAGATTTAAGATATGGTTCTGCTTGCTCACCGTTTTGACCCTTTCTTGCAACAAAGAGGTCAAGACCAAGGATTCACTATTGGAGTACCTCCCCCCCGACCCCACATTGGTCATCAAGATCCAAAACCTATCCAATTTTAAGAGCGAGTTGAAGAACAACTCTTTTTTGACCAAGATCAAGGGGCTTTCCATTTATGAAGGACTTTGGACAAAACTGGAACAGCTAGGATATATGTCCACCAAGGCGACCTGTCTTTTAGCATTGTACGAGGTAGGCAAGGACAACTATGACTTTGTTATGGTCGCCCCGAACAATCCCGATATTTTCAATCTGGAAAAAGTGACGGACAAGACCGTGGAAACCTTGACCTACCAGAACACCTCCATTACCAAATATACCCTGGGCGCAAATGAGATCTATAGCGTGGTCGAAGGACAGCAAATACGGATGGCCTCTTCCCTGCTGCTCATGGAAAACATGATACGGACGAAAGATACCGGCCCCATCAACCCAACTTTGAGAAAGCTCTACGAGACCACATCGCCCAACAAATCGGCCACCTTTTTCCTGAACCTGGATGAAAACCCCTCTCTTCTTTCATTCAAGGACGACAAAGCCAAAAAACCATTGTCCGAATGGGTATCCTTGGATTTCAGCGCAAATTCCGATAAGGTGAGCCTCAATGGCATTGCCATGGCACCGGATTCCACCAAAAACTTCATCAACCTGTTCAAAGGGACATCGCCCTTGGCCAACAAAACGCCCCAGTATGCCCCTATGAACACCCAGGCGTTGATCTCTTACACTTTTGACGATTACCAGGTCTTCGCCAAAAACCAGAATACCTATTTGGACAGGACCAAAGTGGTGGATTCTCTTTTCAACACCATAGAGGAAGTGGGCATCGTCTATCTGAACAACCAAAAAGTGGTATTGCTGAATTCCTTTGGCACCGAAAGCCTCTATGATTTTCTTGACAGCGGCAAGACTTCTTCCGACTCCTATCAGGGAAGCGAGGTCTTGGGGGTACAGGACAAAAATTTCCTGACAGGGGCATTTGCGCCTTTGGTCAAGGACTTTGAATCCAACTTCTGCACCATTCTGGAAAACAGTTTCATTTTTGCAGAGGAAATAGAGCCTTTGCAGACGGTGATCAGCAATTACAAAAGTGGGGCTTCCTTTACCAATTCCACTCTCTACAAAACAGCGAAGGCACCGCTGGCCAACGAGTCCAGTATCCTATTCATATCGGGCGATTCGGGCATCGACTTTTTTGCCGAACAGGATCTGGCACCTGAAGTGGCCGAATCCATCAAAAAAACGGAGCTCGATGAATATGCCATTGCTTCCCAACTTGTAGCGGATACCGATTTTGCCCATTTCAATATACTGGCCTCCAAAATAGGCACGGTACAGGAAAGCAATACGGTCTCACCCCTTTTCACCCTTGAACTGGACACCGACCTGGCCCTAGATCCGCAGTTTGTGAAGAACCATAGGACCAACAAACAGGAAATCGTGGTGCAGGACAAAAACAATGTGCTCTACCTGATCTCCACAGAGGGCAAAGTGCTCTGGACCAAAAAGCTGGATAGCCGGGTCCAAGGCCCCATCCAACAAGTGGACATTTACAAAAATGGAAGGTTGCAATTGGCGTTTTGCACCAATGATCAATTTATGATCGTGGACCGCAACGGAGAAGATGTACCGCCTTTCAAGATCGATTTTGAAGGAGGCAACCTGAATCCGTTGGCCATTTTTGACTATGATGGCCGAAAGGATTACCGGTTTGTGATCACCCAAGGGAAAAAGGTGTTCATGTACAATAACCAAGCGAAGATCGTGAGTGGCTTCACCTTTACGGAAGCCCCCAGCAACATTTTGGGCGCTCCAAAACATTTTCGGGTGGCGAACAAGGATTATCTGGTCTTCAAACTGGAGGACAATACCTTAAAGATATTGCACCGTGCAGGAGGCGAACGCATCAAAGTGGCCGAAAAAATCGATTTTTCCACCAACGAGGTATTCCTCTATAAGAACAAATTTTCGGTGACCAATACCGATGGGGTACTGCATCAGATAGACACCAAAGGACAATTGACGGCGACCAATTTCAACATGAACAAGGACCATGGCATGTATGCCACCAGCAACACCCTGGTATTCATGGACGACAATATCCTCAGCATCAGGGGCAAGAAAGTGGAACTGGACCTGGGCGTATATACCAAGCCCAAAATATTCTACATCTACGACAAGATCTATGTGGGCGTAACCGACATCCAGAACCAAAAAATCCATCTCTATGACAGCCAGGCGGAACCCATTTCCGGTTTTCCCGTATATGGAAGCTCGCTCATGGACCTCACGGATATGGACAATGACAAAAAACTGGAATTGGTGGCCAAGGACCAGGACAATTCCTTGATCGTGTACAAAATGAACTGACCCCGGAAACAACCCACACAATTCTGCATGCAACACACACACTTTTGTGCTTATAAAAAACTCCATGGCAGTACTTTGTGGAGGAATACTATTTACTCAACTAAAAAACACTATTGAATGAAAACCTCCAACAGACCCCTCTATTGCTTGATTTTGGCACTTATGGTTGGGGCAAGTATGAATGCGCAATTTCTTAAAAAATTGGCCAAAAAGGCCGAAAGTGCCGCGGAACGCACCATTGAGCGCCGAGTGGAAAATGAAACTTCCAAAAAAACAGACCAGGCCCTGGACAGCATCCTCGAACCTGGCTCTGGCGGAAATGAGGCCCCGGATACCACTCCTCAGGGAAACGGATCGCCCTCTAACACCAGCAACTCCGGCACAGGAAAGTCTGGGCAGCCTACGGCCAAATCCATTACCGTTTACAGCAAGTTTGATTATGTGCCCGGGGACAAACTTTTGTTCTTCGATGATTTCGCCGATGATTTTATTGGTGACTTTCCTTCCAAGTGGAACACCAACGGCAGCGGCGAGGTGGTCACCATCAACCAATCGCCACAAAGGTGGATGGAACTCGTCCCTGGATATGGCATCTATTACCTCCCCAACATGCCCGATCTACCCGAGGAGTACACCATTGAATTTGACCTGCTGACCAACGGCATAGACGGCCAAACTTCCTCAACGGCAGGCATTGAGCTGTTCTTGAGCGACGACAAGAACTTCGAAAAGGGGGACCATCATGTAGAGGTTTTCATCCCCGTGGGCCAGTATGCCCTGTTCAGTATCGGTTTGAGAAACTATATCCGTGGTGAGGGATCATTGATCAACAGCGATGTAAAGGCCGATATCCGGAAAGCGGTGCTCAACCAGCCACACATCTCCATTGCGGTGAACAAGGCCAGGTTCAGGCTGTGGGTGAACGAGGAAAAATATGTGGACATCCCCAAAATGGTCCCAGAGAACAAGATCACCACCCTAAAGTTCAATGTGAACGGACTGAAGGATGTCAAGGAACAGATCTTTATCAGCAACCTGAAAGTGGCCGAAGGCGGGGTGGACCTCCGAAGAAAGCTCATTTCCGAAGGAAAAGTTTCTACCAATGGTATTCTTTTTGACGTAGGCTCGGCCAACATCCAGCCCCAGTCCATGGGCATCATCCTACAGATATCCCAGGTCCTGAAACAAGAGACCACAATGAAGCTCAACATTGTGGGGCACACGGATTCCGATGGT
Source organism: Flagellimonas baculiformis (assembly GCF_033441575.1). Lineage (NCBI taxonomy): Bacteria > Pseudomonadati > Bacteroidota > Flavobacteriia > Flavobacteriales > Flavobacteriaceae > Flagellimonas > Flagellimonas baculiformis. The sequence continues at coordinate 11,328 of NZ_JAUZVW010000011.1, forward strand.
TCCGATGAGAACAACCTGAAACTTTCCAAAGAGCGGGCCGAAGCCGTTAAAAATGCACTGGTATCCGTGTATGGTATTCCTGCTGACCGCCTGACCTCCGAAGGAAAAGGGGAGAGCGCCCCGGTCGGGGACAACAGCACCCCTGCAGGAAAGGCCCAGAACCGAAGGGTCGAATTCATCAAAATCTAAATAAACAACCAAAACATGAAACACTATTTTCTCTTGCTCGCCGCCGTATGTTTTACGGTCGGGACAACCATGGCGCAATCCAGTTGCAGCCAATATTACCCTTTGGTGGAAGGGACCTCCCTACAGTACACCAACTACGATAAAAAAGGAAAGGAAGATGGACAGATGGATTACAAGGTCACCAATGTGACCGAATCTGGCGATACCGTTTCCGCCACCATGGTGCTCGAGTTTTCAGACGATAAGGGGAACACCTATACCTCCGATTACGGCATCAGCTGTGATGGAAACGTGGTGCGCATCGACTTCAAATCTTTGATGAACGAACAGATGATGAGCCAGTTCGGGGATGTAGAAATGGACATCAGCGGAACCGACGTGGAGCTACCCAATGACCTTTCCGTGGGCCAGGCACTACCCGACAGCAATGTGAACCTCAAAATGAAAATGGGCGGTGCCGTGAACATGAACATGAACGTGGAGACCATCAATCGAAAGGTGGAGAAAAAGGAGAACCTCACCACTCCGGCGGGCACTTTTGACTGCTACGTGATCTATAGTGAGACCCGTACCAAAATGATGATGGGCAACCAGACCATGCCGTCGCGCATTTGGTTGGCCGAGGGGGTGGGTATGGTAAAACAGGAATCCTACAACAAAAGCGGCAAACTGATGGGCAGTACTGTACTGACGCAGCTCAGCAGATAACATCCGGTAGTATTGAAACAAAAAACCGAGGCTTGCACCTCGGTTTTTTGTCTGTTTTATGGTGTTGTACTTATTGTTCTAAGATATGATTCATTTTTAATTATATCGACCTATAAGTGAAGTTAGCGAGAAAAAAATTAAAATGCACTCTGAGAACTATGATCATCTTTTACTGATTTTGGCATCTATATGGATTTTTTTTGAAGGCTTTATCCCATACTTGGGCAAATGCAGAAATAGATTTATGATTTCGGTATTGAATTTTATCAAACACATATGTTCTTCACTCCGAAAAGCCTCCATGTTCTCATTAAAGAATACTTTATATTCTTTGAAAGACATGTTCTTGATTCTAGGTTCAAAAAACGGTGTTGGCAAAGTCGTTTTACTGGAAGGTGACGATATGGACATAGTTGCACCTTCGGGGTAACTGTTTACATCACCCGGGGCTGCGCCAATTCCTACCCCACCTTCCTTGCCGACAACGGGAAAATTGTCATCTGTTAGGTTACTGTATGCTAAATTTTTCAATACATTTTTATCTCCCTTTAACAAAACATAGTTTTTGCCATATTCCAGAATCTTAATCATTTTGCTCCCTATCTTGATTGATGAATCTTGCCCTAGGCTTATTTTGTGATTTTCATAACCCGTCAACAATCTGAACTGTAAGTCAACGTGTCCTTTTATAGCCCCAAATCCTAAGTTCTTCAAGTAAAAAACCTGACAGCTCACATTGGCCCCGCCTCCTTGGGGATAGCCCAAGGAATCTCTTAAAACAATCTCTTTATTATTGGAATCCGTAAGTTGATGTTCAACAATTTTCAATTGGCTTTTTGGTAGTTTCACATCTTTTCCAGATGTGATTTTCAATTCTATAAATTGCTGCACCCTGTTTCCTATGCCCATCCCCGGGTAGGACAATTCAGCGATACTCACGTCATATTCCAAATCGTCTACATCCAATACAAGATTCTCTTGAATTGGCCCGTCATAATATACAACCTGTGCCACGGTATCGATTTCATAATCCTTTGAATATTTGTCCAGCGAAAACAACCCAAGATTCACATTGTATAGGATTGGCAATTGACTTTCAAGCACTTCTTTATCCGAAAATTCTTGGGCACAAGTCAATGCAGGTATAGAAATGAAAAGTAAGAGCAACTTATAGTTCATAAGCAAATTCGGTCTTTGTCAATATATTCAATATTACTTGGATCTATAAACGTGAGGCTGCTACTTATCATAGCAAGTTTACAAGGAGAAAGATAGTAAACAATCCGGAATGCCTAAACCCCAGTAGCCGTTTCCCTAACCAGTTCCGCTTCAAAAAGAGTGGCAAAGTGCTTTAGCAGCTTGGCTTTCACTTCCTCCACATCCACCTCTTTCTGGCCCAACTCCACATTCAGCGAGGTCACTGCCTTGTCCCTGATGCCACAGGGGATCATCAGGTCAAAATAGCCCAGGTCGGCGTTCACATTGAGGGCAAAACCGTGCATGGTCACCCAGCGGCTCGCGCGCACGCCCATGGCGCAGATCTTTCGGGCAAAGGGAGTGCCCACATCCAGCCACACCCCGGTCTCCCCTTCGGAACGTTCGGCCTTCAGTCCATATTCCGCTAGGGTCAGGATCACCATTTCTTCCAAAAACCGTAAATATTTATGGATATCCGTAAAAAAATTGTCAAGGTCCAGAATGGGGTAGCCCACAATCTGCCCGGGGCCGTGGTAGGTAATGTCCCCTCCCCTGTTGATCTTGTAAAACGTGGCACCCTTGGCCTCCAGGGCCTTTTCGTCCACCAGCAAATTGCTCATGTCCCCGCTCTTACCCAAGGTATAGACATGCGGATGCTCCACGAACAGAAAATGGTTCGGGGTCTCCAGTCCGGCAGCCTCCCGTCGGTTTCGGATCTTGGTGTCCACAATGGCCTTGAAGAGGGCCTCTTGGTAGTCCCAAGTTTCCTTATACTCCTTATGGCCGAGGTCCTGTAGGGCAACTTTCTTGTTCATCCCACAAAGATACGAAGCCCTGTGGAGGAAAACTAGTCCTCCAACTCCACCTCAAGATCTAGCAAGGAAGGGTTCTTCATCAGCTCCAGGAAACTCACCTCATAGATCAAGGTCTTCCCATCGGCACTGAAGGTGGCCTCCTCCAAAGTGGTGGATTTTACCCTTTTGGGGAAATGGTATTTGAGCGTATAGGTTGATCCCGAAAGAAACATCTCCGCGCCCTGCAAGCTGTCCATGCTCTGCTGGAAAAGCTCCATGTTCACAATTCGGGCCGATCGGGTAAATTTGTTCTTGGTAAAAGTGTAGTCCACTTCAGTGGATTGTTCCGATGCAGGAACGGGAGACGGCTGTTGGGCCTTGTTGGATCCCATCAAGCTGGCCTCCTGAAAGGTATTGAAAGCATTGTTCATTTCACTGATATCAGAAAAATCCCCATACAGATCAAAGGTCATCACCTTTTCTTCCGGGTTCATCACCATTCGAAGGTCGAAGGGTTCCAAGCTTTTCGCTATGGCCTGCTCCTTGGGAGATAATTGGGCAATGCTGTCCTTGCGCTCTTCCAACAATTCCTTAAAGGAAATAATGGAATCCACGGCCTTCTCGTTGGTCTTGGCCATTTCCTCCCCTGCCATTTGCATCAGTTCCGACCCATCAAAATTGATGGACAGTTTGCCCGAACCATCTTCCTTCAGATGGATCTCTTCAGTGAAATTACAGGAAATGCCCAGGCCAAGGATGATGGCACCTATCAAGATTTGGATTTTTTTCATGTTGGTTTCTTTAGTTCGCTTTGTTGAGGATGACCAATGCCCCGATCACACCGGGAACCCATCCGCAAAGCGTCAAAAGTAATACAATAAGGAAAGACCCACAACCTTTCCCGATCACCGAAAGGGGCGGAAAAAATATGGCCAGCAAAACACGCCAGAAACTCATGATTTTTGATTTTGATTGATGATACCTATAAGTAGGCATTTTGGGGCTTTTGTTACATAAAACCATTACTTTTAGGAACATTTTTGAACGAAACATGCGTTTTTTTGTCCTAGCCCTGCTTTTTTTGAACACCTCTGCCCTGATGGCCCAATACCATTTTTCTGGGGAGGTTTCCAAGGAAAATGTGGGCAGTCCCATCTATTTGTCCGTGGTGGAGGATTACCGCAAATCGTCCCGCGTGTATCTGGACCAGATCGTGAAGAAGAGCATTGTGGATTCCCTGGGCCATTTTCAGTTTGAGGGGAACAACTTGAAAACGGACAACCGCATCTATCGCATCCATGTGGATGGCTGTTCCGAAGAAGGTGCCCAGCATTTTTTGGGACAGTGCAACAACAGCAAGAGCGTTCTTTTCATTGCCAACAACAAGGACACGGTACAATTTCCCACTTCTTTTGAGAACCAGGCGCTCTGTACCATTGCGTCCACCAACCCGAACTCTTCCCTGCTGCTGGAGGTGCAACTGTTGAAGGAACAAATGGCCTATGACTTTATGGAGTATCACAGCGAGGCCAACAAAAAACTGAACCTCGAAAAATGGTTCGATGTCCTCCAGAACTTTGGAAAAACGTCCCAAGAACCGCTGGCAGAGCTCTTTATCTATGATTTTTTATCGGACAAAAGGAATGAAACCTATGGTTTCTATCTTCAAAACTTGGGCAGTACGGATTATTACGACCGCCTTTCCAAAAGATTGCAATCCGCCTATCCCAATTCCAGTTTCACCCAGGAATATCTTGCGGAAATCAGTACGGACCAAGAACTGGCGAACTTCAACAAGCCCAAATCCCTGCAATGGAAATGGCCCGTTCTCATCCTTCTCTTGCTCTCCCTTCTGGGCAATGTCTATTTTTTCCTGAACCGAAAAAAAACGGCCAAGACCAAGGGCAATTCCCTTTTCCAAAGACTCACCCCACAGGAACAGAAGATCGTGCAGCTCATCCTGATGGACAAGAGCAACAAGGAGATCGCCACCGAACTTTTCGTGAGCCTGAGCACGGTGAAGACACACATCAACAACCTCTACAAAAAGCTGGACATTTCGTCCCGCGAAGAGATTGTCTCCCTCTTCAAAAAGTAAATTTCAACCCCCGGTCTAGAACCCATTTCCACCTTCACAAACCGCTTCCAAGCCTCGTTTTTATGGAATTTTCCGGCATAATCATACATCTGGAAAATCATGAAACACATTTTAACAACACTACTTATGCTATGCATTGCCATTGTTTCGGCACAAGAATTCAACCAAGAAATTGAACTGGAAAACGGCCAAAAATTATTGGTCGGAAAAATCAATCTGGACGGCCTGCAATCCGAGCCGTATAACAATTGGTTCCATAAGGGCCATAACGACTATAGTGTGGACGAGACCATGCTGAACCTATTCAAAAAGAAATTGACCAAATACGACATCAAACTCTTTTTGGGTACCTGGTGCGGGGACAGCAAACGGCAAAGCCCAAAGTTCATCAAAATCTTGGAAACGGCTGAATTTCCAATGGAACAATTGGAAATCATTGCTTTGGATTACCGAAAAGAGTTCTATAAAACCAGTCCAACTGGGGAGGAAAAGGGGTTGAACATCATCAAAGTGCCCACCATCATCTTTTTCAAAAATGGAAAAGAGGTCAACCGTATCGTGGAAAGTCCGTTGGAAAGCTTGGAGGAGGACATGGCCCAGATCCTCCTAAAAAAGTCATACACCCCCAATTATGCATATTAAACCCGGTCAAGGGAGTGAATTAAAGCGCAAAAGTGTAATTTTGCGCTTTAATTTTTTTACAGACTATGCAACTATCGGAACAAGAGATCGTTCGAAGGGAAAAATTGACCAAACTCAGGGAAATGGGCATCGACCCCTATCCAGCAGCATTGTATCCTGTGGATGCCACGACCAAGGGCATCAAGAATGATTTTAAGGAAGGGAAAAAGGTGGTGATTTCCGGTAGGTTGATGTCCCGCAGAATCCAGGGCAAGGCATCCTTTGCCGAGCTTCAGGACAGTGAGGGGCGCATTCAGGTCTATTTTAACCGGGACGAGATCTGCCCTGGTGACGACAAAGATCTGTACAATGAGGTCTATAAAAAATTATTGGACATCGGTGACATCATCGGTGTGGAAGGCGAACTGTTCACCACCCAAGTTGGCGAACAAACGGTGATGGTGAAAAACTTCACCCTGCTCAGCAAATCGTTGCGCCCCCTTCCCCTACCAAAGGTAGATGAGGACGGGACCGTGCATGATGCCTTCAACGACCCTGAACTTCGATACCGCCAACGGTATGTGGACCTTGTGGTGAACCCCCAGGTGAAGGACACCTTCATCAAAAGGACCAAGATCACCAACAGCATCCGTGAGTTTTACAACGCAAAGGGTTATTTGGAGGTGGAGACCCCCATTTTGCAACCCATTCCCGGTGGAGCCGCGGCACGTCCATTTTTGACGCATCACAATGCGCTGAACATTCCTTTGTACCTCCGTATTGCCAACGAACTGTATCTGAAACGATTGATCGTGGGTGGTTTTGACGGTGTATATGAGTTTGCCAAGGATTTCCGCAACGAAGGCATGGATCGCACCCACAACCCCGAGTTTACCGTTATGGAACTCTACGTGGCCTACAAGGATTACAACTGGATGATGGACACCACTGAAAAACTGTTGGAAAAAGTGGCCGTAGATGCCACTGGAAGCAGCAAGGTCAAGGTGGGCGCACACGATATCGAGTTCAAGGCTCCGTATCCAAGGGTCCCGATCCTGGAGGCCATCAAAATACACACGGGCCACGATGTAGCCGGCATGGATGAGGATGAACTTCGCAATACGGCCAAAACATTGGGCATTGAGGTGGACGATACCATGGGCGTGGGCAAATTGATCGATGAGATCTTTGGCGAAAAATGTGAGCACCATTACATTCAACCTACCTTCATCATCGACTATCCGAAGGAAATGAGCCCATTGACGAAAGAGCACCGCAACAATCCAAAGCTCACGGAACGTTTTGAGCTAATGGTGAACGGTAAGGAACTGGCCAATGCCTATTCCGAGCTGAACGACCCCATTGACCAGCGGGAACGTTTTGAGGACCAGCTTAAACTCTCCGAAAAAGGGGACGATGAGGCCATGTTCATCGATCAAGATTTCCTTCGTGCCTTGGAATATGGCATGCCCCCAACCTCCGGCATTGGCATCGGGATAGACCGTTTGGTGATGTTGATGACCAACAATTCCTCCATCCAAGAAGTGCTGTTCTTCCCTCAAATGCGTCCTGAAAAGAAAAAGGTGGAACTTTCCGAAGAGGAAAAAATCATCATGGACCTATTGAAACCTGTTGGCCAAATGCCATTGGGCGAACTGAAGGACAAAAGTGGTTTGAGCGGCAAAAAATGGGACAAGAGCACGAAAAACTTGGCCAAACTTGGCATTTTTGAAGTCTCCAAAACGGATGATGGGCTTTTTGCCAAAGCCAAATAACCATTTTTAAGTTTTCCCAAAAAAGCATAGCTTAGGATCCCATATGGAACTAAGCAAAAAAATAGGGCTCGTTCTGGGGCCCGTCGCTTTCTTGATATTGAACAATTTACCCTTCGAACTGGTTTCGGAAAAAGGGGATCCCGTGATTTCGGTCGCCATCTGGATGTTGATCTGGTGGATCACCGAAGCGGTTTCCATATCAGTGACGGCCCTTTTGCCCCTGCTTTTGCTGCCCATCCTGAAAATCTTGCCCATTGCGGAGGTAGGCGCCAATTATGGCAGTCCCATCGTGTTCCTCTTCTTTGGTGGATTTGTGATGGCCCTGGCCTTGGAAAAGGTCAATCTGCATAAACGAATCGCCCTGAACATCATCCGACTGACGGGGACCACGCCCAACAAGGTCATTTTGGGGTTCATGATCGCCACGGCGACCTTGAGCATGTGGATCAGCAATACCGCCAGTACCGTGGTGATGCTGCCCATAGCACTGTCCGTGATCAACCTCCTGATCAATGATGCGGACGGTTTCACCAAGAACGATGAGAACTTTGCCCTGAGCGTGATGCTCGGTATCGCCTTTTCGGCCAACGCAGGAGGGATTGCGACCGTGATAGGAACACCTCCAAACTCCGTCTTGATCGGCCTTTTGGAAAACGAGTACAATATTGAGATCTCCTTTTTGAAGTGGATGACCATCGGCCTGCCATTTTCCATCATCATGATCGGCATATCCTATCTGGTCCTGGTGAAATGGATGTTCCCCAGTCGTGGGCTCAAGTTCAATGCATCCAAAGAAGTGATCCATACCGAGCTTGAGAAACTGGGACCTACTTCAGGAAAGGAAAAGATGGTCCTGATCATATTTGGCATTACCGTGTTCCTTTGGATCTTTAGGACCTTGATCAACAATATTTTCCCACAACTGGGCCTTACCGATACCATGATCAGCATTTTTGCGGCAATTACGCTCTTCGCTATACCCTACAACATCAAAAAGGGAGATTTCATCATCGAATGGAAGGATACCTCCAAACTGGCCTGGGGCATTTTGATATTGTTCGGCGGCGGGCTTGCGCTTGCTGAGGGAATGTCCACCAGTGGAATCGTGGATATGGTGGCCAATGCCATTGCGCAAAGCGAAATCACTATCCTGTTCACGGCCACCTTGCTGATCCTGTTGATGCTCTTTATGACGGAACTGATGAGCAATGTGGCCCTAGTGGCCGTCTTGGCACCCGTTGTGGCTGGTATTGCCATAGGTTTGGATGTGCCCATCCTGTATCTGCTTATTCCCGTCACCATTGCCAGTAGCTGTGCCTTCATGCTTCCCATGGCCACACCCCCAAACGCCATCGTGTTCGCCAGTGGGTATGTGAAAATCCCTCAAATGGCCAGGGTCGGGGTCATTCTCAACCTGATTGCCGTGGGCCTATTGGTCTTGACGTTCCAGTTCGTCATTCCCATACTTTTCTAAAAAATAAATGGCCCCTCTGTCCAGAGGGGCCATTCACAAACTAACTAACTCAAAAAAATGTAAGAAACTAACTCAACCTTATGTTACTCACTCTTATCAACACTGGCTATGGAACCAGCTTTCTGATGGTACAAAGGTATGACCCCAAATTGTAAAGATTATTATAATTAGCCTTTTGTTAACGAAGGCCGGAAAAATCAGATTCGAAATATATTTTGCCCCACATTGGCATATATTGAAAAAGATATTCCCCAAGGATGTAAATATTGCACATTTCGCAATAACGCCACTTTTTTGTTGCAGATCCTTATTTTGATAGAAGCGGTGTTATTTTTTTGTTAACCAAAAGATCATCCGTCAATTTACTTCAAAAAAGGTTGGAAAAACAAAAACCCCTCAATCGAGGGGTTTTCCAGCTAACTCAAATAAGTTGTAAAATGAAAAACATTTTACTGTATTGACCCTGAGTAAGGATCAAAACCTTCAGGGAGATACTTTGACGTATCGAAGCCCAATTCCATTTCTTCATCTTCCATATAGTTGATGCCGCTTATGGCCACCACACTGGTGTAGGGGTCAAAATCTGCAGGAAGTTCGTAAGTACTGTCCAATCCCAGTTCCAGTTCGATCTCGTCCTCCACATAAGGGATGGATTTTAGATCCACATAGACCTCATAGGGCGAAAAACCCTCGGGCAGATAGTCCCACGTATTGAAGCCAAGATCCATATCCTCGTCTTCCATATAGTTGATGGAATGTACGTCCACCACCTCGGAATAAGGGTCAAAATCTGTAGGAAGATATTTTTGGGTATCAAATCCTAGACTTGGTTCAACTTCGTTTTCGAGATATATGACGGAATTCAGATCAAAATAGCTTGCATAGGGATTAAAATCCTTTGGAAGATAATCCGAGGTATCAAAACCGAGGTCTATTTCCGGCTCTTCCTCTATATACTCTATTTCATTCAAATTCAACTCATAGGTCCAATCGGACATCTCGTTGGTTGATCCACTCCAATCAGCATCGATGTTCAATGCCGTAAAATTGTTCTCCAATGTACCGACGGTCTCAGGTCTGTCCTGTACAACCACGGTTTTTTGCTGGTCGTTTGCCATGGCGGAACTACACAATAGAACACTACCATAGATGATTAATAACTTGTTCATTTTTTGATTGAATTTTTTGATTGATGATATGCTTATAAGACTATGGACATTTTGAATTGTTACAGCTTTTACGATATTTTAACGAAAAACCGATTCCCCACCAACCCAGCAATAGGTGGGGTTTCAGCGGGGAGTGCCAATAAAACGCAGGACTCCCGAAGGTTTCATTTTTCTGTAAAAAAATTTTGCGTTAGTATTTATTTAACAGTATGTTTTGATCATTTTTAGGTTCTTTGGATGTTTTAAGTTATCCAAACTAACATATAATGATAAAAAGAGTTTTACCCCAACTATTCGTATTGATGGTTTTATTGGGCTGTTACCAAACCGCGGAGGCCCAACTTTTCAAAAAGAAAAAGAAAGACACCGAGCAAAAAAAGGAGGACAAACCCAAACCAGGGGAAATCCAGCCTTATGACAAAGTCATCACCAAAGACGCCAAAACGGACGCAGGTCTTTTCAGTGTCCATACGGTCGATGACAAATATTACTATGAAATCCCCGATTCGCTATTGAACCGGGAAATGTTGATGGTGAGCCGTATCTCCAAAACTGCCACGGGCATCGGTTTTGGCGGGGGCAAAATCAACACCCAAGTGCTGCGTTGGGAAAAAAAGCCCAAGCAGATCCTATTGCGTGTCGCATCCTATGAAAATGTCGCCGCCGATTCACTTCCCGTGCACGAAGCCGTTGTCAATTCCAATTTTGAACCTGTACTTTATGCGTTCGACATCAAGGCGTTCAACAAAAAAGATTCGCTCAACCCCGCTACGGTCATTGAAGTGGACCCTCTGTTCACCAAGGATGTAAACGCCCTGGGGCTGCCCGACGGGTACCGCAAACGCTACAAGGTGTCCCGATTGGACAATGAGAGGAGCTATATCGAGTCCATCAAAAGTTATCCCTTGAACATAGAGGCACGCCACGTGAAGACCTATGCATCCAGTGACCCACCGAGCAACTCCAGTTTGGGATCTATTTCCATTGAGATCAACAACTCCATGATCCTATTGCCCAAAGAGCCTATGAAGCGCCGCTACTTTGATGAACGTGTAGGCTGGTTTGCCAGAGGTCAGGTAGATTATGGCCTGGACGCCCAAGAGAGCAAAACAGTGACCTATCTGGACCGCTGGAGATTGGAGGTCAAGGATGAGGACATTGAAAAATTCAAGGCCGGAGAACTCGTGGAGCCCAAAAAGCCCATTGTATATTATGTGGACCGTGCCACTCCAAAAGAATGGGTTCCCTTCATCAAACAAGGTATCGAAGATTGGCAAGTGGCCTTTGAAGCCGCAGGTTTCAAGAATGCCATCATCGCCAAAGACCCTCCATCGCCCGAAGAAGACCCCGAATGGTCCCCTGAGGATGTGCGATATTCCGTAGTGCGTTACTTGGCCTCCCCAATTCCCAATGCCAATGGCCCCCACGTGAGCGACCCCAGAAGCGGTGAGATCTTGGAATCCGACATCAATTGGTACCATAATGTAATGACCTTGCTGCGCAACTGGTATTTTGTCCAAACGGCGGCCATCAACCCAGAGGCTCGGAAAGTGGAGTTCAAAAAGGATATCATGGGCAGGCTGATCCGTTTTGTTTCTTCCCATGAAGTGGGCCACACCTTGGGACTGCCACACAACATGGGCAGCAGTGTTGCCTATCCCGTGGATTCCTTGCGTTCGGCAAGTTTCACCCAGAAAAATGGTACCGCTCCTTCCATTATGGACTATGCACGGTTCAATTATGTGGCGCAGCCCGGTGACGATGGAGTTGCCCTGATGCCCAATATCGGCGTGTACGACAAATACTCCATCAACTGGGGCTACCGACCCATTTTGGACAAGACTGCAGAAGAAGAAAAACCCATATTGAACAGCTGGATCTTGGAGCATGCCGGAGACCCCATGTACCGATTTGGCCACCAACAAGTGGGCGACATCCACGATCCCAGTTCACAGACCGAGGACTTGGGCGACGATGCCATCAAGGCAAGTATGTACGGTATCGCCAACCTGAAACGCATTGTGCCCAATCTTATGGAATGGACCACCGAAGCCGGTGAGAACTACGATAACCTGGAAATATTATATGGTCAGGTCGTGGGTCAGTTCCAAAGATATATGGGACACGTATCCAACAACATAGGTGGCGTTTACGAATACCACAAAACAGCCGATCAAGAAGGGGCTGTTTATACCCATGTGAGCAAAGAACACCAAAAGAACAGCATGAAATTCATGCAGGAACAACTTTTTGAGACGCCAGAATGGTTGATCGACCAAAGCATTTTCAACAAAATCGAATATTCTGGATCGGTGGAGCGCATCCGTTCCATGCAAGAGCGCTACCTCAATACCATGTTGCAGTTGGGCAAATTGGCACGGATCATCGAAAACGAGACCATCAATGGAAAAAATGCCTATGGCCTTCTGGAAATGATGCAAGACCTTCGCAACGGAATTTGGTCCGAGACCCGAAGCGGAAAAGCGATAGACACTTACAGAAGGAACCTTCAAAAAGCGCACATCGATCGTTTGGGTTACCTCATGACCGCTGAAAGCCAGGAAAAACAAGAGGATTTTGGGGGATATCGCAAATCCACGGCCATCAATACGAGCCAATCGGATATCCGTTCCGTGGCCAGGGGGGAGCTCAACAATCTGAAGAGGGACATCCGAAACGGACTGTCGCGCACCTCTGATGCCATGAGCCGATACCATCTGCAGGATGCCCTGGAACGCATCGATCTGATCCTAGATCCCAAATAGACATTCTTTGTAGGAAATTTTCCTTTAAGGTGTAGTCGGTGTCAAAGCTGGCTACACCTTATTTTTTGTCCTTTTCACATATAAAATAGTGGTTTTCGCAACATAGCAGTCTGATTGTGAAATGGTTTTATTACTTTAGTAATCCCAAATCAACACATCATGACCTACAAGACAAAAAGCCTCATCTATTTTTCCTGTTTTGTGATTGCTTCCATCATTTACTACGAAGTGGAGCAACAAGACCGTTTCCAAGACAATCTCAATTCCAAAACTTACGTAGAGGCTGAGTTCCAAGATGCCGAAGATTTGGAAGATCCCAAAAAAGACCTTGAGGAGGAAAACAGATAGTCTCCTTCCAACACCCATTGCTAAAAATGTCCCAATTCATGCTTTTGTGATTAAACCGATGGACCCTATCGCCGTCCAAGGAACAAATCATTAAAAATGAAGCATATGAAACGATTAGCAGTAATGGTGTTGTTGCTCACCAGTCTTGGTGCGGTAGCCCAAAAAAGTGAGGGTCAAAGATTTCGAAAAGGCCCAGAAATGGACCTGACCGCCGAACAGATGGCCACATTGCAGACCAAAAAAATGACCTTGGCCCTGGACCTTACCAAGGCCCAGCAGGAAAAAATAATGAAGCTCCATCTGGAAGAGGCCACATCGCGCAAGGAGAAATGGGAAGAAATGAAGGCGAAAAGGGAAAGTGGCGAATGGCAGAAACCCACTTCCGAAGAAAGGTTTGAAATGGAGAATGCCCGGTTGGACCACCAGATTGCTCTCCAGACCAAAATGAAGGAAATACTGGATGACGAGCAATACCAGTCATGGAAAAAGATGAAAAAGCAAAAAGCCATGCATGGCAAAAAGAGAATGCAGCAGAGAGGAAGCAGAGGATAATGTTTTTTGTTGATTTTTGAGGAGCCGCGCCGTGCCATGGTCGCGGCTTCTTTTTTTATGCTTCTTTGCATCAAGCGCCATGTACCTATTCTCCCAAAAACTTTTACAGATATTTTTGATTATCTGCAAATAAACAGATATATTTGATTATCTGTAAATAAACAGATATTTTAAATTATCTGCTTTTTGACGGATATTTCAATTAGAGCAAATGGTTGCAGTACTCACAGGTGATATCAAAAATTCCACGGAACACAAGACTTCCGAATGGCTCCCCCTCTTGAAGCAGGCCCTGGACCGCTATGGCAAAGAGCCTTCCGATTGGGAAATTTATAGGGGCGATAGTTTTCAGTTGCAGACCGAACCGGAAAAGGCACTGGAAGCCGCCCTGTACATAAAGGCCTGCCTGAAACAAGTGCGCCAAATGGACGTACGGATAGCCATTGGGTTGGGAGAAAAGACATACAATGCAAAAAAAGTCACGGAGTCCAATGGGGAAGCTTTTGTATATTCGGGCAAGTGCTTCGAAAACCTAAAAAAGCAGAACTTGGCTATAAAAACGTCCCATACCGGTTTTGATGGGCACATCAACCTGCTCTTGGAACTGGCCTCGTTGACCATGGACAATTGGACGCCCGCCATCTCAAAAACGGTGAAAAGTGCCATCGAAAATCCGGAAATGAACCAAAGGGAGCTGGCATCGTTGCTCGGCAAATCACAGGGGAACATCAGCGAGGAACTGAAAAAGGCCGGTTTTGACGAAGTGCAAAAAATGATCGATTTTTACAAAACCCAACTCGTCCACTTATGACACTACTCGCCCTAAAACTCATTTTGGCCCATTTTATAGGGGATTTTGTGTTGCAACCTGCCCGTTGGGTAGAAGACAAACTTCAAAAGAAAGGAAAATCCAAATATCTATATTTTCACATCGGGGTACATCTATTGACCCTGTTGCTCATTCTCCAATTCCGATATTTGGGCGCAGTGGCCTGTATTGTAGTGACCCATCTCCTCATCGATTTGGGAAAACTTTACCTCACCAACCCAAAAAACTACCGCTGGCTCTTTGTGTTGGATCAAGTATTGCACCTTTTGGTCATTGCGGCCATGGTGTACTGGATTGAACCGTTCCCCATCAATTTTTCAGGTCTTTGGGGAGAGAAAAGCCTTTTGTTTGTTACTTTTCTGGTGTTTGTCACCTTTGTGTCCGGCATCATTATGCGGATGCTGCTGGCTCCCTATATCGATGAGATTGCCAAGGAAGATGAATCAGGTGAGGGCGGCTCGTTGAAAAATGCGGGTACCTATATCGGTATGCTGGAGCGACTCTTCGTGTTCGGGTTTATCCTGATCCAACAATGGGCGGCCATCGGATTGCTCATCGCTGCCAAATCCGTGTTCCGTTTCGGCGACCTGAACAAGGGCAAAAACCGAAAACTGACCGAATATGTCCTCATCGGCACCCTTTTGAGCTTTGGATTGGCCATCCTATCCGGTATGTTGTATGTCCATCTTTCGGAAACAATGTGACAAAAAAAGCCGCTCCAAAATGGAACGGCCTTTCCGAATTAAATTAACCTACTTTGGTCAAAACACTGTATTGTCCTGCAATACCTGCATGCTTTCCAGGATATTGCTCACCGCCAAGGTCATGGATTTTGCAGAGATGGTCGCCCCGGAAATCCCATCGATGTCCTGGCCATAGGCCAAACTTTCGCCTGACTTTCTGCCGATGAACTGCTTCAGCCATCGCTGGCTGCCCACTTGGCGGCCATGATCTTCACGGTATATCAATATTTTTGATTTTTTGATGCTCAGGTCTGGATTGAAGAGCACCACATAGTCAAACACGTCCTTCATGCTCGGGGCCTCGCCCAGATAGGCATACCCCAAGGTGGAACCATTGGCAATGACCTTGAACAGATTGTCCCCGCCCAATTCCGATGGTGTTTTCTGGTTCAGTTTGGGGTCCACCGCTATCAATTCCAGAGTAAAGTCCTCTACCTCAAATGTGGTCAGCACCGCATTGTCCAGCTTCTCCTTCAACTTTGGGGGAATCTTTTCCGCCTTGAAGCCCAGCAAGAAAAAAACCGCACAAAGTGCCATTAAGCCAGATAGCCTCAACTTATTTGCCAGCATTGCCCCCTTTTTTCTTGTCCGAAATAAAGTTGTTGATCACATCCAAGATCTGCCCTTTGTCCGCATTTTTCTCTTCCAAACTGTAAAATTGTACGAACATTGGCTGCCCGTCCACTTGCTTTAGGAGCGTAAGGTCTCCCTCTCTTTCATAGACCTCGTCCCAAGCGGCACGAGCCTTGGCCCAAAATTCCTTATGGGCTGCCCACCAATCAGCGGCCACCTTGCAATCTGCATCGGCTACCTTTTTGTAGATATTGAACCCTTTCTCCTGCGCCAACAACACATCTTCCTCACCCTCTTTTCGGATGATCTTGTCATTGTCCTGCTCGTGCACCCATCCATAGGAAGTGATTTCCTGTCTGTTGCCCCTTGCCATCACATTGTAATCACTTCGCTTGGAATACTCCCTTCGGGGCAGTGGGGAATCGCTCGTGTTCTCCCAAAAATGCTTTCCATCGTAGTGCACCCACGTGGAAGAGCCAGAATACCTTGGGCTGTCGTCCACTTGATATACCTTTTGGGTCCATTGTCCTTTCACGGCATCCGCAGTCAACTGGGTAAAATTCCAAGTATTGTCCCCATTGTAGTGGAACACTTTCTGGTTCTCGAACAACCAATCCTGTCTCCAGTGCTTGATCACCGTACTATCATTGATCACCAACAAATGCTGTAAGGATATTTTGTTCTCCTCGTCAATAATGGGCAAGGCAAGCTCCAGAGCCTTGGAGGTATAGTCCAGTTTTTTCTCATAGTCGATTTCCGGCGCAAAGGTCTCGGTATATTTAAAAGTGACCTCATAGCAACCGCACATGTCCATAATGGCCTTTCGGTCGAGTTCCTTCTTTTCCTGTGAATGTGTCATTGAGGCCCCTCCTACCAAGAGCATCAAAAAAATAATCGATTTTTTCATACGGGTATCTGTTAGTTGTTTTCAGAATGTTAAAGGACAAAACTACTAATTTTATTTAGATTGAATTAAAATAAAATATATATTTGCCCCAACAATTATATAGAATGAGTCTAAATAAATATAAGGAATTCCTTATTACTTTCCTCTTTATCTGTGCGATAGGTCACGCCCAAGAAAAAAAAAACATGGAAAAAGACTCCATGTCCATGCAAAACCTTAACGAAGTGGTGGTCACCGGGGAAAGCCAGGTGATGTCGCTCAGCAAAAAACTTTTTGCCGTGGGTGTCCTGGACCAAAAGGATATTGCCAACGTGGCGGGCAACAATCTTGCGGATATCCTTAACTACAACCTCAACATCACGGTCACCCCCGACCCCTCCACAGGGAGGTCCACCATCAGCATGTTCGGTCTGGACGGACAGTACGTGAAAGTGCTCATCGACGGCATTCCGATGGCCAGCGACAATGGCATGGGCAACAATATAGACATCACACAGATCAACCTGGAAGATGTGGAACGGATCGAGATCGTGGAAGGTTCCATGGGCGTGCTCTATGGGGACAATGCCGTGGCAGGGGTGATCAATATCGTCACCAAACGCGGTCTGGACCATGCCAAATGGCAACTCCAATTGTCCGTCCAAGAAGAAACGGTGGGCGATGAATACGAATGGTTCGATAAGGGCCGACATATCCAAAATGCAAAGTTGAGCCATCAACTCAGTGAGAAGACCAGTATTTCCATAGGCGGCTCCAGAAATGATTTTGCGGGTTTCTATAATGGCTACCAAGGCAGAAATTATGTGAATATACAGGACAACACCGTGGTCAATGACGGGCTTCGGGGCATGGAATGGAACCCCAAAGAGCAGTTGACCGCCTTCGCAAACCTCAACACATCCGTTGGCAAGCACAACGTCTTCTACAAGTTCCAGTACTATGATGAGACCGTATCCGTGTATAACCGCAATGTGAACGGCAGGCTGAACAGCGACACCGGCATGGTGGTACCCACGGCCCTTGATGAAACTTTCGATACCCAAAGGGTGATGAACAACCTCAACATTTCCGGACCGCTCAAAGGCCAGACCATCTATAATCTTTCCTTTTCCCAACAGACCCAAAAGCGGTACTACAAACAATACGTCTATAACATCCAGCAACGGGGCATTGAGTCCTACACGGCGGACAACCTGAGCCAATCCTCTGAAATTTGGTACTCCAAGGGCTTTGTAAGCAATATGGTCCCCACATCAGATTTTTTTAACCTGCAGTTGGGATACGAATTCACCCATCAGACCGGTTTTGATGCCATTGCCACGGGTGAATATTCCAACGATGTGGTGGAAAACACCTTGGAGAACTATGATTTTTTCGGAGTGGCCGATTTCAATATCTCGGATAGGTTTTCCATCTTCCCCGGAGCACGATACACGAACAATTCCCAGTTCGGCAACAAACTCATCTGGTCCCTTTCCTCCACCTATGACATCACGGACACCTTCAAGGTAAAGGCCATATTTGGCTCAGCGTTCAGGGCACCCAACTTTGAGGAGCTTTTCTTCTACTTTGTGGATTCCAACCACAACGTACAGGGCAATCCCGATCTAAACCCCGAAGATGGCATTTCCATTTTCTTGAATCTGGAGGACAAGTTCCGCCTCGGAGAGAGTAGCATGCTGAAAACCGCTTTCAAGTCCTATTATTTTGACATCAAGGACAAAATAGCCTCGGTGGTCACCACGGATGAGGAGGACAGAAACCTATTCACCTTCGCCAATGTGGACTATTCAAAGATCCTGGGTTTTTCGTTGGAAAATTCCCTGATCATGGACCGCTGGCAGCTTTCCTTCGGTGCCACCTATCTGGGGGAGTCCACGGCCATTGACGAATCCCTAGCGAGCAACAGTGATTATCTGTGAAGCTTTAACCTACAATCCTCGGTGGGCTATACCATCCCTTCCATCCACACCACTTTGTCCGCCCAATTGAAATATAACGGAAGGACGCAAGTGGTCCTGAACGATACGGACGGTCCCGTGATCGGGCAGACCGATGATTTCACGTGGATGGATGCCTCGGTGAGGACCAACATCACTAAGAATTTCAACATTACCCTTGGGGCCAGGAACATCTTCGACATCGTCCGGGTGAATGCCTCGGACGTGCCTTCAGGTGCCCATGGCGCTTCCGTATCCTCCAGCCGTTTGTTCGGCAATGGGAGATCTTATTTTCTAAAACTTTTATACAATCTAAACTTTAATTAAAACCAATGAAAAAAACGATTCTTTTAAAAGCAATTGCATTGATGCTCGTCCTCAGTTCCTGTAGTGATGATGACGGCGAAAACCTAATCGACTTCACGGCCACTTTTTCCAGCGCCACAGTAAGCACCACGGAAGAGGAAACTTCCAAGGAGATTGTCCTGAATTTTTCCCGAGCGGCTTCGGAAAATGGCACCATTACCGTTTCCTATTCCGGGGACAATGCCGAATACGGAACAGATTTTACCACTTCGCCCGATGGAAGTTCCGGCACCATTTCAGTGCCTGTGGCATCCGGCGATACAAATGCCAGTTTCACCTTCAACAAGCTTACCAATGCCATAGAGGGGACCACCAAGTCCGTTACTTTTACCATAGATGGCTTTAGCGATGCGGATTGGTCCGCGGGATCTACGTCCTCTGCCCTGGTGAGCTATACCCCTATTGCGGCCACCAGTGGCATCATCGATACGGAAAATGGAGGGTCCAACCAACCCAACCAAGTCTATTTTGATTTCAGCACAGGAGTACAGACCGCTGTGCGACGTGACCTATGGGAAATTGGACTCTATAACGGTGCAGAAAACCGTGTGTTCCTGAACAGTTCCCTATCCGTTTCTGCCGTGGAACTTACGGGGGTGACCGACCTTCTTTCAGTGACCGAGAGCAGTGACCTGCCCGCACCCATGGAGTTGAATGCTTTGGATGCCATGTTCCAACCCACCACGGTCAATGTAAGCACCGTAGCCGAATTGTTGGTCGGATTGCCCGTGGGCTATAACCAGTATGGAAATCTTGAGCAAGGAATCTCGTTCACCGATAGTCCGGAGGGTACACTGGAAGGTACTGTCTTTTCAGAAATATCCACTACGCCTGAGGAAAATTATGTGTATTTGGTAAGTCTAGGAAAAGAAATCCCCACCGAGCCAGCACCTGTGGGAAGCATTAAGACAACGGGCGACCTACGACCCATTATCAAAGTGAGAATTTTGAGCGATGGCAACAGCTATACCATTCAATACGCCGATTTGAACGAGACCACTACCCTATCCGAAGTGACAGTTCCCAAAGATGCTGCCCATAACATTACTGCCTTTAGCCTGACCAATGGCGAAACCGTGAATGTGGAGCCTCCCAAGGAGCAATGGGACATCAACCTGAGTGGGGTGTTCACCTATTATGGCTATCAAGGTGAAAATGTGGCGGGGCTTACCTTCTCTGACTATGTGGTGCACAATACGTTGGGAGGCGTAGGGCTCTACCAAGTCACTTTATATGAAGTAGATCCAGATACCGATGAAGTAACCGAATTTGACGTTCCCTCCTATGCCGACTTTACGATGGCCGATGTGGACGAATCCGCTTTGGTATATGACAACAGGTCAGTTGTAGGGAGCGGTTGGAGAGATGCTTTTGGTGGAGTCATCAGTGATGATCGATACTATGTGCTGAAGGATGTCGATGGCAATTACTATAAACTGAACTTTACGGCCTATACCAGCACCGAAGGGGAAAGGGGGCATTTCCAGTTCACCTACGAACGTCTGTAAGCGGACACAACGTATTGTTCCTTCCATTATAACTATATGGATGGACTCATAGAACTGCTCAAAGTTACCGGATTGTTTGTTATCATTATCGCCTTTTTGACGTGTAGTTTGAGTTAGTTTGTGTGAATGGCGGGGCAAGAGATTGCCCCGCTTTTCTGTTTTACGACATCAAATAAATGGATAGCGTTAAGGAATCCTCCATGGAATCGCTACTTTGGGAAAAAGGATAATTCAATCTATCATGGGGGTAATTGCTACAAACGATCGGGAAGTCAAGTTTTATTACAGTTCCGCAACCAGTATTGGCAAGCAGGCCTTGGGCTATATCAGGGCATCAGACAAAAAGGTATTGGAAATCGACATCGCCAAGACCAAGGTCACGGGCACCCAATGGTCCGAACTGGCAAGCAGGCTGGGCAAACCTGTGGGGAAACTCATCAATACCAACCACCCCGATTTTATAGCCGCCTATGGAAAGGCCACGAACATCGTCGATGACAATGACTGGTTCAACATCCTGCACAACTGCCCACAGGCCTTCCATCAACCCATCTTGGTCAACAAGGACCGGACCCTCCAAATAACGACCCCTTCCGAAATCTCATCTTTTTTGGATACGGAAAGCTAAACCCCTCACGCCCATCGTACATCAATAAGGAACACATCAAAAAAAATATGTCGCAAAAAAAAAGGTCCACTCGAATACGAATATGGCTTTGGGCGATGGGCATCTTGGCCCTGATCGGGATAATCGCCCAGATTATTTTTACCCATAAAGTAAAGCAGGCCCTTGCCAAGGAAACATCTACGGGCATACAACTACACTACGACAAAATCAGCACCAATGTGCTGGCGGGGCGCATCAGCCTTCAAAATGTGACCGCCGCGGACAGTGGCAATACTTTCGGACTGGTAGCCAAGGACATTACCCTATCGGGCCTCGGTTACCTTCCCCTGCTCAAAAATGGTGATGTGTCCATTGCGGGCCTGCACCTCGAAGAACCCATCTTCACCTATCGAAAAAAGGGAAAGGACAGCCTGCCAAAAAAGAACGGCAAGGGCACTTTTCCCCAACTGGACATTCGAAAATTGACCATCAGCAAAGGTGGCCTAACACAGTTCCGAGCGGATTCTGACAGCGTGCAATTGCAGATCGAGGGCATCGACCTGCAGGTTGAGGACATTCTTGTGGACGGCATGACCCTCCAACAGCAATTGCCCTTCACCTATGGTGAATTCCGCTTGGATACCCAACAATTGTACTGCGATTTGGGACCATTCGAGTTCCTCCGTCTCCAACAGCTCCAACTCAACGCCAACGAAGGACAGGTGCACCACTTGGAGCTGAAAAGCAAGTATGGCAAACAGGAACTGTCCAAAAAACTGGTGGTGGAACACGACCACTATGACCTCACCATCGACACCCTCCGTTTGGAGCAGTTCGATTTTGGCCCTGCCAACGGGACCCTGCAACTGCGGTTGGCCCAGCTGCAATTGGAACGGCCCATTTTCCACGTGTATCGCGACAAACTGTTGCCGGACGACACCACCCATAAAAAATTGTACAACCAGGCCCTACGCGACTTGGATTTTGACCTTCAGGTGGACTCCATCGGTATCACGGATGGGACCATCACCTACGAGGAGCGGCTGGAGACCGATGTAGATCCCAAAAGCGTCAAGTTCACCGATCTGGACGCCACCATTACCAACCTACACAGCCATGGAAGCGGCAATGTCAAAATAGAGACCCGCTCCCAATTGATGGGCGACGGCCTCTTGGACCTTGACTGGTCCTTCGACCCGCAGAACAAGTCCAACGATTTTTTGGCCATGGGTTCCCTGTCCAATTTTGACTCAACGGAAATCAATCCTTTTTTAAAGACCAACCTCACGGCGGAAGTGAGCGGGTCCGTCAACCAACTGTACTTCACCATGAGCGGCAATGAGTTGAAATCCAGTGGCGAGATGAAGATGAACTACGACCAGTTCGAGTTCAAGGTCCTGAAAAAGGATCGCTCGGGCGTGAACAAAGTGCTCACCGCCGTGGTCAATATCTTTGCGCGCAAAAATTCGGACACCGATGCGGACGGCTACCGCCACGGTACCTTTAAAGTGGATCGGAACACCGACAAATCCTTCTTCAACTACCTTTGGATCAATGTGAAGGCCGGCTTGGTGGACACTGTTACCGGCAATGGAAAAAAGAAAAGAAATACATAGACATGGCAAAAGAAAGAAAACGCTTCTACCAAAGAAAACGGTTTTTGATCCCGGCCATCATCCTAGTGCTGTTGATCGCCTTT
The DNA here is from genome assembly GCF_033441575.1 of Flagellimonas baculiformis. Taxonomy (NCBI): domain Bacteria; kingdom Pseudomonadati; phylum Bacteroidota; class Flavobacteriia; order Flavobacteriales; family Flavobacteriaceae; genus Flagellimonas; species Flagellimonas baculiformis. The sequence goes on from NZ_JAUZVW010000011.1 coordinate 34,190, forward strand.
CGATTGGTGCTGCCCTACATCGTGAAGAATTATGTGAACAAGGTCCTGGCCGACATCCCTGGGTATTATGGCCATGTGGAGGACATTGACCTTTCCCTCATCACCGGGGCCTATACCATAAAACAGCTCTATTTGAACAAGGTGAACGCCGACACGGAGATTCCCTTTCTCGATTTTGAAAGGACGCACATCTCCATCGAATGGTCGGCACTTTTCAAGGGGCGGATCGTGAGCGAGATCAACATGACCCGGCCTTCCTTGATCTATGTGTTCGAGGACCAACAAACGGAAACGCCGGAAGACCCCGATTTTGATGATTGGACCAAGGCCCTGACCGACCTGGTGCCCATAGACATCAACAAACTGGAGATCCATGGCGGCAAGGTGGCCTTTGTGCAGCTCAATGCCGACCCCAATATAGACCTGCATTTGGACAATTTGGAACTCTACGCCACCAACCTCCGCAATGTGGTGCGCACCGAGGCCCGCCTGCCCAGCAACCTTTCTGCAAATGCGGTGAGCTTTGGAGGTGGGGACCTGCATTTGGAGGGCCAGATGGATCTCGTAAAGCAGATTCCCGATATGGACCTTGCCCTGTCCCTTGAAAATGCGAACGCCACCGCCCTCAACGATTTTACGGACCACTACGCCGGCATCGATTTTGATAAGGGCATCTTCAACTTCTACACCGAGGTGGTCATTGCCGATGGGTACCTGCAGGGCTCGTTGAAGCCCATCCTCAAGGATGCCAAGTTCATTGGCAAGGACGATGCTTTTTTGGAGACCCTTTGGGAAGGTTTTGTGGGCTTTTTCAAGTTTATTTTGAAGAACCACAAGGAAAACACCCTCGCCACGAAAGTGCCCATTGAGGGCGACCTGAAGCAAGTGGACACCGAGACCTGGACCACCGTGCTCAACATCTTTAAAAATGGGTGGATAGAAGCCTTCAAAAACATGGTGGACGACGATATTGACTTTTCCGACGTGCAGCAAACCGCCAATCAAAAGAACAAGAAGGACAAAGACTAGCTTCTTGGACGTAAGATGATAGGCCTAAGACGTAAGATGGGCGAACCTGCATACCGCCCCCTGCCTACTGATTTACTGCAAACTGCAACTGCCTACTGAACCCCGACTCCCGACTCCCGACTTCTAACGTATTGATATTTGTCAATCTGCGATTGAGATTAGGGAAAATCCCTAGTTTTTTTAAGGTTTTTCCATAATTACAATTGGCTGGGAATTAGTATTTTGGCATTCGCAGCCCCTCCCCATACTTTACTAGAATTAGTTCTGCTCTGCGTTAGAAGCATCAAACACATCGGCAACATCCCAATTTGGCTGTATATAAATATGTTTTACGATCAAATAAATTAATTGGTCAACAAGTTTGACCAAACCGAGAGAGTACTAAAAACAAATAAAACAAAAAATATGGGACTTAAGCCAGGACCGAAAAGAATAGCGAAGTCAACAGGAAAGCCTGATCAGCGACAAAGAGACAATAAGGATACACCCGGAAACACACCGTCTCTGAAACCACCTAAACGTCCGAAAAAATAAATTTGAGGAATTGAATTTGAGTCAAAACTTACAAAATGCCTGAATGTATTGAATGCGGGGAGTACACCAAATTCGAAGGTGGTCTTTGTTATCCTTGTTATAAAAGCCAAAATATCTCGGAAACTGAAGAAGAATCTGAGAATACTGGAACAAAAGGATTAAGCGATAAAGATTTCAATTATCGCTATGGAATGATTAAAGGTCGTATTGCTGAAACTTTGATTCAAGAACTATTCTTAAGTTTAGGATACAATGTATTCAGATATGGTATGGAAAATACCATTCCTGGCATTATGGAACTTCTTAAAGGCGTACGCTCGGATGTGGCTCAAGAGATAAGAAGGATGCCAGATTTTGTAATCCAGGATCAAAGGTCAAAAGCAGTTTATTTCTTAGAAGTGAAATTTAGGGCAAGTGGTGAGTTCAAACTGAAAGATTTGCCTAAGGATTATCCTTATGAAAACGCCTATATCATCTTAGTTTCCAAAAAACACATCAAATGTATCACAGTTACTGAGTTAATGGAAGGAAAAGAAACAACACCAACTTCAACAAATTATTTAGGTAATAGAAAGGAGTTTGACCTGGATAAAGAAGTTATTAAATCCTTTTGCTCCTTTGCTGTTCAATTTTTTGAGAATGTTTGATACGACATTATGAAAAATAAATTCCCAGCTAAACCTTTGTGTTAAAATTTTAAACTTATGGCACTTAAAAAAAAGAAAATCGAATTTTATAAAGTAAGCATGAAAACCTTCAATGGTGAAAAAGAAAGCCAATTGAAATTTGAAGATATTCTAAAATCATCCGATATAAATGGACAAGAAGTCATATTTAAGGGCAAGGATATGGAAATGAAGATTTTTGACAAAAAACCAAATCTGATAGTTGGATTGTTAGAGACAAGTCGAAGGAACAATGTGCCTCCAAAAAAAAACAAAACAGCAAAATCGTTATCAAAAATAGGATTAAACAAAGACGAAGGCTTAGCATATGCCAATGTATTTCTCTACGATGTAGACAGACAAATATTAATGTATGAAATAAATAAATTCGGGTCCTATTTAGACCATTTTGTAAGCTATATTTATTTAGCTCTCAAGCAATCTAATTCAACTCTCTTTAAAAAATTCAAAATTAACCTCGAAGTGGTTTTGACTTCAAATGAATACAATAGAATTTTAAATATGAAATTTCATAAATCGGTTGAAATTCAAATTGCATATCCAAATAAAATTATTGAAGATTTAAAACACCAAAACGGAGCACTCTCACAGGTATGCAAGTCAGCCAACAAGTTAAATTCTAGTAAATTACATGCTAAATTTGAAGTTGATGCTAAAAATAAAAAAACAAGTAAAGGGTTAACTTCGAAAACTGTAAAGGAATTTTTAGATGATGCAAAAAACCTACTTAAGACGAAATCTAATCAAAACGTTCAAAAAGTAATTGTATCTGGTTACGGAAACGACCTGAAGAAATTACAACATCTTGATTTAATAGCAAATCGCTATATTAAACATATTTCAATAGATGAGCCTAGAGAAAACTCTAATCTATTAGAATTACAAAGAAGTTCAAAAATAAAGGAGTTACATGAAAACTGTAAACAAGACTTAGATTCAATTTTTTCATAAATGGATAAAACCATTGGATACTGGATTGAGAAGTTAATACCCTTAATAATTGGGGTGTCAATTACCATTGTTTTGTTTTTCAATTGGGAAAAAGCATGCTTTCTAATCACTGAAAGTTTTTTTGATAAGATTGTCGGAATTACCTCAACCCTTTTTGGTTTTTTACTAGCTATTCTTGCCCTTTTAATTCAAAGTGACAGTGAAACTGTATCATTAATGAAAACCCATAAAAGTTTTTCAAGATTGATATCCCTGAATAAAACAACTGTGATTTCATCAATGGTAAATTGTTTTCTCGCTTTTATTACAAGTAGCTCAAAAGAATATTTGGAAGAACATTTCATTTTTATTTTGAAAATACTTGAATCAAGCACTTTCGGTTTATTTTGTTTTGTCCTGACCAGTAGTTTTATTTTTACTTTGATTTTTTATAAAATTATCCTCAACGACGCTTAATACGTCAATAGTTGGTTAATGCTTGTGAACCAACGTCTCAATCATCCTGTCCAAACCCGCATAGACAGAAGTCAACAATCCTTCAAAGACTGTGACAATTTTTCATGGCAACGCTCCGCCACGGGCAATAAGTGCCCCCCTAAATAACTGATGGGATATGCTGTCGCTTCATCCAAATAGCATCCATAGATTTCGGCAAACCGTTCCATTTTTTTTGGTGGCACTTCCATAAATTCGGCCACAATCGTCATCAAATCCAAGGAGTACAATCCGCCATCATCCAAGCCCATTTGTCGTAACTGTTCAGTAAGTTGGCTATGCTTTAAATCTTGTTGGATAAGCCGTATTACCAATGTTTTGTTGTGCATCCCCAATAAAAGTTATTGTATTTCAATATAAATATATATCGTTTTATATTATTTCGCAATATTTTTATGTATTGTATTTTGCTATAGTTTAAATACACCAATTGTAATATGCTACAAATTCCTATTACATAGTAATAGGTTGGTGTATCATTTTACATTATGAACCGTATCAAAGAAGTTTTAAAACAACAAGGCAGAACCCAAACTTGGTTGGCAGAGCAAATCGGTAAAAGCTATGTAGTGGTCACCAATTACTGCAACAACAATACCCAGCCCAGCATTCCTGTTTTGCGACAAATCGCCAAGGTGTTGGATGTAGATGTCCGGGAACTTTTGGTGCCCACAAAACCTTAATTTAAATACTAAATACAACCTCAACCATGAAAAAACACTTCTTAACCATATTCCTTTATTGCTTTACTCTTTGTTCTAGTTTTTCTCAAAACCAGTCCCCAACCGTAGAACCAGAAATCGAAATGAAAGCAGGCCTACTTGGGTATCGCTTTTTTAAAGATGGTAAGCGCTTGAACTGGAAAGAACTTTTGGATGCCACGGCTTCTGTTGAAGAGGCTAATTTGCTCATCAAAAAAGGCAAATCCCAAAATACTTTTTCCGCTATTCTTGCTTTTACAGGTGGTGTATTGATAGGCATTCCGCTAGGACAACAATCAGCAGATCGCGATCCAACTTGGGAGCTTGCCTATATTGGTGGAGCATTGGGGCTTTCGGCCTTTTATCTTTCGTTTAGGGCATTTAATAATATCAACAAAGGTGTGGACAGCTATAATATTGCTGTGGCACAAAAATCAAGCTATCAATTTCAGCCAGAATTTTTTATACTCAACAACCAAAATGGTTTTGGATTGGCAATGCGTTTTTAAAACACCCTCCCCACTGCTTCAATCGTCCTGTCCAAATCCGCATAGCTGAGCGCATCGTTGAGAAAATAGCTTTCAAAGGCCGAGGGCGGTAAGTACACCCCGTTGTCCAGCATCCCGTGGAAGTATTTCTTAAAGGTATCGTTGTTGCCCTTGGCCGCACTGGCAAAATCCACCACGGGTTCCGCCGTAAAATGTACGGAGATCATACTGCCAAAGCGGTTGATCTGGTGTTCCACTCCTTTTTCGGTCAAGGTGGCGGCAATCCCCTTATGCAGGTATTCCGTTTTTTCGGCCAAACTGTCAAACACTTCGGGACGGTTGTTCAGCTCGGTGAGCATGGCGAGTCCGGCACTCATGGCCAACGGGTTTCCACTCAAGGTCCCGGCTTGATATACCGGTCCTTCGGGCGCCAAGTGCGACATGATCTCCGCACGGGCCGCAAACGCCCCCACGGGCAGTCCGCCCCCGATCACCTTTCCGAACATCACGATATCGGCATCGATGCCCAAAGCTTCCTGTGCCCCACCTTTGCCCAATCGAAAGCCCGTCATCACCTCATCAAAGAGCAACAAAATGCCTTCTTGGGTGCAGAGTTCGCGCAAGCCTTTCATAAAACCGGGCTGGGGGATAATGCAGCCCATATTGCCCGGCACGGGCTCCAAAATGATGGCCGCAATCTCGCCTTGGTTCGCTGCCACGAGGGCCTTTACCCCTTCCAGATCGTTAAAATTCGCCAGCAGGGTGTCCTTGGCCGTGCCCTGCGTGACCCCTGGGCTGTTGGGACTGCCAAAGGTAACCGCCCCGCTCCCCGCCTGTATCAAAAACGAGTCGGAGTGGCCGTGGTAGCAACCTGAAAACTTGATGATCTTGTCCTTGCCCGTGTACCCGCGCGCAAGGCGCACTGCACTCATACAGGCCTCGGTGCCACTGTTCACAAAACGGATCTGGTCAATGTTCGGCACCATGGAAACGGCCAGTTGGGCCAGTTCCGTCTCTATTTCGGTGGGCATCCCAAAGGACGTCCCCTTTTTGGCCTTTTCGATTACGGCGTTGATCACGGGCTCGTAGGCATGGCCCAAGATCAGTGGCCCCCACGAGGCAATGTAGTCGATGAGTTGGTTGCCGTCCACATCGTAGAGGTAGGCACCCTTGGCCTCTTTTACAAAAATGGGGTCGCCCCCTACCGCTTTAAACGCCCGAACGGGTGAGTTAACGCCTCCTGGAATGTATTTTTTGGCCGCTGCGAAGAGGGCACTGCTTCGTTGGTAGATCATATTTCCCTATTCCCGTGAAGACGGGAATCTTTTTAATTCATTTTTGTCAGTTCGAGTGATTTTTCAAAAAGAAAAATCGTATCGAGAACCAGAATTTCAAGCCCAATAACGATGAGTTACGCTGAATCTTCGATTTTTCGTTACAAAGTTCGTCATGCCGAACCCGTTTCGGCATCCCATGATCAAATAAAATTTACCGTGAGATCCTTCGCTTATTCCTTCGACTACGCTCAGGAAACTGCTCAGGATGACAAATCGATAGCAAAGGTACACATCCTTCCACTTTCAAGGAAACCGTTTTTGTCAGTTCGAGTGATTCGCCCTGGCGAATTGTATCGAGAAGGGAATGGGACGGAAGCAGTTCTCGACCTACCTTATCGCCCTTCGACTCCGCTCAGGGCCCAATTCCCACAACATTTATGAGAACCTGAAACAAGTTCAGGTTGACGTGCCCAATGTCAGTTCGAGCGCCGTCGAGAACGACATACTTCATCACATCTCGACTGCGCTCGATGTGACAAAATCACTGCACACCGACATGGAGCACCTGCCCGATGGAGATGGTGTTGTCGTTCAATCGGTTCATCCGCTTCAGTTCATCCACGGAAATCTCATATTTTCTGGATATGGCATACAAGGTGTCCCCCTTCACCACGGTATGGGTCAAGGTGACTTCCGGTTCGGGCGTGTCCTCGGTCACGGGCTGCCGAACGGGTTCGTCGCTGGTTTCCACGACGGCCTCGTCATATTTGTGCAGCTCGTAGCGTTCGATCAGGGCGATTAATTTCTGCGGATATTGACGGTCCGTGGCATAGCCCGCCTGTTTGAGGCCATGGGCCCATTTTTTATAATCGTCCCGTCGGTAATTGAACAAAAAGGCATAGCGCGATCGGGTCGTCAGGAACAGACTATGGTCGCGAAAGGAGAACATGGGGTGGTTGTACTTGCGGAAACACTCTCCCTTGGCATCGTCATCATGAAAATCGAACTCGCCTTCCCAACCCGTATGGCACTTGATCCCAAAGTGGTTGTTCGTCTTCAGGGTAAGCTCCCCGCGCCCGGAACCACTTTCCAGAATGCCCTGCGCCAAGGTGATGCTGGCGGGAATGCCAAAGGCACGCATTTCATACTGGGCAATCTCGGCAAAGGTCTTGATGTATTCCTCCGTATCCGAAATGGGAAACTTCTCGAACCTACCCGGGTCTTCGGGCATGGGATAGAGGTTGGACCCCTCGGTCCGCTCTTCCGCGGTCACCTTGGTGTTTTCCTTGGTCTCCGTCCTGCTGATGACAGGGGCTCCCTTTCGGTGGGTGGTCCTTCTTTTTTTGGCACCGCAACCTGTGAGCAGGAGGGCCACCAAGAGTACATATCCAATTCGCTTGATCATAGGTCCAATAACGGTAAATTCTTTTTTTCCAACACAAGGTTCATGCCCAAAATGCCCTGCAATCCGCCCGTGTGGATGGCCAAGATTCGGGTGCCTTTGGGGAAAACATCCTGTTTTACAAGGTCAAAAATACCAAAAAGCATCTTTCCCGTGTAGATGGGGTCCAACGGAATCCTGGTTTCATCCCTAAAGCGGTTGATGAATGTCACCAGTTCCCGATCCACCTTGGCATAGCCCCCAAAATGATAATCGGTCACCAATCGCCACCGATCATTGCGGGCAAATGTACGAATATCATCGTTCAAAAAATCGCCCTTCAACGCGGGAAAACCCAGAACGTTCTGCCCTTCTTTTGTCGAATTGATGATCCCGGCCAAAGTGCCCCCAGTGCCCACCGCACAACAGATATGGTCGAAATCGGCATCCGCTTTGGTCAAGATCTCCTCGCAGCCCCGCACCGCCAATGCATTTGTACCGCCCTCGGGAAGCAGGTAATATGCTCCAAAGTGTTCTTTCAACGTATGGCGAAAAGGTGCCTCATTTTTGTTCCGATAATCTCTCCGCGAAACAAAATGGAACCGCATCCCCTGCCGATGGGCCAAGGCCAAAGTGGGATTGTCCTGCCAACTGTGGGCCAACTCCTCCCCACGTATCACGCCAATGGTCCCAAAACCCTGTTCCTTTCCGGCGCAGGCCACGGCCGCAATGTGGTTGGAAAAGGCCCCACCAAAGGTGAGCAGCGTGGAATGGCCCTGTTTTTTGGCTTGCTCCAGATTGTATTTGAGCTTGCGGTACTTGTTTCCCGAAATAAGCGGATGGATGGCATCCTCCCGTTTGATGTACAGGGTCACCCCCTTTTCATGGAGAAGGGGCAGGTCGATATGCTGATTGGGGGTGTTCAAAACACTTTTCGTATGGAATATCTTATTATATTTGTATTGCTTTTATAGACAAATATAAATCAAAATGTTAGACGTAGTCCTGAATTATAAAACCCTGCTTGAAAACCTCCACATATATATAGAGGAAAGTAAATTCAAAAAAGAACACATTATCAATGAGTTGGGTGTTTCTAGGGCCACTTTCTACAACAAACTTAAAAAGCGTAGTTTCAGTATTTCCGAGATGGTCAAATTGAGTACGCTTCTTTTCCCTGAGGATGCCAAAGCTTTTGAAATCAAACAAGCCCTAGAGCGTAGCCGCAAAGACAGTGCAGCAGGTCGTGTTTTGAAACACGAATCCGTTATCTCCGATGCCAGAAAAAGAATTTCCCGGTGAAGGTAGTCTGGACCTTCGAGGCCGAGAAATCCTTTAATGCCATATTGGACTACCTTATGGAAGTGTGGACCCAAAAAGAGGCCCTTGCTTTCATAGACCTAGTGGAAGAGACCATTGAAAACATCAGAACCCATCCTGAAATGTTCAAGGTCTCCCCATACAACAGGGTAAGCCGCGAGGCATTCATCACCAAGCACACCACCATGTTTTATAGGATTTTGGATGAATTGATCGAAGTGGAATATTTTTGGGGCAATTTCCAGGACCCCGATAAAATTGAAAAGCTTCTCAGCTAAACCTGTGCAACGCTTACCTAGTATTCGGCACTAAATATTATCGCATCAAATAGTTCAAAAACCCGAAGATTTTCCGCATGGAAAGATACTGCATATCCGCTTCATTGGCATAGGCCTCACGTTCAAAACTGATGTTCTGGTAGGCCCGGTAACTGTCCATGTAGAGGACGGTCCGTATGAGCCATTCGGAAATATAGAGCAGGTAGAAGGGCACTATCAGGAGTTCCTGCTGTTGTTTCAGGTGGATGCGCTCATGGTTGATGAGCACGGCGTCGTCCTTCAGGGAATCCTCTTTTAGGATGATGAAGGGCCAAAGCGAGAGTCCCACATAATTTTTATAGAAGAAATGTCTAAAGACTACTATCACCTGAAAACGTTCAAGGGTTCCCAACAAATATAACAGCAAAAAACACAGGAAATTGGCCACAGCCGACAATACCATCAACAATTTCGGTGAATAAGCACCTTGCTTCCAAAATCTTAAAACGTTAGGGGCTTTCATCAAGATCACTTAACTTTATAAGACGAATTGATGCTGCGCATGAAAGAACGCATTCCCTTGGAAGAGGGCGATTATTACCTTTCGGAAGAGGGCTATCGGGTCTTTACCGAGCAATACCTTCTCAAACGGGGATATTGCTGCGAAAGTGGATGCCGCCATTGTCCGTATGGCTACAATGCGAAGATCAATAGGAGAAACTAAGATCGTGTTCGGCATAATATTTGTGCCGTATTCATCATAATCTCAAAGAAATAAAAAAAGTGCCATGAAAAATTTCAAACTCATTCCGCTGGTCGCATTGACCCTTGTTCTTTTGGCCTCGTGCAGTTCGGTACGGGTCGTTTCCGATTACGATCAAAAAGCTGATTTCAACACCTATAAAAGCTATGCTTTTTACAAAACGGGTATTGACAAAGCCCAAATATCGGATCTGGACAAAAAACGCATTCTTCGTGCCATTGAGGCCGAGCTAGGCTCCCGTGGTTTTGTGAAATCCGACAACCCAGATGTGCTCATCAGCATCTTCACCAAGGAGCGTGAGCGTGTGGACGTGTACAACAACAACTTTGGCTGGGGCTATGGAGGTTTCTACAATCCTTGGGTCTGGGGTCCCGGTTGGGGCTGGGGCTGGGGAGGCAACAACGTGAGCACCAGTACCGAAGGTTCCCTTTACATTGATGTGATCGACGCCAACAAAAAAGAATTGGTGTGGCAAGGACGTGGTGTAGGCACGCTGAACAACACCAAGAGCATCGAGAAAAAAGAGCAGCGCATCAAGGAATTTGTTTCACAGATCCTTCAGGAATATCCGCCCAACATGTCCGTGGCTTCCAATTAAGATATAGACCGCCCTTAGGGCGGTTTTTTATTGCACTTCATTTTCCTTGATGGGAGAAACCATTTCCTATTTCGTATCTTTAAATCATATAAATTTTAATGTGCATCATAAAGGCCAGTTATTCCAAAAACCGTCAATTCGAGTGAAATTCCAGAGGAATTTAGTATCGAGAATCGGTTTTTAGACTTGAAATTCTGGTTCTCGATATAATTTTTCTTTCGAAAAATCACTCGAACTGACAAATTTCATTCAGATTGCACAACGATAATATAAAAGTACATATGAGCTACGAATCCAATCCCATACTGGACAAACTGCCGAAACACTTAAAACAGTTCATCAAACCACAGAACTATGAGGAGTACACGGCCATAGACCAGGCCGTATGGCGCTATGTGATGCGAAAAAATGTGGACTACCTGAGCCGTGTGGCACACAGTTCCTATGTGGATGGATTGAAGAAAACAGGCATCTCCATTGACCATATCCCCAACATGTATGGCATGAACCGCATCTTGAAGGAAATTGGTTGGGCGGCGGTTGCGGTGGACGGATTCATTCCGCCATCGGCCTTTATGGAATTCCAAGCCTACAATGTGCTGGTCATCGCTTCGGACATCCGCCAATTGGAAAACATTGAATACACCCCTGCTCCCGATATCATCCACGAAGGGGCCGGACATGCGCCCATCATCGCCAATCCGGAATATGCGGAATACCTGAGACGCTTCGGGGAAATTGGCTGCAAAGCGATATCGAGTGCCAAGGACTATGAACTCTACAACGCCGTGCGGCATCTTTCCATCATCAAAGAGGCCCATGGCACACCACAGGAAGATATTGACAAGGCGGAAAAGCACATTGAACACTTGCAGGAGAACATGGGGACCCCCAGCGAAATGGCCCTTATCCGCAACCTGCATTGGTGGACGGTGGAGTATGGCCTGATCGGTACGGTGGACAACCCGAAAATTTATGGAGCAGGCCTCTTATCGTCCATTGGGGAAAGTGCTTGGTGCATGACCGACAAAGTGAAGAAATTGCCGTATTCCCTAGAGGCGGTCCATACCGAATTTGACATTACCAAACCTCAGCCACAACTGTTCGTTACCCCAGACTTTGCCTTTTTGAGCCAAGTTTTGGAGGATTTTGCCAATTCCATGGCCCTGCGTACGGGTGGCCTTTCCGGCATCCAAAAATTGATTGCCTCCAAAGCATTGGGTACGGTGGAACTGAGCACGGGCCTACAGATTTCCGGGGAGTTCCACAAGGTGATCGAGCATGAGGGCAAGCCCATCTACATCCAAACGAAGGGTGCAACGGCACTCTCCTACCGTGAAAAGGAACTGGTGGGGCACAGCACTGCCCACCATGCGTATGGTTTCGGTTCCCCCATCGGAAAACTGAAGGGGATAAACATTGCCATCGAGGACATGGGCCCACGTGACCTCAAGGCCTATAAAATCTATGAAGGCGAACAGATTGCCTTGGAATTTGAAGGAGGCATCACGGTGGAGGGCACCATCATTACCGGTACGCGCAACCTGATGGGCAAGATCATCTTGATCACTTTTGAGAACTGTACCGTGACCTACAAGGGAGAAACGCTATTCCAACCGGAATGGGGGCTGTACCACATGGCCGTGGGCCAAAAAGTGGTCTCGGCTTACAACGGACCTGCCGACCTGCACAGCTTTGACCTCATCACCCATCAGATTACCGAAAGCACTATTAAACCGAAAAAGAGTCCAAAAAGGATCCAACTGGACCAGTATTACCAGCAAATCCGTGATTTCAGGGAAGGAAAGAACACCACCATTTCCCGCAACAAAGTGTTCCAAGCCCTCAAGAACGAACACCCACAGGACTGGTTATTGCCCACGGAACTGTACGAATTGGCCAAACAGGGCAATGATCTTGGGTTTCAGCAAGAAATCTTGGAGCATTTGGAAAACATCAAACGAGACAACCCCAAAGTGGGCCATTTGATAGATGACGGCATACAACTGGTGAATGCCCATTTGGTGAGTTAAAAACCCAGTTTTTTTATGTTGGAGGCAGTTGGTTTCAATTGGGGCACCTCTGCCTTTCTGATCGGGTAATAAGCGACCTGGAATTTTTCACCATTACGTTTCAGTCCAAGCTCCACTTGGTGCTCAATACTTCCCTGCCAAATACTTCGGGAATAGACCTCATCCCCTTCCCTAAGTCCAGCCTCCCAAGCCTTACTTCCTTCCACTACCCGCTCAATTTTCTTTCGGTCCCCATCAAACTCAAATCCTAGTTCGTATATGTCGCTCATGGGCTCATAATCCAATCCCAGCCCATCAAAAAACCCTCCGAGATCGATTTTTTGGCCCTCGATGATATGTTTGCGGAAGAAACTTTCAAAGTCCCCTTCCCAATATCCGTTCATCACCCCAATAAAATAATCGTGTTCCAATTTTTGGCCCTTGGTGGTCGCATCGGTGTAAATCTGGTGCATCACATCGTCCAAACCTTGTTTTTCCTTACTGATCTGTTGGATCTTTTGGTCCAGATAAAAAGCAAAAACGGCCCCTCTCCAATAGGGTAATTTGGAATAATCCCGATTGCCCCAAAAATTATCGTAGTTGATATCGGCATTGGGGGCTTCCACCACTGGGGAAGCATAGAGATCACGTATGGTACGGTTCATCTCGTTGATATAAAAGGCCCCAGTCAAACCATTGATCTTGTTGGTTGCAATATTTTTGAAGGTATAATATTCGGTAAAACCCTCACTAAACCAATATTGCTCTTCCTCATTGTCGTTCTTGATGGTATGTCCGATCCAGTTGTGCATCAACTCATGGTTGAACAGGTACACCAATTGTTCGATATCCGTAAAATCGTTGTTGGAAATGGAGGTGGCAAAGGAGTTGGTCAAACCCGTACCTTGAAAACTGCTTCCGTTCTCTTGGGGAAAGGGCTGCAAGGTGACGGTGAAGTATTCCTGGGAATGGTCGTTCCAAAAATTCCGTTGGCAGGTCAGGGTTTGTTCCAACACTTGAAAAACATCTTCTTCTTGAAAAGGCACCCATTCACCGCGGGTGGCCAGACTGATCGTATTGCCTTGGATATTCCCCTGGGACACCCGAAAATCACCCCCCACAAAAATGGCGTTTCCAAAAAGGTCCATATCCATATCCTTCAACACTTGCACCTTTTCCTGGCTTCCAAAACTATTGTGAATGGTGTAATCCTTCGGAAAGGCCGACCAGTCCAACACAATGTTCTGATGGCCCTCTCTCTGTTGGGGCACCATGAACATATTATGGGAAAATGCATGGAAATAGGTGTTGTTGATGATGGGCCGATAAATTCTCCTCGTTGAAAGTCCGTCATCGAAATCCTGCTTGAGGAAATACTCAAACTCCAACTTTTTGATGCCCTTCGGATGCATCAGCACAATGCGACTGCTATCCACATCCTTTTTCAACGCTCCCTCCACGTTCAGCAATTGCATCTTCCCCAACGTCCCGAAAAGTCCTTCCTGTCCCCATGCTTCATTGGGAAAAGACAGAAGGGTGGTACCGTCCGGGCTTGCCGGCAAGGTCATTCTGATCTGGAGTTGCGTTGTGCTGTCAACCATGACGGGAGCTATGGCATAACTGATATCCGGTTCGGGTTTTTGGTGACAGGAAAATAAAAAAATGGCTAAAAGGGCGGTTGGCAGAACTCTTTTAAACATAGATTGTATTGATTGATCTACCTTATAGACGCACCAAAATGCCAAATGTGACAAATCAATCTAAAATTTGTTCCAATTGCCCCATATTTTCCACAGGCATATTTTCATGGACCAAGGTCCAACCCATGGTGTTCGTGAGCACCAAGATTCGGGAAAGTTCGCTCACCAAACGGTTTTCGGCATTGGAACGCAGGGAAGAAGCCTCGATTTTTTTCATCAGCGAAGCGTTCACATTTCGTTTGATGGCATTGTAATCTCCCGCATTGAAGGGGTTTAGATAGTCCGCCGTAACATCGTAGTACTCAAAATCGGGACTGATCTTGATCTCCGGCTCCGGAATCTGGGTGATCTTCAACACCCTGTTTTCCTCGTCCACCTCATATTGGATCTGGGCCATGTCGTAGGCGATGGTCACATCGGCGTTGACCACCACCAAGGCCTTTTTATGGGCCGTGATGAGCGGACCGAACAGTTCTTTGGAATCCTTGTAGTTGTACACCTCGGCAAAATGCCCTTCGGTGACGATCAACTTGGAAACGTTTTTTAGTTCTTGCTGTATGAGCATGGAATTTTCCTCCAAAATGGTCTTTTGCTCCCGGTCATCGGCGCATGATCTATAGATCAAAACCGAGGCCAGCGCAATGACCGCTCCTATAAGTACTTTCTTCATCTATTCGAATTTCATGAAAGGAAACCTCTCTTGAAGATACGTAATTTTTGCTTGGAGCGATGTCCTGAACTTTTGGTGGCTATGGGAATCCGGGTTGAAAGGCCTGTGTGCCAACCCTTTTCGGACGCTGTCCACTTCCTCCATTAGGGACACACTTTCGGGAGAGATCCAAACCGACCTGAACTTGTCCCAAATATAGTCCACGGCCAGTTCGTTGGGGTGCAGCATGTCCTTCCCATAAAAACGATAGTCGCGAAGCTCGTCCATCATGATTTCGTATGCAGGGAAATACGCCAGTTCTCTCGACTGCCTGTCCGTCCGGCAGGCGGGCGCTCGAGATGACAAAACGGAATGAACTGCTGAGATAAGATGCGCCTTGCTCCGTTGGTTTTCCACAAAACCGTCCTTGAGGTGGCGCACTGGCGAAACGGTAAAAATCAACTGGGCACCCGGGTTCATTTTTCTCACCAGTGCCAGGCAGTTTTCCAAACTGGTCTGTATTTCCTCTGGGGCCAACAATTCTTTTTGGAACTCCCGTTGAGGCACTTTATGGCAATTGGCCACTATCTTTTTTGAAACGACATTTCGGTACACCCAAGCAGTGCCCAATGTGATGATGATGTGGGAAGCGGTTTCCAGACTTCTATTGGTTTCCATCAACCTTTGGTTGAGGAGTTGTAGGAGAGTGTCCCTGTCATTGGAGCGCAATTCGGAATGGGCATCGAAACAATGCCAAATACCGTCTTGCTCAAAAATTTCATCTGCTGAATAGATTGATTCATCCACAGCACGCTGCACCAAATTTTCGATGGCCAACGGATGAAAGAAAATACCAAAAGGATTCAAGCTGTTCCGAAACTGGAAGTAACCGAACTTTGCCCCCATATTTTCTACAAAACAAGAACCCAACAACAGCACTTTGCCCTGATAATCGATGGGATTGTCAGCTGGCTGTATAGGTACTTTGGTCTGTAGATCCATTAGCTAAGATATGCCTTCGCTTTGTCAAGTGCTTCCGGGATGCCCTCTGGGTTTTTGCCCCCAGCGGTCGCAAAGAAGGGTTGCCCCCCGCCACCGCCTTGGATGTATTTGCCCAGTTCCCGGACTATGGTGCCTGCATTCAGGCCTTTGGCCGTGGCCAAATCCTTGGAAATGTAGCAGGAAAGCAACGCTTTCCCATCGTTCTCAGCGGCAAGCAAAAGGAAGAGGTTTTCCACCTGCCCCCCGATCTCAAACGAAAGGTCCTTGATGCCCGCAGCATCCAGATCTACCTTTTTGGCCAAAAACTGGATATCGCCCACTGTTTCCAATTCGGAGATCAGCTCACTTTTCAATCCTTTGGCCTTATCCTTCAGCAATTGCTCCACTTGTTTTTTGAGGGCGGTATTTTCTTCCTGCAGCCCTGCCACGGCTTTCACGGGATCTTGGGCATTGTGCAAAAGGTCCTTGATCTCGAAGAGCATACGGTTGTTCGTAAAATAGAATTCCTTCACGGCATCCGAGGTGATGGCCTCGATCCTTCGGATTCCGGCTGCCACGGCTCCTTCGGACACTATCTTGAAGTGCCAAATATCCGCCGTGTTCTTTACATGCGTCCCACCACAAAGCTCAATGGACTGCCCAAAGCGGATGGTACGGACGGTATCGCCATATTTTTCACCAAAAAGGGCCATCGCCCCTTCCTCCATGGCTTTTTGTATGGGAACGTTCCTGTTTTCCTCCAACGGCAAATGACCATCGATACGGGCATTGACAAAGTTTTCCACTTTTCGCAGTTCCTCCACGGAAAGCTTGGCAAAATGGGAAAAATCAAAACGCAGGTATTTCGAGTGTACCGCAGAGCCTTTTTGCTCCACATGCGTACCCAAAACCTCACGCAGGGCTTGGTGCAACAGGTGCGTAGCAGTATGGTTGCACGCCGTTCGCCAACGCTGCTTTTTGTCCACCACCGCCTTGAAGTTCCCCTTCAGGTCTTCAGGAAGCGATTCTGCAAAATGTACGATCTCGTTGTTCTCCCGTTTGGTGTCCACAATATAGGTGACGTCGCCATTGGGGGCCTCCAGATAGCCTTTGTCCCCGACCTGACCGCCTCCTTCTGCGTAAAATGGGGTCAGATTGAACACCAACTGGTACTGGTCCCCTTCTTTTTTACTACTGATTTTTCGATATTTCACCAGTCTTACATTGGCCTCCAGACTGTCGTACCCGATAAATTCCTGCTCGGAATCCTGTTTCAGCACGGTCCAATCGCCTTTTGACACTTCGGATGCTGCCCGGGATCGGTCCTTTTGTTCCTGCAAGGCCTTGTTGAAGCCTGCCACATCCAATTGATACCCCTTTTCCTCCAAGATCAAAGAAGTAAGGTCGATCGGAAAACCGAAGGTATCGTAAAGTTCAAAGGCTTTTTCGCCACTGATGGTTTTGTCCTCCGAAGATTTGATCACGGAGTCCAACAGCACCAATCCCTGCTCCAAAGTGCTCAGGAACGAACTCTCTTCTTCCTTGATCACATTCTCGATCAACTGGTATTGTTCCTTCAATTCGGGGAACGCCTTGCCCATTTGCTCGGCCAACACTTTGACCAACCTATAGATAAACGGCTTGTTGGTATCCAAAAAGGTGAACCCATATCGGATGGCACGGCGCAAGATCCTTCGGATGACATACCCTGCCCCGGTGTTGCTGGGCAATTGTCCATCGGCAATGGAAAAGGCAACGGCCCTCACATGATCCGCGATCACCCGAATGGCGATATCGGTCTTTTCGTCCTTTCCGTATTTTTTCCCCGTGATGATTCCTATTTCGCGAATAAGGGGCGTAAATACATCGGTATCATAATTGGATTGGACACCCTGCAGCACCATGCACAGACGCTCAAAGCCCATTCCTGTATCAATATGTTTTGCGGGAAGGCTCTCCAAGCTTCCATCTGCCTTTCTGTTGAATTGCATAAAGACCAGGTTCCAGATTTCCACCACTTGCGGATGGTCCTGGTTCACCAAGGAGGCACCCGGCACTTTCTTCTTCTCCTCCGCGGAACGGATATCCACATGGATCTCGGAACAGGGGCCGCAGGGTCCCTGATCGCCCATTTCCCAGAAATTGTCCTTCTTGTTGCCCATGATGATGCGCTCTACGGGCACAATGGCCTTCCAAAGGTCGTAGGCCTCTTGGTCCATGGCCAGTCCATCATCATCGCTGCCCTCAAAAACAGACACATATAGATTGTTCTTGTCTATTTTATAGACTTCGGTGAGCAGTTCCCAGGCCCACTGTATGGCTTCTTTTTTGAAGTAATCCCCAAAACTCCAGTTGCCCAGCATCTCGAACATGGTGTGGTGATAGGTGTCCTTGCCCACTTCTTCCAGATCGTTATGCTTGCCGCTCACCCTAAGGCATTTTTGGGTATCGGCCACCCTTGGGTGTTTGGGTTTGGAATTCCCCAAGAAAAACTCCTTGAATTGGTTCATACCCGCATTGGTGAACATGAGGGTCGGGTCGTCCTTCATCACCATGGGGGCAGAGGGCACGATTTTATGGCCCTTTTCTTTGAAAAAGTTTAAATATTGGGTTCTAACTTCTTGGGATGTCATTGAATTCCTAGGGTTTTCTTAAATTTAACACTCATAGCAAAACAATTTTTATATTTGCTTGTTTTGATAAAAAGAGCCTGTCCAACAGGTCAGCAAAAATAGGATAAAATCCATTCATGTCTAAAGTTAAGTACTATTACGACCCGGATACCCTTTCCTATCGAAAGATAGAGCCGAAAAAATCCAAGAAGTACAGAAACATCTTTCTGTTCGTCCTGGGTTCCGCGCTATTTGGTTTTTTGGGGCTCGTCATCCTACTCAACACAAAATGGGTGAACACGCCCAAGGAACTTTCCTTAGAACGTGAGGTCAGGAACTATGAGCTTCAATTTGAGATCCTGAACAAGAAGATGGAGCAAATGGAGCAGGTACTGGCCAATATCGAAGATCGCGACAACAACATTTACCGCTTATATTTTGAGGCAAATCCCATTCCCGAAGAGCAGCGAAAGGCTGGTTTCGGGGGAATCAACAGGTACAAATCCCTGGAAGGCTTCAACAATTCCGATATCATCATCAATGCGACCAAGCGTTTGGACATCATCCAAAAACAGATGGTGATCCAATCGAAATCCTTGGATGAGATTGCCAAGTTGGCCGAGGAAAAAGAGAAGCTTTTGGCCTCTATCCCTGCCATCCAACCGGTGAGCAATGAAGATTTGACACGGATGGCCTCGGGCTACGGCTGGCGGTCCGATCCCTTCACCAAGGCCCGGAAAATGCACTGGGGAATGGACTTTACGGCTCCACGTGGCTCCCCCATCTATGCGACGGGCGATGGGAAAGTGACCCGTGCCGACAACCAATCCTCGGGATATGGAAAGCACATCCGGATCGATCACGGATATGGCTACATTACCCTCTATGGACACTTGAGCAAGTACAACGTGACGGTGGGTCAAAAGGTGAAACGGGGCGATCTTATCGGTTTTGTGGGGAACACAGGTCGTTCGGAAGCACCACATTTGCACTACGAGGTCTTCAAGGACGGGGAGCGCATCAACCCCATCAACTTCTACTACGGAAGTTTGACGGCAGAAGAGTTTGAGAACATGCTCAAATATGCCAATCAAGAGAACCAATCCTTGGATTAATGCACATAGACCTTCCTGAAAAACGATACTATGGCATTGGCGAAGTGGCCAAGGCCTTTGGGGTGAACACTTCCCTGATCCGTTTTTGGGAAAAGGAGTTCGACGTGCTGCAGCCCAAGAAAAATGCCAAGGGCAACCGAAAATTCACACCGGACGACATCAAAAACCTACAACTGATCTATCACTTGGTGAAAGAACGTGGTTTTACCCTGGAAGGTGCCAAAATCCATCTGAACGAGGAAAAGGAAAAAACACTGTCCACCTTTGATGTCATCCAAAAACTGCAAAAGGTAAGGGCGGAGCTACTAAAGATCAAAGAACAACTATAACACTAAAACCTAACGAAAATGAAAAAAGGCATCATAGCCGTCATTGTACTGATCGTCCTAGCCGTGGTATTGGTGGGGTGGTACGTGAGCACGAACAATACACTGGTGAACATGAAGGGGCAGGCCACCAAGCAATGGGCCAATGTGGAAAGCTCCTATCAACGACGAAGCGACCTCATCGGCAACTTGGTGAAGACCGTTCAGGGTGCTGCCGATTTTGAGCGCGAGACCTTATCGGATGTGATCGAGGCCAGGGCCAAGGCAACCTCCACCACCATTGACGCGAACAACATCACCCCAGAACAGCTTGCGGAATTCCAACAGGCCCAGACCGGTTTGTCATCCGCTCTCTCCCGGCTTTTGGTGACCGTGGAGCGCTATCCCGACCTGAAGGCCAACCAAAACTTTTTGGAACTGCAGTCGCAGTTGGAGGGTACGGAGAACAGGATCAATGTGGAACGCAACCGTTTCAATGAACTGGCCGGGGAATACAACATCAAGATCCAACAGATCCCCACCAACATCATTGCCAGCATCGCCAACTTTGATCCCATCGCACTCTTCAGTTCCAATCCCGGATCTGAGAATGCGCCGGACGTGAACTTTGAATTCGATTAAGCATGTCGCACGTAGAGGAATTTTTGACTGCCGAGGAGGAACAGGAAATCATTGACGCCATTGTCAAGGCAGAAAAAAACACTTCCGGGGAAATCCGTGTCCATATCGAGGCCACAGCAAAAATGGACCACTTTAGCAGGGCACAACAGGTATTCCATTTTCTGAAGATGGACAACACCAAGGAAGACAACGGAGTCCTAATCTACGTTGCCGTGGATGACCATAAATTTGTGATCTATGGCGGCAGTGGCATTGACCGCGCTGTGCCCAAAGGATTTTGGGACACCACCAAAGATGTCATTGCCTCCCATTTTAAGAAAGGGGACTTCAAGCAAGGGATTGTCGACGGCATTTTGATGGCCGGCAAAGAACTGGAGACCCATTTTCCATGGAACCATAACGACACCAACGAACTGAGCGATGCCATATCCAAAGGGTAACCTCATACTGGCTTTGTTGTGCGTCTCCTTGGCTTGGGGACAATTCACCATACCCAAAAAACCACAAGAGCAGACCAGTGTCTATGACTACGTGAACCTTCTGTCCAATGCCCAGAACAGGGCCCTGGAGCAAAAACTCATCCACTATTCCGACAGCACCTCTACCCAGATCGTTGTGGCCATCATCGCCACCACCGAGGGGGAGGACATTACCTATTTGGGTGCCCAATGGGGACACCAATGGGGCATTGGCCAAGCGGACAAGGACAATGGCATATTGATTCTTTTGGCCCGGGACGATAGAAGGATCGCCATCAACACTGGATACGGCGTAGAGGGTGCACTCACCGACCTCATGTCCAAACGCATCATCGAGTCCGTCATCATTCCCGAATTTAAAAAGGGGGACTATTATAGCGGTCTTGACAAGGGTTCTGATGCCATCTTCAAAGTGCTTACGGGCGAGTTTACGGAGGACAGGACCTTTGGCAACCGACGCTTCCCTTTTGAAGCTCTTTTTCCTTTCATCATCTTCATCGTGATCATGATCATTCTATGGAGCCGAAAGAACAAGGGCGGCGGTGGAAACGGCGGACGCAGGGGCAGTGGCCTCGACATCTGGGACATGATCATCCTGAGCAATATGGGCCGTAGCTCCGGTTCCTCGGGCGGATTTGGAAGCGGCGGCGGTTTTAGCGGCGGTGGATTCAGTGGAGGCTTCGGCGGCGGAGGATTTGGCGGAGGCGGTGCCTCAGGTGGTTGGTAAATCCCTCTTACGCCAAAACTCCAAGCAACCTTTTTCTTATATCTTTTCCATTAAAATCAAAGCCTCATAAAGCGACGGCCTCCCCTACCTTGTTCGGGAGCGCCACCACCTCCAAAAGAATCAAACTTGATGGTGAGACTGCCCATGAAATAGCGTTTGAGCACCGTTCCTTGGAAATCTTGGACAAAATCCTGTCCTGTGGTCCTTCGGGTGTTGATGTTCTGGTTGAGCAAATCATAGGCCAATACTTTGAGCGTTGCCTTCTTTTTGAACATCTGAAGCCCTAGGCTCATGTTCCAAAAAATGGCATCCTTATCGAACCCTGCTCCCAAATTGCCATTGTAGCTATAGGTAATGTCATTGCCCCAGACCAAGTTTTGGGGCCAATAGGTGGTCAATCTAAATGTCATGTTGTGGGTGGTGAAGTCGATATCGTCCACATTGTCCAGATTGTACCTCGTGGAATTGATGCCAAGGGTATATTCGGGTTCCACTTCGATCATTTCCTTATAATTGAACATAAGGCCCACCCTTGGGTTGAGGCTCACGTTCATGGCTTCCAGCTTACTGCCATTCGTGAATCCAACTTGTCGATTGATATTGGTATAGGGATTCACCGTGAACTTCAATGTGTACAGACTGTCCCTTTTGATTTGTTTGGAAAAATTTACCCCGGCCCACATGCTGTAATTGCCCCCCACATTCTCATAAGTGGTCGTCCGGATAAAGTCCTCATCGGTGGTGGTTATGGAAACGACTTTGTCCTTCTCAAAGTTCATCCCCGAATAGACAAAGAGTCCAGTTCTATCTTTCCAATTGTAGTCATTGTAATTGAGGTAAAGGCTATGGGTGATCTCCGGACCCAGGTTGGGGTTACCCACAATTATGTTCAAAGGGTTGCTCACATTGGGCACCGGCTGTAATTGGTTCACCGAAGGCACATTCAGCCTTGTATTGTAGTTGATACTCGCCCTTTTGCTGGCCCCAATATTATAATTGAAATGGGAACCGAAAAGCAGGTTGTTATAATTCTTGGAAAAGGATGTAGCTTGTATGAAATCCTCATTGTCAAGCGCTATCTGCTCCATTCTGGCCCTGACATTGAACCTAAATTTCTTTCCGTTGGACCCTATCCCAATTTCGGGAACATGCTTCCTCGCGTTGAAATCGAAGTCTGAGCTGAGGGTCGAGTTGTAAATGTATTCTCCGGTACCTTCATCAAAATCGGAAACGGAACGCTCGTTCTGCTGCTCATTGTTGTTGTAACTGTAGCGAAAATCCAAATAGAGGTCCTTGTTCAGCGGTTGACGGAAAGAGGCCCCAAGTTCGTAGGAATCGTTGGCATTGTCGATCGTGGTCCTTTGGTCCAAGATCTGCTGACTGGGATCGTCCCCATAAATGTTCCGTTCAGAGTTCAAGAAAGACTCCGAGTCGTTCACCCGGTTGTTGTTTTCAAAATACACCCGGACATATTTTCCCAACGTATCCAGTTTCTTCATCACCTCCAACCTGTTGCTGAAATTGCGCTGGAACCCATCCGAAGTCTCCAAGGACATATTGTCGTTGATGACATTTCCTTCCTCATCCGTGGAAACGGTATTCTCCGCGTTGGTCGAATTGGTGTTGTTCACACTGAAACTGGGCTGTATGGTCACCCTCGTGGTCTTGTCCACATCAAATTCCAGATTGGCCGCTGCCTGGTTGGAAATGGTGGTGCCCACAAAATTGGATTCGGTATCGGTAAAGAAACTTCCGTCCGGCAAAATGTTTTCCCTAGCCGTCTTTTCATCGTTATAGGAATCACTGAAGGCATAGAAATAATTGCCATCCATCCGGTATTTGTCCTTCTTTTGGTCCGCATAACTGGTCCCGATGGTGGACGAGGTAGTGATTCCCTCCCCAAAGCCAAAGGACATATTTCCTATGGAAAAACCGCCATTGCGGTTGAACCCTATGCCCCCGCCCCTCGAATTTCCGACCATTTCATAGATCTCATCAAAGGAAAAACCGGGATTATTAATGTTGTTGCTGCTCCCCAAAACGCTTATCCGTTGGGTGTCGTTGAAATAGTTGACCAGTCCATTGGCCTGATAGCGGTCGTCCGTACCATATCCGCCGGAAAGCCGTCCCATATACCCCTTTTTCTTGTCTTCCTTGAGCAAGAGGTTGATAGTCTTGTTCTCCCCATCTCCTTCCTCTCCAATGAACTCCTGTTCCTTCGTCTTGCTATTGGAAATTTGGATCTTGCTGATCACATCTTTGGAAAGACTTTTGGTGGCCACTTTGGGATCGGTACTGAAAAACACCTGCCCGTTCACCAAAACTTTGTTCACCTCTTTTCCATTCACCGTAATCGTACCGTCGCTGGCCACCTCAACGCCGGGGAGCTTTTTCAGCACATCCTCGACAGTGGCATCGGGTCGGGTCTTGAAGGAATCGGCATTGAACTCCAGCGTATCCTGCCGTATGGTGATGGGCACGCGCTCCCCCACAACGTCCACCCCTTGCAGTTCTTGGGCCTGCTCTTCCAAGGCAATGTTCTCCAATTCCAAACTTGGTTTGAGGTCCACTTCCATTGAACGGGACTTATAGCCATTATAGGAAATGCCCAATCTGGCCTTCTTGTAGGACGTTCGCCCCTCCAGTGTAAAATTTCCATCCGCATTGGTGATGGTATAGCTGATCAGGACACTGTCCTTGACAGTTTCCGCATAA
Organism: Flagellimonas baculiformis; assembly: GCF_033441575.1. Taxonomy (NCBI): domain Bacteria; kingdom Pseudomonadati; phylum Bacteroidota; class Flavobacteriia; order Flavobacteriales; family Flavobacteriaceae; genus Flagellimonas; species Flagellimonas baculiformis. Next base: position 58,607 of record NZ_JAUZVW010000011.1, read on the forward strand.
ATGGTTGCTGCTTCAAGGGGGTTACCACTTGTGGCATCAACAATTTTTCCCTTGATCAGGAAGTCCTGACCGTAAGTTGACGTAAAAGAAAAAAAGAGGGAAACAAAAGCGAGATAGGTAAAGATTCTTCTCAATGGCTTGTTTGTTTTTTTGGTTCATATCGGTTTGGACTCCAAAATATCAGTTTGGTAAATTAGGTCGGGGCGATTTAACTAAACTTTGAGATAAGTTTGTGGATAAATGCCTCAAATCTTAATTTTTTCACAACAAAAACCCTTGGTTTCTGCCACACATCAGTCCAAAACGGCCATCCGTAAACTTAACCCGGCACCTTGTCCAATTTTAGCTATCTTGGTGGGGCAAAATCAAGTGTAATCAATTCCAAGCTTTACCATGTCCCAATATGTTAGAATCATCTCCGTTTTCTTGCTGATTTTGGTCGTCTCCTGTAAAAAAAAAGGAGATTCCAGTGAAACCGACAACCTCTTCAAATTCAAGGACTACATCAGTTACCACACCCAAGGCAACCAAAGTATTTCCTCCCCTATCCAGATTGCCCTTGCACAACAGTTGGAGCAGTTTGAACTGACCCAGGAACTTCCAAAGGAATATCTAAAGATCTCCCCGAACGTCGAGGGTAAACTGGTCATCGAAAATGGCAGGGAAATCACCTTCCAACCCTCCGAATACCTGAAGCCCAATACGGAGTATGTGGTGACACTGGCCCTGAACAAACTTTTTGAGGATATTGAAAGTGAGTTCAAAAAATACACCTTTAGCTTTAAGACCATTGCTCCAAACTTCAAGATCAACTTGGGCAACCTACAATCGTACAGCAAGGACTGGCAATATCTGACGGGAACCTTGGATGCATCCGATATTTTGCAAGGGGACAAAGTGGGCAGCATTCTTTCCGTGAAGCAGGGCGACAAACCAATTGCCGTAAAATGGGACAATGCCTCTGAAAATGCACAATATTTCAGTTTCAAGATCGACAGTATCTCCAGAAAAACGGAAGATAGCGAACTGACCATCAGTTGGACAGGCAAGGAACTGGGCATCGAAAACGAAGGGTCGGAAAATTATACCATTCCCGGGCTGAACAAATTTGTGGTAGTCGATGCCAGGACCTCATCGTCCCCCAATGCGGTATTGACCCTGAATTTCTCCGAACCTCTCAAACAAAACCAAAACCTGAACGGTCTGGTGACCATCGAAAATGCCGAGAGCCTTCGCTACGAAATTGATGGCAATGTCCTGCGGGTCTATCCTTCCAACCGTATTTTGGGCGAGGTGCGTGTGAACGCCTTTGAGGGCATTAAAAGTGAATATGGGTTTGCCCTCAAGAACACCTTTTCCGAACTGGTCTCCTTTGAACAATTGAAACCGGCCGTGCGTCTAATTTCCAAAGGAACCATTTTGCCCAATGCCGCGTCCACGCCCATCTATTTTGAGACCGTGAACCTATCCGCAGTTGAAGTGCGCGTCATCCAGGTCTTTGAGAACAACATGCTCCAATACCTCCAAAACTACAATCTTACCCAAGACTACGATCCGGATATGAGACCTGTGGGACGAAGGGTGGCCTACAAAGTGATTTCCTTGACCGAAAACAACAACGAAAATTCCAGCTATTGGAAGGCCCATGCCTTGGACCTATCCAATTTGATCAAAGTGCACCCAGGATCTCTATACCGTGTCGAGTTCAGTTTCAAAAAGGAACATACCACCTATGCCTGTGATGAACCCGAGACCACTGAGGAAACCGATACCGACTATGCCTCCCAAGATATGGACGATGAGTCCTTGGAAGAGCGCTATTGGGACAATGAAGTCTATTACTGGAGAAACTACGATTACAATTGGGAGGAACGTGACAATCCATGCCACAGGGCCTACTACAATTATGAGCGGATTGCGGCCACCAACCTTTTGGGGAGTGACCTAGGTCTCATCGTGAAAAAAGGAAAAAACCAATCCTACCATTTTGCGGCCACCAACCTATTGACCACCAAACCGGAGGCCAATACCAAGATCAAACTGTATAATTTCCAGCAGCAATTGATGGGCGAAGTCACCACGGACGAATCTGGGCTCACTATTTATGACGGGGAAAAGAATGTTTCCTTCGCCGTAGCCGAAAAGAACAACAATTTTGCCTATGCCAAACTGGCCGACGGTAATGCCCTATCCCTGAGCACATTCGATGTTTCCGGGGAAGAATTGCAACGCGGCCTGCAAGGGTTTGTCTATACTGAAAGAGGTGTCCACCGTCCTGGCGACGTGATCCACCTCACCTTTGCATTGGATGACAAGGCCAATCCACTGCCCAAAGGGCACCCAGTCACCTTAGAGGTAAGCGATGCCCGTGGCAAACTGGTTCAACGCAATGTATTGACCGAGGGAACCATCCCTGTTTCCGAAGGGTTGTTCGCCAAAAAAGAGCAAAACTTCTACTACTTCCCCATCCCTACCCAAGCCGATGCACCAACCGGCAACTGGTTTGCAAAGATCATTGTGGGCGGTGCCCAGTTCAACAAAACATTGAAAGTGGCCACTGTGAAGCCCAACCGCTTGAAAGTGAATTTTTCCTTTGACAATGAGGTACTGAAGGCCAACACCAACAACAGTGGTAAGGCCATCGTGCAATGGTTGCACGGAGCTCCCGCCCGTAACCTGAAAATCGACATCAACGCCACTTTGAACCAAGCATACAATCCGTTCCCGAAATTCAAGGACTATGTCTTCCAAGACCCTGCACGCAATTTTAATGAAACCGAGCTCCAATGGGTCTCTTCCAAACTGGATGCGAACGGGGAATTGGCCATCAACGAAAAAATCAATGTGAACGGCAATGCGCCCGGCATGTTGCAGGCCACTTTCACCACCAAGGTATTTGAAGGCGGGGGGGATTTTTCCATCGATGTCTTCAGTAAAAATGTGGCCCCTTACTCCCATTTTGTGGGATTGCGTTCACCGGAAGCCAAACAATACGGTTCATTCCTCACGGATGAGAACAACACCTTTGGTGTGATTTCCGTGGACGACCAAGGCAGACCATCCGGAAACCGGAAACTAAAGGTCCAAGTGTTCAAAATTGAATGGCGCTGGTGGTGGAACCGGGGGTACGACAATCTTTCCCGATATGAGAATGCCACCGTACACAGTCCGTTCAAGGAAATGACGGTGACCACCGGAGCGGATGGCAAGGGCAGCTTCAACCTAAATGTTCCCGATGATGATGGCGGGCGATTCCTTATTCGGGTGATCGATGAGGCGGGGCATGCCACAGGACGCACAGCCTATTTCTACCGCAATTGGTGGAGAAGACCTTCAGGCGATTCCGAAAGCTCCAAGATCTTGGTGTTCTCCGCGGATAAAGAAAATTACAAACTGGGTGAGCAGGCCACTATCACCTTCCCTTCGGACAGGGGCGGAAGAGCCTTGATCAGTATCGAAAATGGCACTGAAGTATTGTCACAACAATGGGTGGAGACCTCCGCTAAGGAAACCAAGGCCACCATTCCCATTATTGCAGAGATGGCACCGAATGCCTACATCAACATCTCGTTGTTGCAACCGCATGGACAAGTGGCGAACGACATGCCCATCCGCTTGTATGGCGTCGTGCCCTTGTTGGTGGAGAATCCGGCCACCTTGCTGGAGCCACAAATTTCGATGCCCGAAGTACTGGAACCCGAGACATCGTACAAAGTCACCGTTTCAGAAGCCAACAAAAAGCCCATGACCTATTCTTTGGCCGTTGTGGATGATGGTCTTTTGGATTTGACCCGTTTTAAAACCCCAGACATCCATGCTTCCTTTTATGCCCGACAGGCTTTGGGCGTAAAGACCTTCGATATTTTTGATGATGTGATGGGTGCCTATTCCGTGAGTGTGGACAACATCTACGCCATCGGTGGAGGTGACATTGGAGCGGGGGCCAAAAACCGAAAGGCACAACGCTTCAAGCCGGTGGTCACCTATTTGGGCCCATTCACCTTGAAGGCAGGCGAAAAGGCATCGCATACCATCGATATGCCCAACTATGTGGGCTCGGTGCGCACCATGGTCGTGGCTGGAAACAAAAACAGCGCTTACGGCAATGCCGAGAAAACCACACCCGTTCGTAAACCTCTGATGGTACTGACCTCCATCCCAAGGAAATTGTCCCCCGGAGAAACCGTGACCATTCCGGTGACCGTCTTCGCCATGGAAGCCAAAGTGAAAAACGTAAAGGTCTCCATCGAGGCAGGCAAGGCTTTGGAACCCATCGGGGAAACCACCAAGAACATCACGTTCAATGCCGTTGGGGAACAGATCGTGAACTTTGATTTCAAAGTAAAACCCGCTTCCGCCTTCCAGACCATTACCGTTTCGGCCAGTGGCGCCGGGGAAAGTGCGAGCAGCAAAACGGAGATCGATGTGGAAAATCCCAATCCCATCACCACCAAAAGCGAACTCTACACCATCGATGCCAATGGCAGTATGACGATTCCTTTTGAAACCTTTGGCACCTCGGGCACCAATGAGGCCTTTATCGAATTCTCGACCTTGCCCCCCATGGACTTCAGCAAGCGGATGGACTACCTGTTGCGATACCCCCACGGTTGTGTGGAACAGACCACTTCGGCAGCTTTCCCACAATTGTTCTTGGCGGATGTGCTCGACATCACTTTTGAACGAAAAAAGGACATCGAGAAAAATGTAAAGGCGGCCATCAAAAAACTGGGTGATTTCCAAACCCCCGAAGGTGGTCTCAGCTATTGGCCCGGTTATGGAAATGCCGATGATTGGGGCACTTCGTATGCAGGACATTTTATGCTGGAAGCCAAACAACAGGGCTATCAACTGCCCTTGACCTTCTTGTCCAACTGGTTGAAGTACCAGAAAATGACCGCCCGTCAATGGAGCAATCAAAGTTCGGGTTACAATGATGATATTTCTCAAGCGTATCGCCTCTATACCTTGGCCTTGGCACAGCAGCCCGAGTTGGCCGCCATGAACCGTCTTCGTGAAACCAAGAATTTGAGCAATGAGGCCAAATGGCGTTTGGCAGCTGCCTATGCCTTGGCCGGAAAGAAAGAAGTGGCCCAGGAGATTGCGCAAAAGGCCAACATCAACTTTACGCCCAACAATTACAACTATAGAACCTATGGTTCCGTTTTCCGAAACAGGGCCATGGCGTTGGAAACCATGGTGATTTTGGGGGATTCCCAGCAGCGGGAACTTTCCGTTTCCTTGGCCAAAAACCTATCTTCCCAAAGTTGGTACAGCACCCAAGAAACTGCATTTGCCTTATTGTCCCTTTCCAAAATGGTGATGAAAAATGGCGGTAAATCCATCGACATTGCCTATACTAACAACGGAAAAGAGGTGGTGGTCAAAACCGATAGGGCCATTGCGCAACGGGGACTTGTCATCACTTCCTTCAAAAATGAAATACAAGTGAGCAACAAACAGGGCAATACCATTTATGCCACTTTGACCCAGACCGGGAAATTGCCCGTGGGAGAAGAGCTGGCTCAACAGCAGAACCTCAGCCTCAATGTGGCCTACAAAGATGCCCTGGGCAATGCGATGGATGTTTCCGAGCTACGACAAGGAACAGAATTCCAAGCGGTGGTCACGGTCTTCAATAATTCCAACGACTATGTCGAGAATGTGGCATTGACCCATATTGTGCCCAGTGGATGGGAAATTGTGGATACTTCCTATGCGGGCGGTGCCGATGCCAATGCTGCCAAAGCAGATTATGTGGATACCCGTGACGACCGTACCCATCTGTATTTTGATTTGGGGGCAAAAAAATCGACCACCTTTACCATCAAACTGAATGCTTCTTTCCTAGGTGGGTATTATTTGCCCGGAGCCCAAGTGGAGGCCATGTACGATAACAACTACCAAGCGAGGAACAAAGGCAATTGGATCAAAGTGGTACAGTGATGAGTTTTGCATGAACGATTTTTGGGAACGATCGAAAAAATTTGCATACCGACATAAGATCAAGTTGGCCATTTTCATGGCCTTCTTGGTTTTGTGGTTGTTCTGTCTGCCCAAAAATCTTTTTGAAGACCCTACCTCAACAGTGGTGAACAGCTCCGAGGGCACTTTGATCGGGGCGCGGATTGCCGATGATGGTCAGTGGCGGTTCCCAGAAATGGACTCGGTCCCCAATCGTTTTGAGGAATGCATCCTGATGTTCGAGGATGAATATTTTTACCAGCATCCCGGTTTCAATCCCGTCTCCATTGTAAAGGCCATAGGCCATAATCTGACCAAAAAATCCCGAAGGGGAGGCAGCACCATCACCCAACAGGTCATCCGATTGAGCAGAAAGAACAAGTCCCGGACCTATGCAGAAAAAGTAGTTGAAATTTTCATGGCCACCCGATTGGAATTGAGGTCCTCCAAAAAAGAGATTTTACGGTTGTACGCCTCCCACACCCCTTATGGCGGGAATGTAGTGGGATTGGAAACTGCCGCTTGGCGCTATTTTGGTATCCCCGCACACGAATTGAGTTGGGGCCAAGCCGCATCCTTGGCCGTATTGCCCAATGCCCCATCGCTCATTTTCCCGGGCAAGAATGAGCAATTATTATTGGAAAAACGAAACGCATTATTGAAAAAATTGAAGGAAAAAGGCAGCATCGACGCCACCACCTATGATCTGGCCATTGCAGAGCCCTTGCCCCAAAAACCGGTCCCTTTGCCCGATGTGGCACCCCATCTTACGGAACGCATCCGAAACGAACATCCAGGGGAGCGCATCACCACTTCCATTGACAGATTTTTACAGCAACGATTGAACCTTTTGGCCGAAAGGCACTATCGCCAATTGAAGAGCAACGAAATCCATAATCTGGCCATTTTGGTGCTCGATGTGAAAACCCGCAACGTATTGGGTTATGTAGGCAATTCGCCTTCCGGAGAAGAGCATGCCAATTACGTGGACATCATCACCAAAAGCCGAAGTACGGGTAGCACCTTAAAACCATTTTTGTTTGCCGCCCTACTGGATGAAGGCCAGTTGTTGCCCCATAGCTTGGTGGAGGATGTCCCGACCGTGATCAACGGCTACCATCCCCAAAATTTTGACAAAACCTATATGGGAGCCGTACCTGCCAGCAGGGCCCTGTCGCGCTCTTTGAATGTGCCCGCAGTGCGGTTGTTACGGGAATACGGTCTTCAAAAATTTTACAACAAGCTCCACAAAATGAACATGAAATCACTGGACAGGCCTTCTTCCCATTATGGCCTTTCCTTGATATTGGGTGGGGCCGAAAGTTCCCTTTGGGAAATCACGAAATCCTATGCCTCGCTGGCATCGGGCCTGAACCATTATGTGACCCATTCCAGCACCTATCGCACCAACGAATTTGTCAAAGCCAGTTATTTGATCGAAGAAGAAATCGATTTTGGAAAACAGCAGTTCGACCCTCCCATTTTTGGTGCCGGGGCTATTTATGCCACCTTCCAATCCATGTATGAGGTGAACCGGCCCGAAGGAGACGAAAACTGGCATTTTTTTGATTCCTCCCAGCCCATTGCCTGGAAAACGGGCACCAGTTTTGGGTTCAAAGATGCTTGGGCCGTTGGGGTGACGCCGAAATATGCCATTGGGGTATGGGCCGGCAATGCCGATGGCGAGGGAAGACCAGGCCTGACGGGAATCACTGCAGCTGCCCCCTTGTTGTTCGATGTGCTGGACGCCCTCCCACAAAGTGGATGGTTCCAAGAACCTTTTGATGACCTTGTGGAGGTGGATATTTGTTCGCAAAGTGGGTATCGGGCCTCTGTTTTTTGTGACGATGTCAAAAAAGAATATGTGCCCACCCATGGCACCCGAAGCGGGCCTTGCCCCTTTCACCAGCAGTTGTTTTTGGACGCTTCGGAAAGCTATCGGGTCAACTCGGAATGCTATCCCTTGGAAAACATGGTGGCCCAAAACTGGTTTGTGCTGCCCCCCACCCTAGAGTACTATTACGCACTTTCCAACCCCAATTACAAACAATTGCCACCTTTCATGGACAATTGTTCCGAAATGAACAATCAACTGATGGAATTCATCTATCCGAAACCCGATGAAGCTGTATTACTGCCCAAAGACCTCGGCACCAAATCCCAGGACATTGTTCTAAAGTTGGCCCATCAACAGAACAATGCCATTGTTTATTGGTATGTGGATGATGCCTATGTGGGCAAAACGGAAAATTTCCACGAGCTTATTTTGGATATTGGACCTGGGGAATATACCCTTACCGCGGTGGACAATTTGGGCAATCGCATACAACAAGAAGTGCAGGTCCGAAGGGCTTCGGAAGATTAGTTGAACATATTACTTCTTCCGCATAAAAATGGTAATCGGAACCCCGGTAAAATCAAAGTTTTCGCGCAACTTGTTCTCCAAAAAGCGTTTATAGGGATCGCGCACGTACTGCGGTAAATTACAGAAGAACGCAAATTGGGGATAAGGCGTTGGCAATTGGGTACAGAACTTGATCTTCACATATTTGCCCTTGTAGGCCGGAGGCGGGGTGTTCTCGATAATGGGCAACATGATATCGTTCAATTTTCGGGTCACGATTTTCTTTGAACGGTTTTTGTACACATCCACAGCCGTTTCAATGGCCTTGTAGATACGTTGTTTGGTCATCACCGATATGAAAAGGATGGGGACATCCTCAAATGGGGAGATGGCCTCCTTGATCATGGCCGTGTATTCCTTCACAGAGTTGGTGTCCTTTTCCACCAAGTCCCATTTGTTCACCAAGATCACAATGCCCTTATTGTTGCGCTGGGCCAACCAAAAGATATTTTCAACCTGTCCGTCAAAACCTCTTGTGGCATCCAACATCAAGATACATACATCACAATGCTCAATGGCCCGGATGGAGCGCATCACGGAGTAAAACTCCAAATCTTCCTTTACCTTGGATTTTCTGCGGATTCCGGCAGTATCCACCAAATTGAACTCAAAACCGAACTGGTTGTACCGCGTGTCGATACTGTCCCGAGTGGTCCCGGCAATATCAGTAACGATGTATCTGTCCTCCCCGATCAACGCATTGATAAAGGATGATTTTCCCGCATTCGGGCGACCCACCACCGCAAAACGGGGCAGTTCACTTTCTTCTTCCTTCACATCGGGAAGCACTTCCACCAAGGCATCCAACAATTCCCCGGTCCCACTGCCATTGATGCTGGACAGGGTATAGTATTCACCCAATCCCAAGGCATAGAATTCCACGGCATCGGCCATACGCTGGGCATTGTCCACTTTGTTCACGGCGAGGAAAACAGGCTTGTTGACTTTTCGCAACAGTTTGGCCACATCTTCATCCATGCCCGTGACTCCAGATTCCACATCCACCATAAAAATGATGGCGTCGGCCTCCCCAATGGCCAGTTCCACTTGTTTGTCGATTTCCTTTTCAAAAATATCGTCACTTCCCAATACGTATCCTCCGGTGTCGATCAACGAAAATTCCTTGCCGTTCCAATCACTTTTTCCATAATGGCGGTCACGGGTAACGCCGCTCACGGCATCCACGATTGCCTCACGACGACGGATCAATCGGTTAAAAAAAGTGGACTTGCCCACATTGGGCCTCCCTACGATAGCTACGATAGCTCCCATCTGCATTAAATTTTGGCAAAAGTACCATTTATTATGAAGAAAAAATGATACCTTTTTTTATCATTTTCAAACTGTTATGAGCGACCTGACCCACGAGATTGTTTTAAGGCCCCGATTCCATGTTGCCTTACGGACCGATATGGAAACGTTGAAGCGCACCTACGACACCCACAAAAAGGATGGTTTTTTGATCAGCAGGCTCGATGAACACATCTTTATCAAGTTCCGAAAGGCGGAGACCAACTTCTGGACCCCCCAATTGCACCTCGAACTTTCTTCCTACGAAGAGGGCGTGAGCAACATCCGTGGGGTATTTGGTCCCAACCCGACACTTTGGACGTTTTTTATGTTCCTCCATTTTGGGGTGGGCACGCTATTTATCATCTTGGGCATTTTTGCTTACTCCAACCATTCCTTGGGGAAGGATATTACTTTTTTGATGGTGGGCATGTTCTTTTTGATCGTGATCTGGTTTGCCCTTTATGCTTTTGGGCGGTTGGGAAAATCAAAGGGAGCGGGACAAATGGACCAGTTGAAATCCATGTTCAGGGAAACCATAGCCGGTTTTCAAAAAGTCTGAAAAAATCTATCCGTTATATCCGAACCGGCGTAGCTGTTGGGCATTGCTGCGCCAGTTCTTGTTGACCTTCACATACAGTTCGATGTGTACTTGTTTGTCAAAGAATTTCTCAAGATCCTTCCGGGCCTCGACCCCGACCCTTTTTAGGGCACTCCCCTTATGGCCGATAATGATCCCCTTTTGGGTATCGCGCTCCACCATGATCACGGAGCGTATCCGGATAATGTCCTCATCTTCCAGAAATTCCTCGGTCTCCACTTCCACGGAATAGGGGATTTCCTTTTTATAGTGCAACAAGATCTTTTCACGGATGGTCTCGTTCACAAAAAATCGCTCGGGCTTGTCCGTCAATTGGTCCTTGGGGTAATAGGGAGGAGCCTCGGGCAAAAGTTCCAAAATGCGGTCGAACACTTCCTTGACATTAAAGTTTTCCAGAGCGGAAATGGGATGGATCTCGGCATTGGGCAGAAGGTCCTTCCAATGTTGCACCTGCTCTTCCAACACTTGCTGGTCCGAGGTGTCAATTTTGTTGAGCAGTAACAGTACCGGGATCTGACTGTGTTCTATTTTTTTGAAAAAAGTTTCGTCCTTGAGGGCCTTCTCCCCGATTTCGACCATGTAGAGGAGCACATCGGCATCCTCAAAAGCGGATTTCACAAAATCCATCATGGAGGTCTGGAGTTCGTAGGCCGGCTTTATGATTCCTGGGGTGTCTGAAAGGATCATTTGGAAGTCGTCCCCATTGACGATTCCCAAAATCCGGTGGCGAGTGGTCTGCGCCTTGGAAGTGATAATGGACAGTTTCTCGCCCACAAAAGCGTTCATCAGCGTGGATTTCCCCACATTGGGGTTGCCTATAATATTTACAAAACCTGCCTTATGTGCCACTTTGCTTCTTTTTTATAAAATACTGCTTGGATGCCGCATTCACTTTGGGTGCAAGGTACAACACTGCGATCATATTGGGTATCACCATGAGCGCATAAGATAGATCGATAAGGTTTTTTACCAAATCCAAAGAGGCCACCGTGGCAAAAACGACCATCACTACAAAGAATACATTGTACCACTTTCCAATTTTTGGGGTGGTGAGAAATGAAAGACACTTTACCCCATAATAGGAATAGGTGAACAGGGTGGAAAGTGCAAATGCCGTGACAATGACCATCAAAAGGATGTCCCCAAAACCGTAGAGGGTCTTTTCAAAAGCGGACATGGTCATGGTGATGCCACTACCATCCTCCAAATAGGCCCCACTCAAAATGATGACCACCGCGGTGAATGTACAGACCATGATGGTATCGATGAAAGGGCCCAGCATGGCCACCAATCCTTCCTTTGTGGGCTCATCGTTTCGGGACTGCCCGTGGTACATGGGTGCACTTCCCAGACCCGCCTCATTGGAGAACATGGCACGGCGCACACCAACAATGACGAGGCCCCAAAAGCCCCCGGTGACAATGGAATCGAAATTCCAGGCTTCCACAAAAATCATTTTGAGGGCAGGAAGCACTTGTCCTGAATTGTTGGCCATCACAAAAATGACCGCTATGAGATATACCCCTACCATGAAAGGAACAATAGCGGAAGCCACCTTCGCAATTTTGGAAAGTCCCCCGAAAATGACAATGGAGGTAATAATGGCCAAAAGGAAACCAATTCCCAGTTTCCAGTTGAACTCACTGGCCACAAAAAGGGTTTCCTGTGGTTTCACCACGCCCATAAAGGCCTCCGTAAACTGATTGGCGGTAAATACCCCCAAAAACCCGAAGAGTCCACAAATACTGAAAAAAACGGCCATGGGACGCGCCCATTTGCCCATGCCCCTGGTAATGTAGAACATGGGGCCGCCCTGTAATTTTCCGTCGCTATCGGTATCCCGGAACATAATGGCCAAGCTCCCGGAATAAAACTTGATGCCCATGCCCAAAAGAGCGGTCATCCAAATCCAAAAAACGACCCCTGGCCCTCCGTCATGTATGGCAATGGCCACACCCGATATGTTCCCCAGACCAACAGTGGCCGCCACAGCTGCCGACAAGGCCTGAAAGGAGCTCACATCCCCTTTGGCGTTTTTGTCATCGTATTTGCCAGAGACCACGGCTATCGCATGGCCAAAATACCGGTAGGGTACAAACTTTGAATAAAAAACCAAGAAGAGTCCCCCACCAATGAGCAGGATGAACATGGGCCATTCTGTGTAGGGCAAAACCCAGGACAGAAAATCGTTGATTGCTTTCATAAAGTCAAAAGTCCGAATTTATGGATTTTAGTCTGGAAAGACCCCAATGAAAAAGGAATATTGACTTTAGTTTGGAAATGATGCAAAAAAGGTTGTATATTTGCCGTCCACATCGCGGGATAGAGCAGTAGGTAGCTCGTCGGGCTCATAACCCGAAGGTCACTGGTTCGAGTCCAGTTCCCGCTACTAGAGCAGGCAAGGCCTCCGAGAAATCGGGGGCCTTTATTTTTTACCATGGGTACAGAATAGGTACAGAATCCAAAAAATTTTATTTTGGCACAAAAAATTTGATGTTTTTTGGTGCATTATGAATTTTTGTTCAATAAATTTAAGACAATAATCTTGGTGAAATTGGAAAAGAACGCAGTTCTATTTAGGGGGAGCTTACAGTTTATATAGATGTGAAATACATCTATATACACCTAAAATGGAATATAATCGATGTATCTGATCATCTTTTATTGGAATTGTTTATTTGAACTTTAGCTTGTTTAATTATTCTGCAGGTCTTTTTCAATTGGTTTGATTTTCCAAATCAACCAGTTTATTATTACTAATATCAGGATTATAAAAACCCAAATGGAAATCCTATCAAATGTCCAGAAAGATTCAGGAACAAAATCACGATGGTAATCAATTAAGATGCCTAGAAAAATAATATTCCAAATTGTCCATAAAGTATAAAACCCAAAAAGAGCAACAGAAGCCAACCATAAAATTTTGCTGTTAAATATAATTTGTCCAATCAGAATAAAAGTTGGAATCAATATTATCCAATAGTATTTTATTCCAATTGAACTTTCCAAATTGTAAAACTTAATATCATCAATCCATATAATAATCCAAAGGAGTAGTCCTAAGCCATAAACTAATCTTTGGACTCTATTAGTTTTCAATTTATCTGATATGACTTTTAGGAATTTCAATCCGCTACTTTCTTATTAATCGTTTATTTGAACTTTTCGTTAATCATTTTCACAGCTTCAGGAGTTTGTTCTCGATCATAATTTACAAGCTCAACGGTATAACTATGGTCAGTAGTGGTCAATTCAAGTTTCCCCTTGCCTCTTTTCCATTGTCCAACTCCGTGTCCCATTATCAAATCTATGATAGTTGTGAGTATTCCTGAGAACCATGGAATTCTTCCTTTAACAAACTCAACACTTTTAAGTTGAGAATATTTCATTTTGTCAATTAATACGGAACCAGACTTCTTCATTTCAAATTCATCTTCATAGAATACCATCTCTATTCTTGGTGATTGCTGTAAGATTAGAATTTCGTGATTCATCGTTTGTTTGAACTTTGATTATTTAATTCGCAAGTCCCCTAATTTAGGAGACAATATTTTTTTCCAACTTTTTGGGTACTCGGTTTTCAAATCACTATCAAAATGCTTAATTCGCCTGTTACTTTTGATGATAAAAATCTCAGGTATCCTACTCGGGTTATCTTTATCTTTTAAAATCAATGTATCTCCAGTAACCTTGAATTCCCCGAAAGTCCTTTTCAAGTCCCACGGTAGGTTCTTCTTATACAATTTCCTCGTTAAATAGGATTCATGGATTTCTAAATAAGTACTATCTCTGTTCAATACCAAAACACTTCTTTGAAACATTGCTCCAGCAGATCCATAATTCCATCCTTTATTGGAGTATCCTAGACTAAAAGAATCTTGAGAAAAGATTTCAGTTGAAACCAGAATAAAAAAAACTGACAAACAGAAATATCTCATGGAGTTACTAATCGTTTATTTGAACTTTAGAGTGTTTCATTTTCGGCTCTTTTACCTCTTTTTGTCATGTGTATTAAAATAGAAAAGAAGAAACTAAAAATGAGTAAATAAAACCACCAATATGGGATAACCCATAAAAAATAATATTCAAAAGTTTTCGGAATATTTTCATAGTAGTTTCCTGTATATCCAAGTACCTGCCTACCCTCATTTATGGACCAGAAATAAAGAATAAAATTACTTCCAAAGAGCACTAGTATAAATATTTTCAGTATCCTATTCACAATAAAATTTGAATCTTTTATCCAGTACTATACTTTCACCTCCAGCATTCTTCCATTTCACACTATCAAACCGTGTATTCTGATTGCATGACAAGAATATTAAAATCAATGGAAAGTAATACTTCATTGTTTGATTGAGGCCATTAACTTTAGTTTTCATTTATCCAGTAATCCAATTCTTTTAGGATATAATTTGCGACTGTTTGGTTCATCGAATCATAATTAATTTTAAATTCTGGATTTTTACAACTTCCTATTTCATTTTTACCAATATAAAAACCTCCGACGGTTCGTTTGTCTTCAGAATACATAACCCACTCATTTATCAAATATTCATTCTTGGCTATAAATGATTCTAATATTTCTGCCGTTAAGAAGGGTCTAATATTGTTGTACTTTGATTTTTTAATGGCCGTATCCAATGAAATACCTTTTCCACGCATGGATACATCATGAGCAATTTTTAAAATGTTCAATAAGCTTTTCTCATTAATATCCTTCATCGTTTTTTTGAACTTTTATAAATGTAGGAATTTTCTAGTTGTTAAAATTTGGTTTTCGGCGAAAGGATAGAATAGTGGTCAATCAGTATTGAGAAATAGAGTTTAAATATAGGGGTAAAAAAGGGTCTAAGTGGGAAACCAATTAAGTGTACGGAAAAAGTAAACTCTTTAGAATCAGTAGAATCGTTTCAAACTAAAAGTTCAATAAAACGGTGCTTTAAAATCTCCTGGTCCCAATTGGAAATCAGGATAAAGGCGAACGCAACGAAGTGGAGTGCTGCAAGCCCCAAATCTTACCCTTAACTAATTTACTGAGCGAGGTAATTCCATCCATCAAAACATTCCTCTCATCCTTTGAGATAATCCAAAGGTTTGTTGGCTTCAATTTAATTCCGTTTCAATCTCCATTCCATTACTTCAAACTTCAGATAACTCTTTCCAAAACAGTTCTTGACCACCGGTTCCTTTCTTTATTCTGTGATTTGTTGATTGCTTTTCCAAAGGCCCAATTTTGTTTTTTCGTCAAATTGCGCCAATTTTTTCGTCAAAAATTTCCAGTGTTTACAGGGCTTCCCAAAGGATTTACAGTAGATTTCGGAAAATCCTACTGTAGACCCCGATTTTGTACTGTATTCCAAAATCAAATTAATTAACTGGTTTTCAATTTGTTGAAGACCCGAAAACAACCGTGATGGCGCATTTTGCGCATCACCCTCTTGCTATTCCCTTAGTTTAGCGTCGACCATTTACATAGAGCTTTTCCTTTAAGATGATCGTTGTTTGAATAAAGGTCGTCTTTAACTCGGGAATACCCTCGGTGACCGTAAGTGGCCACCGACCGATAAAGGAGGATTAGGCGCAGGGAAAGTCCAGGACTTATGCTTTTCAAATCCTTTTATCGGTCATCTCTGAACGGCATCAGATGGAAATTCAGGCTTCAAGGCCTATTGTCCAGGGTTTCGATATGGTTCAGATATCATTACATCAATATCCCTTGGTATAGGACCGGAACATATATCGCTGTCCATTGAGAAGGATTCGGGTATTGCCTACCTTGGAACCTCAATGATATTGGACGGCAACCAGACCGATAAAGACGTATTAATTGCTATTCAAAGTTCAGGACTTATAAGGTAGGATTAAATGCTTTATCGGTCATCTTCTGGGCCTGCATCATATGGAAATTCAGGCTTGAAGGCCTATTATCAGGGATTGGATAATCGTTCAGTTGTCGGTTGTGTCTAATTCATGGGTCTCTCATTTTTTAAACTTTTTTATCATGGAAAAATCTGACTTCAAGTATTTTGTTGGCGTGGACATATCCAAAAAGTCCTTTGACATCGCCATTATCGAAGGGGACGACACGGCCTCGTTCGTGTTCGACAATTCACAAAAGGGTACCAGGGCGTTCATAAGGCTGCTCAAGAACAGGGGCATACCCTTGGAAAACACCCTGGTCTGTCTGGAACATACCGGTATATACGGCAGGCTGGTCATCGCAAGGCTGCTCGAAAAACAGGCCAATCTTTGTGTCGAGATGTCGTTGAGGATCACACGTAGCCTAGGGATACAGCGTGGCAAGAACGATAGGCTGGACGCCATCCGGATCGCACGGTACGCCGCCAAGAACCACAACGAGATCGAACTGTACAGACCGGTGCCTGAGATCCTGGAAAAGGTCAATGCCCTGCTCAAGGTAAGGGACCAACTGGTCAGGTTCAGGGCGGACCTGGGCAAGCACCCCAATGAACTCAAGACCTTTGACCCGGAACTTGGAAAACTGGTCCAAAGGCACATCAAAAAGACCACCAAGTGCCTCAACGACGAGATCCGCCGCATGGAGGCCGAGATAGAGGCCCTTGTGCTCTCCCATGAAAGATTGAACACCACGGTGCGACTGGCGACTTCCGTCACGGGGATAGGTATGTTCACGGCCCTATACTTTACCATCTACACCAATTTTTTCACCAAGTACGAAAATCCCAAACAGCTTGCCTGCTACTGTGGCGTGGTGCCCTTCGAGCACACCTCCGGTTCCAGTATCCAGAAACGTGCCAGGGTGCACCATATGGCAAACAAGACGATGAAAAAGCAGTTGCATATGTGCGCACTTGCCGCAGTCAGGCACGATCCGGAACTGAAGGCCTATTATGAAAGAAAGGCCGGGGAGGGAAAGAACAAAATGTTGGTCCTCAACAATGTCCGAAACAAGCTTGTCCTTAGGGTCTGTGCCGTGGTAAAACGGCAAAGTCCCTATCAAAAAAGTGTCGCTTGATACCGATATCACCGAATTGTTCACTTTGTTCATTTTTGACTTGTTTTTAACATGGAAATCCCTAAGTTGTCTTTTATTCTTTTATAAAAAGCATTGACAAAACTTTAACATGACTCTTACAGCAAGGCACAATAATATTATAAGTTTGAAAATCAATTATTTACAATACTTTTTTTCAAATAAACCTGTCTTCTAGCCTTCCTTTAAAATCTAGACCATAGGCATTCTGGCTTCATATTTTCTTAAATTGTAACCACATTCATCATCAATCAAAAATCATCAATCACATGAAAAGAATACTCCAACAAATCGTATTGAAGTATTTTAACGAACAGGACAACAAAATAACTTCACACAGCAACCAGAAAAAGTATGAAAAGTCTGGATTGACCAAAGAGCAGGCCTTCAAAATAAGGGCCAAGATCATGAAAGCCTTCGACGAGGACAAAATATACCGAAACAACGATATGGGCCTTGATGACCTTGCAAAACACATCAAGCATAACAGATACAAAGTATCCCAGGTCATCAACACCTATTTTTCCATGAACTTTTATTCGTTCTTGAACGAATACCGTATCAAGGAAGCAAAACGCCTATTGACATCCAACCCAAGCATGAGCGTCAAAGCCATCATGTATGAAGTAGGCTTCAACAGCAAGAACAGTTTCTATACCGCCTTTAAAAGGAATATAGGAATCAGCCCCAATGATTATAGGAGTGCTGCCCATAAGTATGAAATGCAAATGGCCTAAAGAAAGAAAATTTATGTTAAAACAAGTACTTGCCGTTTTAAAAGTACTCTTTGGGCTCCACTAATTGGTTGCTTTGTCATAGATGATGAAACAAGGTTGGGCGGCAATAGGACTTACTTCTAAAAAGACAAAATCCATTAAGTTTTGTTGAATTCTCAGGAGTCTGTTTGAATTAGCTATCATATTCCTTCCCCGCCCACCTTTTCCTTAAATATCAATATATGCAGAAGCCCCGCTCCAAGTAGCGGGGCTTCTGCATTATAAAAAAGAGTTCTCCTACATCGGCAAGGGTAATCTTGGATAAGGATTTCCCCCTATTGCTATCCATGGACCTACATTGGACCTATAAAACAGCCCTGGCCTATTTTCTTCTTCAAAAACATTAGCTCATTTTTTGAATTTTATTGAATTGTCACCTTTGTCCAGGGCTGTTCCAACCAAAGCGGTTATCTTCACTTTCTGTTATCGATTTGTTTGGCTTTCCACAAAAGATAATATCAAATAGGTTTTGGAAAAAATGCTTGCAGGCCTTTTCCCAGATCCTCCGTACTTTTGCTGTTTCCTTTACTTCAAAAAGACTTTAAGCTTGAACGACAATTTGGGACATACAAACAAAAAAGCCTTGCTTTCCCTTGCCATAGGTGGGTTTGGCATTGGTCTAACGGAATTTGTGATCATGGGCATTCTTCCGAACATAGCGGAGTCCATGGCCATTTCCATCTCCACATCGGGCCACTTTATCGCTATATATGCCCTGGGCGTTGTGATAGGTGCCCCTTTTATGGCCCGGTTGACCAACAAGCTTACCCCAAAAAAGTCACTTTTGTTCCTGATGCTATGGTTCACGGTCTTCAATACCCTATCCGCATTTTCGGGCAACTATTGGATCATGCTTTTGTTCCGGTTTTTATCAGGAATGCCCCACGGTGCTTTTTTTGGTATCGGCGCAGTGGTATCGGGCTACTTGGCCAAACCCGGAAAGGCGGCACAGGCCATGGCCATTATGTTCTCGGGGCTCACCATCGCCAACGTGATAGGCGTTCCGCTCGGAACCTATATTGGACAAGAGTGGCACTGGAGCCTATCCTTTTTGCTGGTCGGAGTAGCTGGACTGGCCACTTTGGCGAGTCTCTTCTTTTGGATGCCCAAGGATTCGTTCGACGAATCGGAGATTCAAGAAGGCCAACCTGCGACAAAAGGCATCAAGAACAAAAAATTATGGGCCCTGATAGCCCTGACCACCGTGGGTACGGGAGGCTTCTTTGCTTGGTACAGCTATATCGCCCCATTGGTCATCTCGGTCACAGGACTTCCCGAAACCAGTGTGAGCTACGTAATGATCGTGGCCGGATTGGGGATGTTCGTCGGTAACTTTTTGGGCGCCAAGATGGTGGAAATCTTCAGTCCGGTCAAATCCGTGGTCATAAGTTTGCTCAGCATGACCGTTATTCTCATTGCCAATGCACTGATGGCCCACAGTACCACTGCCATATTCATCATCAGTTTTATTATTGGAGTGATTACCTTTTCTGTAGCAACTCCCATTCAAACGGCCATCATCAAAGCTGCCAAAGGGGCGGAGAAACTGGGGTCCTCCATGAACCAAAGTGCCTTTAATATGGGCAACGCTTCCGGGGCCTATCTCGGGGGCCTCCCCATGGTCTTTGGGCTCGGGGTGCCGTATTCCAGCGTTGTGGGCGCCTTGCTTGCGTTGACCGGAGCGTGCATCGGAATCGCTATCCTTTATTTCCAAAAATCCATTGCCAAAAGGGAAAGGGAGAAGGCTTTCTGTTCGTAATAATCTCAATCTACCCATTTTTCACTATCACCACACGCTAAAAAGTTGAGGGTTCAAGTGTTGTGCTATTTTTTTATCTTCACCATCCATCAACTGACAAAAAACCTGACTGGATTGAGGTCCTTTTATACCTATTTTCTCCTATCCTTCTGCTGGGGATTGCTCTCGCAAGAACTACCCCCCATCCAGAACTATAGCCCAAAAGAATACAATGGGGAATACCAAAATTGGGGCATTTCCCAGTCCTCCACAAGGAACATTTACATTGCCAACCATTTCAGTTTATTGGAATTTGATGGGAACACTTGGCATAAATATCAACTGCCTTCCCCTTCCATTATTCGGTCGGTAAAGGCCATTGGGGAAAAAATTTACACAGGATCGTATCGGGAATTTGGTTTCTGGACCAAAGAAGAAACCGGACAACTTTCCTACACCTCGCTATCGGACCGATTGGATTCCCCGCTCTCCGAAGACGAGGAATTCTGGGACATCTTAGCGCTGGACCATTGGGTGCTGTTCCAATCATTGGACAGGATCTACATCTATGACAACGCAGAGGACACTTTCCGGGCGCTAGAGGCCAATTCGGCCAAGGCCAAACTACATCTGATCAAGGACAAAGTCTATTTCCAAAGGGCGAAACAAGGTCTTTTCACCATTGAAAACGGAGAACCTGTACTAGTGGAAAACGACCCCATTTTGGCGAACAGATCCATCATCGGCCTGTATGAATTGGGCGATGTTCTTTTGGTCATTACTGAGGATGCAAAGTTTTATCGATATGATTTTGAGATACTTACACCATGGCCAACGGACATGGATGACACGTTTGTCAAACTGTACAGCAGTATCAGATTGGATGATGGCACCTTTGTGCTAGGCAGCATTTCCAATGGCTTTTATCACTTATCGAAGGAAGGCAAACTGATACGGAACATCAATCAGGCCAAGGGGCTCAACAACAACACCGTACTTTCCCTTTTTGAGGACATGGACCACAATCTATGGCTTGGCCTGGACAACGGCCTCAGTGTCATCAACCTATATTCGCCCTTTAACGAATATGTGGACAAACTTGGGAAAATAGGGTTGGTCTATGCCGCTATGCGCCACAAAAATCGTCTGTACTTGGGTACCAATCAAGGTCTTTTTTCAAGAAGAACGGATGTTTCCGATGAATTTAAATTGATAAATGGTACGGAAGGCCAGGTCTGGAGCCTGCAATTGGTGGACTCCACCATTTTCTGTGGGCATAATAGTGGAACTTTTGTGGTGGAAGAAAATCGAGCGGAACTTGTATCCGATTTTAGGGGCACTTGGGCCGTAAAACCTTTGAAACATACCGAAAACCTTGTCCTGCAAGGAAACTACAATGGACTCAGCGTTCTGGAGAAGAAAATGGGTGCTTGGTCACTGCGCAATGTCATCGAGGGCTTCACCATTTCCAGTCGATTTTTTGAGATAGATTCCCTCGAAGTCGTGGTCAACCATGAACAAAAGGGGCTATACCAAATTGAACTGGACCCGGACCTCCGCCGCGTGACGAACATGACGAACGTGGAACCCATCGGACATAGCTCCAATATTTTCCAGTTCAAGAATCGATTGTATTATAAAACCTATACTGGCATATATTCCGTTGAAGATCAATTAAAGCAAATCTCCTTGGACAGCAGTATGACCCAGATGGTATTCAAAGAAAATGAAAGGCCGATCAGCATCATTATTCCGGATACTTCGGGCCAAAAATTGTGGTTCTTTACCGACAATGGGATCAAATATATCACCCAAAGCACCTTGAGCGGGAAATTGAGCGACACCCACATTTCCATGCCCAGTGCCCTGAGAAGCAATTTGGGTGTATCCGGTTTTGAGAATATTTCCATCATTGCAGAGAACGAATACCTCATCGGGAGCTCTAACGGATATGTGTCCCTGAATCTGGATAAGGTGAGACCGATCACGAGCAGCATCAAGATCAACACCATCTATTATGGGGATTACCGTGATGTCTCTACCAAGGCGCCTATCCAGTTGGAAGGAGAATTCAAATATGCCGACAACAATCTCATTTTCGAGTACAGCGTCCCTGAGTTTGACAAATATACCGAAGTGAGGTACCAACACAGACTGGAAGGTCTTTACAACGATTGGAGCGGATGGTCCGATACCCCAGAGACCACTTTTAAAAACCTGCCCTTTGGTGAATACACTTTTAGCGTAAGGGCCATGGTGGGAAACAACCTCACCGAAAACGTGGCCTCCTACAGCTTTTCCGTGATGCGTCCTTGGTATCTTTCGAACTTGGCCGTCTTTCTCTATATCCTCGCGGTGTCCTTATTGTTTTTCTTGGTCCATCGAATTTATAAAAGATATTACAGGAAAAAACAGGAGTCCCTCATCCAGAAGAACCAAAAGGAACTGGAACGGAGAAAACTGCAGGAAAAGGAACGGATTTCCCAATTATTGAACGAAAAACTCCAGGACGAGATAGACAACAAGAGCCGGGAACTGGCCATATCCACCATGAGCATCCTGAAGAAGAATAAATTTCTTTCCTCCCTGAAATCACAGTTGAACAACATTCCCAACAAGGACAGCAATATCAAATCCGTGCTCAGGGAGATAGACAGGAACATCAACAGCGAGGACGATTGGAAGTTTTTTGAGGACGCCTTCAACAATGCGGACAAGGATTTTTTGAAAAGGATCAAGGCAAAACACGACAGCTTGACCAACAACGACCTCCGGCTCTGCGCCTATTTAAGATTAAATCTTTCGTCCAAGGAAATAGCCCCACTCCTTAACATATCCGTGAAAAGTGTTGAAATGAAACGTTATAGGCTACGCAAAAAGTTCGACCTCCCACACGAGGATAACCTGATAGAGTATATTTTGAACTTCTAGGGGAACTCTACTTCGGTACTGCATTACTCTACAAATACTTAAATCACCTCTACATTGACCCTACAATTGCCTTTTTTGGATGCGTTTCCATCGATTTACACCGTCATAATTCAATTGGCACAATATTTTCAAATCATCATATTTTAAAGGGATTTTCTGATAATATCTCAAATTAACCCCCTCTCAATTGCCAATGTAGGTTTTATATAGAGGTATATCTTTTGTTAAGAAGACGTTAAGCGTTTTACTTTACCATCAAACTAAATTACTCAAAATGAGATATGGCATTGTAAAATTGCTGGTGCTCCTATGCACTGCTTATGGATTTTCACAAACAAAGACCATTACAGGAACAGTATCTGACAACACTGGCCCCATGCCCGGGGTCAATGTCCTGATCAAAGGCACCACCAATGGGGTCGTGACGGATTTTGATGGGGAATTCACCATTGATGGTGTCTCCAACACTGATATTCTTGTATTCAGCTACATTGGTTTTGTGACGCAGGAAGTCCAAGTGGGCGCACAGGATGTCATCAACATCGTCCTGCAGGAGGATACCCAGGCCTTGGACGAGGTAATCGTAGTCGGGTATGGTACCCAAAAGAAAAGTAACGTCATTGGTTCCGTGACCAGTGTTGCAGTAGAGGAAGCCACCAATGTTCCCACCACCAACGTTTCTGAAATGTTGAGAGGTAGGGCTGCGGGGGTACAGGTGAATCTGGGTGATGCACGGCCCGGTGGAGGCTCCAATATTGTGATTCGTGGAAATGTATCGGTGGCACCGAACGGCAACTCACCCTTGATCATTGTGGACGGTCTGCCTTTTGACAACCTCAACGATGTGGCTCCAGATGATATTGCCAACATCGAGATCTTAAAGGATGCCTCTTCCACCGCCATTTACGGATCTAGGGCTTCCAATGGGGTCATCTTGGTCACCACAAAGACAGGTCGCACGGGAAAGGCAACCATAGATTACCATGGATATACCACCATTCAGACATTGACCAAGAATTTTAACCAATATGACGGCCAACAGTTCATCGACCTTAGAAGGGAGGCCAACAGGAACAGGTTCACGGGGGATTACCTCAACGACGAGAACATTTTCTCCCCTTTTGAACTGGAAGCCATAGAAAACCGCAATTTTGTGGACTGGGAAGACCTTGTGCTTCGTGATGCCGTGATCCAGAGCCACTCCCTTAGTTTTTCTTCTGGGACGGAGAAAACCAAGATCTTCTCCAGTGTCAACTATTTTACCCAGGAAGGGATTATCCCCAATTCCAGTTTTGACAGGGGCACCTTCAAACTGAACATTGAGCAGCAGCTTACGGACAAATTGGTGTTCAGGGGGATCATCAACTACCAAAACGCAAACCAAGACAGGGAAACCGGTGGGTTGGACTTCACCACGATCACTCCTTTGGCAAAGCCTTTCGATGATGAAGGCGAGCTGGTAAAGTTCTATTTGGGCCCTACGGCAACGGACAATATAAATCCTCTTTGGGACCAAAGGGAATCCACCGACGAAACCAAGATCAACCTTACGGACGTGAACCTCAGTTTGGTCTATAACTTCACACCTAACCTAAGCTATACCCTGAAGACTTTCCTGCGGAACAGGAATACCAACAGGGGCATTTACAGAAGCTCACTGCATTCGGCAGGGGATGAGGGCATGGATGGGCTTGGCGTATTGTCCAACACCCTGTTCAAACAGGCTCTTGTGGAAAACATTGTGGACTACTCACCACAAATCAATGATAACCACAATCTAAACCTAACCTTTGTGCAAGCCTTTGATGAGCAGCGCAACGAGTACACCCAAATAGATAAGTCTGGTTTCACCTATGATGCATTAGGCTACAATGGTAATGCCACTACCTTGCTCAACAACCCAAGGGATGTTTCCAGACGTAGGCTCCTTTCCTTTTTGGGAAGGGTACGTTATGGTTACTTAGATCGCTACCTATTGGAAGCCACTGCCCGGGCGGATGGCGCATCGGTTTTTGCGGAAAACAACAAATGGGGATTCTTCCCTGCGGTTTCCGTGGCTTGGAAAATGCAGAACGAGCCATTCCTTCAAAATGTTGAGGCCATCAACGAATTGAAACTAAGGGTCAGCTACGGTGCCACAGGAAATCAGGGCATCGACCCGTTGGAATCCTTGGGAGTGGCGGATAACCTCCCCTACGTTTTTTATAATACTTCCACACAATCCACGGAAACTGTTGCAGGTTCTACAGCATCATCACGACTCCCTAATCCAAACCTAAAATGGGAGACCACCACTACCTTGAACACTGGGGTCGATTTCAGGCTGTTCAACAATTTCTTTGAAGGCAGTGTGGAATATTATAAAGCTAATACTACCGATTTATTGCTAAATAGAACCATTGCAGGAACGACCGGTTTCAATGTAATCCGCTTTAATGTGGGTGAGGTTCAAAACAGAGGTGTTGAAGCTACATTGACCTCAAACCTGATAAGAAAACAAAATTTTAGTTGGTCCTTGGGACTTATCTTTTCCAGTAATAGAAATGAAGTAATTTCTCTTACAGGTGAAACTGATGAAAATGGAATTCCAATCGACATCACTGACACATCGGGAAGAAGGTTGTCCGTGGGCCAGTCCCTGAACCCTATTTGGGGGCCGAAATATGATGGAATCTATCAAGTGGGTGACGATATTGCCGGCTCTGGAAACCCATTGGCGCAACCCGGGGACGTAAGGGTCGTTGACCAAGACGGAAACGGACAGATCGATGACAGGGACAATGTGTTCATCAACGCCGATCCCGATTGGTATGGTTCAATAACCAATACCATATCTTACAAGAATTTTGACCTCTTTGCCGACATTTTCATTGTTCAAGGAGCCACTAAGTTAAACCCTGTACTTGCCAATGGAGAATTGTGGAAAGGGGCCATCAATGGAATTAGGACCAAATACTATACGCCCGAATATCCCTCCACGGAATACCCAAGGCCAAAACCGGACACCCATTTACATCTCTATTCCTTTGCCGTAAGAGATGCTTCCTATGTGCGCTTGAGGACCCTCACTTTGGGCTACAACATCCCGAAGGAAACGCTCTCCAAAATTGGACTACAAAATGCCAAGGTCTATGTCACGGGGACCAACCTCTTCACGTTCACGGACTTTAAATCATATAGCCCGGAACAAAACCCAGTGAATGGCGAAGAAACTGCATTTCCTGAAACACGGAACATAACCCTTGGTGTCAAATTAGGATTCTAAAAAAACTTGTCATGAAACATATATTTCAATATATAATATCAAAAAAAGCATTGGTAATACTGATTGTCTTAGCCGCATTCACATCATGTGAAAAAGATTTTCTGAAAGATGAACTTTTTTCTGACGATTCAGTCGAATTCCTTTACACCACTCCTGAAGGATTGGAAAATGCTGTGGTAGGTCTGTACACCCTAAACAGGAACATCTACCAGGACCTTAGCTTGAACGGCACTTACCCCCTCATCCTGCAAGCAAAAAGTGACTTGGGTGTGGGAATCACCGGGGAGGTTTCCCTGTACAGTAGGTTGCTTTGGGGCGCAAGCCTTGGGGATTATGGTACAACATCCGGAATCAATGCCCATTGGGAGCATAATTATCGCATGGTGGACAGGGCCAACGCCGTGATCCGAGGGGCAGAGAACTTGGAGGACATTGACGAGGATAGAAGGAACCAAATCCTTGCGGAGGCCAAGTGTATGAGGGCCAATGCTTTTTTCACCCTCTACAGACTCTTCAACAACATCTTCATCACGACCGAGCCGACCACGCCCGAAAATGCCTTCGATGTGCCACAGGACAAATCTTCCGAAGAAGAGATTTTTGCACTACTGCGTTCCGATTTGGATTTTGCCATCGAGCACTTGGACTATAATCCAGCGCAATTTGGAAGATGGGGTCAGGGAGCCGCAAGGCACCTTAGGGCCAAAGTTGCCCTTTGGGAAGAAGACTGGGCCGAAGCTGCAGCGCAAGCGGATGCTGTCATCAATAGCGGCAACCACAGCCTAGTGGCCACGGAAGAGGTGTTCGCCGGCGAGCTGAACCATTCCGAAACCTTGTTTGCCATCAATTTCGAAAGGGAAACCATAGGCGGGGGCAGCCCCCACATCATGAGTTGGAACATGGTATCCTCCAATGCAGATGCGCCAGGACTCATCCAATCCATTGAAAATGGAGGGGCCGGTGCAGGATTCATTTCATTGAACCAATACATGATAGATTTGCTCAATGAAGATCCCGACGACAACCGGAAAAACAACACCTATTACATCTTTGAATATGCCTATAACGATGAAACCGCACTTCCTCCCGGAAAACAGCTAGGTGATCCATTGGATCTTTATGAGAACAGCGAAACCGACCAAAATGAGTTCATGCTCTATTACAGGAGACAGAATCCAGGCGTGCTCAAGTTCTTTGATGAAACCGTGGAACCCACCGATAGGAACCATTTCAAGAACATCATGATCTACCGATTGGCAGAAACCTATCTGATTGGAGCAGAGGCCCATATGATGCTGAACAATACTCCCAAGGCATTGGAATACTTGAACGAGGTAAGGGAAAGGGCCAATACGGACCCTGTGAACACCATCGACTTACAGGCCATTTTGGATGAAGAGGCCCGTGAACTCGCCTTTGAAGGACAACGTTGGTTCACCTTGAAAAGAACTGGAAAACTGTACGAATTCCTTCTGGACCACATGAACAACGACAACATGAACGAGTCCTATCCCGAAGGAAACCCGAAGGTGCTTTTGAGGGAATACATGCAGAACTGGCCCATTCCCCAACAACAAATGGACCTTTTGGGCCCCAATTACCCACAAAACGATGGGTACAACTAACGGTCAGCTAATCCGAATTAACTAAAACATCGAGAAATGAACAAGTATAAAAATAACAGGAACAGACCAAGCCCAAGACTGCACTTCCTATCACTATTCGTTGTATTGGGAATCTTGGCAGTCCTAATTTCTTGTGAAAACGAGGACGATTTGCCACCACCTTCCGCCTATGTGGCACCAGAGCCTGAACCAGAGCCCGAACCAGGAGGAGATTGTACGTTTTCCACCATTGTGCCCGAAATTGCTGACGGCATCGATTTTGAATGTGGTGGTCCCGAAGTTACCTTTTTTGGCGAGAAGGACGGTTCGTTCACTGTGGAATATGTAGATAATCCTGATCCCTCCGGCATCAACACCTCCGAAAGAGTCGTGGAATATACCCAAACCGAAGGTGTGGAGCCCTGGGCCGGTTTCTTCTTTGATTTGGCCAGCAAAGTGGATTTCTCGGAATTGCAGACCATCAAGATCAAGGTATATTCCCCTGCGGCGGACCAAAACGTACTCCTGAAATTCGAGGACAGTGCGGATGGTTCCATCGCCAAAGAAGTACAGTCCACCACCACTGTGGCCAACGAATGGGAAGAACTCTCTTTTGCCTTCTCCCCTAGCGATACCGATAAATTTGACCGATTGGTCCTATTTTTCAACTTCAATGGGTACAAAGGTGCCGCCACCACCCACTATTTTGATGATATTGTCATGAGCGAAGGCGGAACCACCGAAGAACCAGGGGAAACAGGCGAACCGACAAGTCCGGCACCCGCGCCCACTGTGGATCCATTGGAGGTAATATCCCTTTTCAGTGATGCCTATACCAATGTTCCTGTGGATACCTGGAGGACCGATTGGTCCGATGCCACATTGGAAGACATTACCATTGAAGGCAATGCTGTCAAAAAATATAGTGCGCTGAGCTTTGTTGGTGCTGAAACTGTGGCCAACCAAATCGACGCCACGGATATGACCCATTTCCATGTAGATATTTGGACCGCAGATGCTACGGAGTTCAGGATCAAATTGGTTGATTTTGGAGCAGATGCCGCCTTTGGCGGAGGTGACGATGTGGAACACGAGATTGTGATCGAAAATCCCGCACAGGAAGAATGGGTAAGCCTGAGCATTCCCCTTTCAGATTTCGCTGGATTGACCACTAGGGCCAACATCGCCCAGTTGATCTTTGTGGGAGCACCCTCCAAGCAAAACACCGTATTTGTGGACAATGTGTATTTCTACGATGAAGCAGGTGTCTCCACCGAACCGATATCCGGAGCACCGGAACCTATCGTACCTGAAGGCAGTGTCATCTCCGTGTTCAGCGATTCCTATACCAATGTAGCTGGAACGGATTTCAACCCCAATTGGGGCCAAGCAACCCTTGTTTCACAAGTGGTTATAGCGGGCAACAACACCTTGAAATATGAAAACTTGAACTATCAGGGCACACAATTCGCTTCTCCATTGGATGTATCTGGAATGACCATGATCCACGTGGATTTCTGGACAGCGGATTCCTCAAGTCTGAATTTATCGCTCATAAGCACTGGGCCTGCGGAAACTCCTTATGCCTTTGACATTGCCAACGGTGAATGGGTTAGCGTGGACATTCCGCTATCGGAATTCTCAAGTGTTGTCGATTTGACCGATGTGATTCAATTGAAGTTTGATGGTAATGGCACCATCTTTTTGGACAACATCTATTTCTTTACACCGCCTCCAACAGAGCCCATGGCCGCAGCCACTGCACCAACGGTTCCTGAGGCCAATGTGATCTCCATGTTCAGCAATGCCTACACCAATGTGCCCGTGGACACCTGGAGAACGGATTGGTCAGCGGCCACGCTCGAAGATGTTTTGGTTGACGGTGACGACGTAAAAAAATACAGCGGATTGAACTTTGTGGGAATCGAGACCGTGGCCAATCAAATCGACTCTACGGAAATGACCCATTTCCACACCGATGTCTGGACAGCCGATGCCACCCAGATCAGGATCAAACTGGTCGATTTTGGCGCCAACGGCACCTACGATGGTGGCGGTGATGACGTGGAACATGAAATCACCATCGAAAATCCTGAGCAATACACTTGGATCTCATTGGACATTCCACTTTCGGACTTTACAGGATTGACCACGAGGGCCAATATTGCACAATTGATCTATGCAGGCATGCCCGCAGGATCCATGACGCTGTTCGTGGACAATGTGTATTTCCACAAATAATCAAAAAAATGAAGCAAAATCCATTTCCCATGGATTGGTTTGAGTTAGTTTAGTTAATGGAAAGGCTCCCGCCAAAAGGTGGGGGCCGATTTCCCAAACAGATTGCCATGAAAAAAAAGAACAAAACACGTATCCTTCAACTATTCAAAATGAATGTATTCAACATATCCTTATTGACCCTGGTCTTTGCATTGTCCTGCAGTTCCAGCGATTCTGAAACGGGCGGAGCCCCTACCGAGCTGGTGGTGGACGTGACCCTTGTGGGGGCCAACGATGCCAATCCCAACGGAAATGGTTCGGGAAAGGTCCAGGTTTCCGCAACGGCCAAGAATGCCACTAGGTATGCCTTCCGCTTCGAAAGTGCGGACCAAATGGAAAGCCAAACAGGCACCATGGAATATACCTTTACCAAAGATGGCACCCATTCCTATAATATTGTGGTCTGGGCCTACTCGGCATCAGGGGAGTTCATCAACCAAACCGTGGCCGTTGAAGTGTACAGGTCCGACGAGGAGTTTGCAGCCTTGGTCTTTTCAGATGAGTTTGATGACGACGGCGCCCCGGATGCGGAAAAATGGCACTATCAGATCATTCCACCAAACAATGGAAGTTGGCACAACAATGAACTCCAACACTATACCGCAAGGCCAGAGAACTCTTTTGTGAGTGATGGCACCCTCAAGATCAAGGCCCTGAAGGAAGAATACACCTATAACGGTTCCACCAAGTCCTATACTTCGGCCAGATTGAACGCGAAGCTTGCATTTACCTACGGGCGTGTCGAGGTACGGGCGAAACTTCCAAGCGAAGCGGGAACTTGGCCAGCCATTTGGACCTTGGGGGCCAACTCCAATGAGACCGGAAACTATTTTGGTGATCAATATGGCAGTGTCGGATGGCCCTTGTGTGGCGAGATCGACATCATGGAACAGACCGGATGGGACAAAAACAAGGTTATTTCGCACTTCCACTGGGGCGACCTGAATACCGAGGAATACCAAAACGAAGGTGGTGAAGTCTCCATTTCCGATGCATCATCTGAGTTCCATGTATTTTCCATGGAATGGAACAGTGGCAGCATCAAAACCTATGTGGATGGCAATTTGGTCTATGAATTTGCCAATGCTCCCAACAAGCCCTACAACAAAGAACACTACCTCATCCTCAACATTGCCATGGGTGGCAACCTGGGTGGGGATGTACCCGATTCTTTTTCAGAAGATACTTTGGAAATTGATTATGTAAGGATTTACCAGTAAACTTTATAGTGCAAAAATAGCATTGTTGCTGGCATTGCTTCAATCAACTTCATAATTGTGGCAATAGGGTGTCACTCACGGAAAGGGCCGGAACCAAAAGTTTCGGCCTTTTCTATTGCCCAAGTTCGCGGGCCTCAAAGGCAATCAGTTCTTGCTCTTCAAAGGTCAAGGACACTTCTATGGGGTTGCAACAGACTTCACAATCTTCCACATAGGTCTGCCGGGGAACGGAACTATCCAAAAGAAAGGAAATTTCCTCCCAACAATACGGACATTGGAAAAAATGCTCATCCATAGCAGTTGATCATACCTGTTCACAACAAAGATATGCCCATTTCCAAAATTCAGTCCATAAAAAAGGGGATACTTTGTATCCCCAAACCAAACAAACTAAAGTAATAAACTAACTACTCAATTTTCGTTGTCGTCCTCAAACTTGGTGTCCGCCATACGGGTGCGGTCCATTTGGATCTGGTTGAATTTTGGGTTCAACGCCTTGTTGTCGGAGTCAAAGACCAGAAATTGGTCCGTATTCATGTGTTCAAGACCTGTATAGGCATTGAATCGGTTGTTCTGTAGTTGTAGGATCTGTAGGCTGGCGAGTTGTCCAAACTCCACTGGAATTTCCCCATCCAAGTAGTTGTTGGCCAGTACCAGTTCCTTCAAATTGCCCAATTTGCCAATCTCTGCCGGAATGCCTCCGTTCAGCTTGTTCTCAAAAAAGCCCAGTACTTCCAACTTGGTAAGGTTTCCAATGGATTTTGGAATATTTCCCTCAAGATTGTTACTGGACAGGTTGAGTTCCTTCAAATTGTGAAGATTCCCAAAGCCATCAGGAACAGTTCCGGTCAAGAAATTATTGAACATGGAAAACACTTCCAATTGTTGCATGCTGCCGATCCCTTCAGGAAGTGAACCTTTTATCCTGTTCATCTCCAAGCGGAATACTTTGAGTTTTTCCAGCTTTACGATATCCTTGGGCAGAACACCCGTAATATTGTTGAAAGCTAGGTTCAAATGTGTCAAGTGCTTCAATTTGCCCATTCCCTCGGGCAATACACCGTTCAAGTTGTTCATGAACAGGTTTATTCCTACAACGTGGCCGTCCTTGACCTCAACACCTTTCCAGGTGTCCACCGGGGCATTCAAGTCCCAAGAGACCTTCCACTGGCTCCCGTTAGTACCATTATACAAAGCTACAAGAGCTTCTTTTTCATTGTGGGGAACTTGACCCTTTGCAAATGACATTCCTACAAAGGAAGTCACGAATACGAAGAAAATGGCCAATCGAATCATGGATTACTTATTTGATACACAGAATTTACCTACAAAGTAAGTGAAAGATGAAAAAACCTACAAATTTAATCGGCAAATGGAACTGGGATTGTTGTGAATCAGTTCAAATACGTGGTCTAAACCCTAGAAAAGGTAAATCAATCCAATGATTCCAACTCGTGGGAAATGTTTTCCCACTCTTCCATGAGCTCTTCCAGTTGTTTTTTCTTACCCTGATAGCCATCAAAAAAGTTAGGTTTGGCTATAGTGGCATCATAATCCATCAAAAGTTCGTGGTCTATATCGGCTATATCCTGTTCCAGTTGGGAAATCTTTTTTTCCACTCCGCTCAATCTGTTCTTGAGGGATTTTTCCTTCTTCTGGGTACGGTAATCCGTTTCCTTGGTTTCGACGGGGTTTTTTTTCTCTTCCCTGACGTCTTTCTTTTCGATTTTCCTAAAGTCGTCCACCTTACGCTGCTCCAAGTAAAAATCGATATCCCCGAGATATTCCTTGATGCCCCCGTCCTTGAACTCATACACCCGGTCGGTGAGCCCTTGGAGAAAATCCCGGTCGTGGGAAACGAGCACCAAGGTCCCCTCAAAGTTCTGAAGGGCCTGTTTCAGGACATTTTTGGATTTGATGTCCAAGTGGTTGGTAGGTTCGTCCATCACCAACACATTGAAGGGCTGAAGAAGCATTTTGGCCAGTGCCAGTCGGTTCCGTTCCCCTCCTGAGAGCACTTTCACGTATTTGTCCACATCGTCGCCCCTGAACAGGAATGAGCCCAATATATCCCGGACCTTGCTACGGTTACTTTCATTGGCGGCATCGGTCATGG
The DNA here is from genome assembly GCF_033441575.1 of Flagellimonas baculiformis. Taxonomy (NCBI): domain Bacteria; kingdom Pseudomonadati; phylum Bacteroidota; class Flavobacteriia; order Flavobacteriales; family Flavobacteriaceae; genus Flagellimonas; species Flagellimonas baculiformis. Next base: position 91,814 of record NZ_JAUZVW010000011.1, read on the forward strand.
TGTCCAAAATGGTCTTGCTGCCATCCAGATATTCGGCCTGGTTTTGGGCAAAATAGCCCAATTGCACATTGTGACCCATCTTGATGCTGCCTTCATGCTCCAGTTCGCCCACCATGATTTTTGCCAAAGTGGTCTTACCCTGTCCGTTCTGCCCAACAAATGCGGTCTTGCTGCCACGTTCCACCAACAGGTCAATATTTTGCAGTACCTGTTTTTTTCCGTAGCTCTTGGATAGGTTTTCCAGCTCGGCCACCACTTTTCCTGGCGTCACGGACACCGGGAACCTAAGGTTCATCACTCCGTTGTCCTCTTCGTCCACCTCTATCCGTTCTATCTTGTCAAGTTTCTTGATCAACGATTGGGCCATGGATGCCTTGCTGGCCTTGGCGCGGAACTTCTCTATCAATCGTTCGGTCTGTTGTATCTGTTTTTCCTGGTTCTTTTGGGCGCTGAGCTGCTGCTCCTTGATCTCTTTTCTGAGTTCGAGGAACTTGCTGTAAGGTTTGTTGTAGTCATAGATCCGGCCCAAAGAGATTTCGATGGTGCGGTTGGTGACATTGTCGAGGAACATCTTATCGTGGGAAACGATGACCACCGCCCCGGAATAGTTGTTCAGGAACTGCTCCAACCAAATGATGGATTCGATGTCCAAGTGGTTGGTTGGCTCATCCAGCAGCAACACATCATTGTTTTGCAACAGAAGCTTGGCCAGCTCGATACGCATACGCCATCCGCCCGAAAAAGTGTCGGTCAACTTGTTGAAGTCTTCCCTTTTGAAACCGAGTCCGAGCAAAACTTTCTCGGTATCACCTTGATAATTGTACCCTCCAAGAATCTCGTAGTGATGGGTCACATCGTTCAGGTCCACCATCAGTTGGTGATAGCCCTCGCTTTCATAATCGGTCCGCTCCGCCAGACCAGTGTTGATTTGATCCAATTTCTCTTCCAAAGCCTTTATTTCCGAAAATGCCTGGTAGGATTCTTCCAAAACGGTCCTTCCGAGATCAAAATCGATGTCCTGCTTCAAAAAACCGATCTTGATTTCCTTTTCTGTGGCTATGGTTCCCCCATCCAAGGGCATTTCCTTGGCGAGCAATTTGAGCAATGTGGACTTTCCCGCACCGTTCTTTCCAATGAGGCCTACCCTGTCACCGCCGTTCAGACGGAAAGAGATTTCCTCGAAAAGATATTCGCCTCCAAAGGCTACGGAAAGATTATGGACATTTATCATTTTATGTGACCTGAATTACATAGCAAAAGCGGCTTTATCCGTATTTTTGCTTAAAAATCGGTGCAAATGTTAAAAAAAGGAACCAAACTGTACAGCATTTTAACAGGAAGTTGTCCTAAGTGCCATGAGGAAAGCATGTATGTGAACCCCAATCCGTATGCCCTTTCCCAAATTTTCAAGATGCATGAACGTTGTTCCCATTGTGGCACCAAGTACAAGATTGAGCCCTCGTTCTTTTATGGTTCCATGTATGTGAGCTATGGGGTGGGGATTGCCTTTGCCGTTGCCGCTTTTGTGATATCCTACCTTTTCATCGGCACCAATTTGGTGAACACCTTTATTGCGATTGTGGGTACGTTGATTGTTTTTATGCCCGTGATCATCCGCTTGTCCCGAAATATCTGGATCAATTTCTTCATCAAATATGATGCCTCAGCAAGCAAACATCATCATGCAGTGGAAGGTTAGGCAGAATAGTATTTCTTGGTGAACCTTTGGATGTCCATCTCCGGATCCAATGGGGTTCCTTTTTCTATGGCATTGAACAACTGGCTTGATGCATAAGGGGCTATGAGCACTCCCCTGGAACCGAAACCGTTCAGCACATACAGGTTTTTGTGGGTAGGGTGCTGCCCCACCAATGGCCTTCTATCGACTACCGTGGGCCGGATTCCGGCTACATGGTCCACAATCTCAAAATCGCATTTCAGAAATGTCCCCAACTTGTCCAACAGCTCATTTTTGGATTCGTCCGTAGGCTCATTGGTCTTGTCCTTCCATTTGTAGGTAGCCCCGAGCATGTAATGTCCATCTCCCAACGGAATAGTGAAAACGGATGATTTGATGACGCTGTTCTCCTTATAATCGGGAGCTTTGATGACCAGCAGTTCCCCTTTTGTGCCATTCAGGGGCAAATACCCAAAAAATGGGTCGTTCTTAAGACCATAGCCACATGCAAAAACAATACGTTTGGCGGTCATCGATTTATATTGAACATGGTCTTCCTGATGCCCGAAATTGGAAAAATCAAAGGATTCCGTTTCCAGCATCCCTTTGCTCTCCAAATGCGTTTTGTAGGATTCCACTAAGGTGGCGGTGTCCACCCTTCCAGTGTGTTTGACTTCTCCTAACCCGAAAGGCGCATCCAGATTTGGATTGTTGTTCTGAAGAATGTCAGTGGAAAGAAAATGGTCCAATCCTGGTCTGTCCAAGGCCTCAAACCATAGATTTTGCTCCTCTATGGATGCGAACCTGCGCAGTACGGGGAGTTTATGGTCCAGTGTGACACCCAATTTCTTCTCCAGGTCTTTGTAGAAAGGCATGGCCTGTTCCATCAGGAGTTGGGCCTTCCAAGCCATGGTAAAGCGCTTTAAAATGACTGGATTGTAGAGCCCTCCGGCTACTTGGGATGCTCTTTGGGATCCATCCGAGACGACCTTGAAGGTCTTTCCATACTTTTCGAGGGTCTCGCAGAAGGAGATTCCTGCCAACCCGATACCGACAACTATATAGTCCAACATGGGACAAAATTAACCATCTGTGTCGTATTGTGACCAAACTTCCATCCACAATGGCACAAAAAAACGCCGCAATGATCATTGCGGCGTAATTTCATATTGAATTGGAAAATTATATGGTGGGGCCCCGATTTTCATCGGGATTAATTCCGCTTACAACTCTGATATGCCCAAGGGCCTTCAAAGCTGAGCGTCATTAATACGCCCACATATCCTGCTCCCTGTCCCTGATGGTCTCTTTGATCCTCTGGGCTTCCAAGAGCTGGAACAATGCATTGTCGAAGATATACTCGTCTATCTTACGGTCTTCATGGACGTTCTCCTCTTTGTAGATCACACCGTTGAAACGTCTTGCGTTCAAAAGCATATCAAAGGAGATGGGCCTTGCCGAGTTGCGTTGGTTGTACACCTTCGCTTCGTGCAGGATCTGCCTTGCAGCAGGATACCACACCCAGAACAGTTCCACTTTGTTCTCCCCTGGATCCATGGATTCGTCATCTATAAAGTTGACGTCAGGAGCAACGGGTGCAATCCCCAATAGACGGTACTTCAGTTCTCCCTGGCGTTTGTCGAAATACCAGATTCCTTTGATACGGTATTCTTCGATGTCGGCAGCGGTCAGGTCCCTTTGGTTGATGAACTCTGGGGAAATACGCTCTCCGGCATTCATTTGCTCGTATCCGAGGTCGGTGGTATCGACTTTGCTCAAGGTCGCAGAAAGGTCTTCCAACTTCCTCTTTTCGGTAAAATAGGAATCTGTATAGATTTCTGTCAACTTGCCGTTCCTGATGTTCTTCATCAAAACATCGTACAGCGACCTTCTGTCCGCCCCAATACCTATGGTATCGGTTGGGTAGTACAATGGAAAGTTGACGCGCTCGTCCAGGTCAACGATTTCCCATACGGTCTTGGACCAGAGGATATCCCTGTCATCCACATATCCGTATTTCAATGGGGCATCGGCGTCCTGCTCAATTTGAGCCTGGGTCTTCTTACCAATATCGCTGGGCAGTTTGGCATTCAAAATGTTTGCCTGTGCCATCATTGATACGGGCAACACGCCCAACAATCCGATCAGTAATGCATTTTTCCAATTCATGATAACTTGTATACTTTTTTTAGTTTGTAAGCTCGACCACTACAGGAGATACTTTTTTCAACTTGTAGTCCTTGTTGTTGGTGATGTAAGCTTGGATATCAAATATCTGGACGCTTTCTCCCCTACCTGCCCTGCTCAGAACAGATTTGGCCCTGCTATCCAATTTGTTTCCACTAACGATTACGGTGGGTTGTCCAGGAACTTTGAACTTGAACTCGCTTACAGAAAGGTTGAGATCGAAGTCAAAGTCTTCCAACATAGCACTAATCGTAGCGATTTCCAAATTCTTCCTTGGCATTTTTACGCTTCCGGCCTCACCACGAACGGTACCACTAGGTCTTGGAATGTCCTTGATACGGAATTCTGTTGAAGTTCTGATCCCTTTACCGTCAGGCAATGTACCTGAGGCAGTAATGGTCACTTCCCTTCCTGTTCCAGGGTTCATGATGTAGTTGCTACCGCTTCTTCTGGTAAGTCCGGGAGCCGAAGCTGTTACCTTGTTGTCAGGAATACCAGGAATGGAGATGGTCATTGGGTTGGCCACACCGCGGTACACCACGTTCATCTTATCTGCAGAGATCACAGCAGCGTTGGGCATGGAGATGGTCGCGAAAGTGTTGTCCACTTCAACGGGCACCTCTTTTCCATCCTGCATGAAGTACATGGTCCCTTTAATGGTATGGTCACCTGGGGTTCCTGCACTGATCAACATTTTGATTCCTCCTGCCTCAAGCGCGTAATCCTTGCCTTCGGTCATTGGTCTTCCGTCCAAGGTCAATTCGGCTTTCACCGGAGTGGATGTCTTGTCCGTTTTGCTCACGATGATCTTACCATCGTATTTTTCACCTGCATAGTAAGCAGTTTTTGGAGCGGACAATGAACTTGCAAAGTTGGTCAAGGAAACAGCGGCGGTCAAGTTACCTTCCAAAAGGTTTTTCAACACCTCTTGTTCGGTGGTCTTGATGTCTGCCTGCAACTGGGTCAACTTGGTCAAAGAGGCCACCAATGGGAACCCTTCGAAATGATAGTTGATCCAATCTTGACGGGTACCGTCCCTTTTTTCCACTTTACCATCAGCGTCACCTGTCGCAAAACGAACTTTTACAGCTTCTTTCACAGAGGTGAACTTACCTTCTGGCAAAGCATTGATCACTCCCTCACGATAATCGTTGATCTGTTTCATGAACTCCTTTCCTTCTGGGCCCAAATTGTCCCCTTGGAAGAATTTCTGATCTAGATAATCGGATTTGTCCATGACCACATAATCCTTTGGGTTTTCCAAATCGGCGGTCATTTCCTTTTTCAATCCTTCCAGATAGTCATAGTACGAATCTGAAAGTTCCTTGACTTTCTGTGCATTCTGGTACAGCTCTCCATATTCCGCTTCGTTTTCGGAAGCCTTTGTTTCCAAGCTGCCCAAGAATGCCAAGTTGTTTTCTGTTGTTTTTGCATTGGACGTCTCCAGCTTTTCGTTCATCAGACCGAAAGCCGCAAGTACTTCCTTGCTCATGTTAAGGGCCAACATCGCGATGAAGATCAAGTACATTAGGTTGATCATCTTCTGACGTGGTGATTGTTTTCCTCCTGCCATGTTTTTCTAATTAGATTTTAAAAATTAATTTGATCTGGGTTTGGTTTTGACTAATCTATCTCTAATTAGTTTCTGCTGCCCATGGCGGATAGCATACCTCCGTAAACACCGTTCAATGAAGAAAGGTTGGTTGCCAAAGATTGCATCTGATCTTTCAATGCACCTGCATTCTGTACCACTTCCTCGTTGATGGAAGCTTGACGGCTGGCGCTTTCCAATTGTACTTTGTACAAGCTGTTCAAAGATTCCATTTGGGCTGCGGCATGCGACAATTCCTCAGAGTATTTTTTGGTGTGCTGGATGGCATCCGTGGTAGGAGCTATATTTTTGGCGGCACCTTCAAAACTCTTGATGCTCTCCCCTAGACTGGAGAACAGTTTGGCATCGATATTGGCTTCTTTCAAAAGCTCGTCCAATTTTCTGGAAAGGATTCCTTCAGCTTCTTTGGCATCCTTGGCATCCTGCTTTTTGGAACCACTCTGTTGGCCACCTGCCAATTCTGGGTAAACCAAAGACCAATCGTATTCGTCGTCCACTGGTTCAAATGCACTGATGGCGAAGATCAATGCTTCGGTAATAAGTCCAACTGCAAGAAGAAGTCCACCGGTAAGTGGTCCAAACTCCCAGTGAAGGATCTTGAACAATGCACCGATGATTACTACCGATGCCCCAAGCCCGTAGGCCATGTTAAACAATTTTTTTGTTGATTTTGACTGTGCCATAATTCTAGTTTTAATTAAGTTATATAAATAATAAGTATTTGGTTACTAACTAAGCTTATTTATATAATGTTCTCTGTTTTCTTTTTTATTGTTTCAATTAGTCCGGCAATCCTTGGCCCCTAGTGGAGTCCTCCTCGCCCATGTAGTCCTGGACGGTCCTGAAGCCGATATAGCTTCTGGCCGAATCTTGGTACTCATAGTCCCTGGTGCTTACCTGAAGGAAGTAGGCGACATCTTTCCAAGATCCACCGCGGATCACTTTTCTTTGGTTTTGCCCTGAACCGATGTTGGGGTTCATGGTGGACACATATTCGTAGGCGTTCTGATCAAAGCTGGAGTTGGTCCATTCAGATACGTTTCCGGCCATGTTGTAGAGGTTGTACTCGTTCGGTTCGAAGGATTTGGCCTCTACCGTATATAAAGCTGCATCTGCTGCATAATCACCTCGTTGTGGCTTGAAGTTCGCCATAAAGCAACCCGTGTCACTGATCACGTAGGGTCCACCCCAAGGATAGGTTCCTCCTTCGATTCCACCTCTTGCGGCATATTCCCACTCAGCCTCGGTTGGCAACCGGAACTGGTTCACGAACTGCTTGCCGCGCGACTTTTGGTCATCGTTCTTGAACTTGGTCCTCCAGTTGCAGAAGGCTTTGGCCTGCATCCAGTTCACACCCACAACAGGGTAGTCACTATAAGCATCGTGCCAGAAATAGTCGTTGTGCATGGGCTCGTTGTAGGAGTATTCAAAATCCCTGATCCAAACCGTGGTATCTGGGTATATCTCGAATTCTTCGTGTCGGATGAAGTCCTTTCTCCTTCCAGACTTGGCTCTTGCAGCGGCCTCAATGTCCATCCAACTGTACTTGTATTTCAATTTGGTAACGTCGATGGTCCTCAATCCGTTATAGCTTTCCTCTTCGGGAATGTAAAGGGAATCCATTACTTCTGCGTAATACTCATCCGGATATTCGGAAGTGTCCCATACCAGGTCCACATCCTTGTTCAGAGCCCTTCCTTCATAACCAGTATCACCAAGTCCTGCATAATTGTCGAGCATGTACTTGTCATATACTGAAAGTTCGGTGGTATCGGTATCCTTGAAGGCGTACTCTCCAATACCCTCATCTTCTGGTCCGATTCCAAGTTCATCGGCCAAAATGGCCAATCTGGTCCTGACTATGGAATCCTTTACCCACTCCACAAACTGTCGGTACTCACTATTCGTGATTTCCGTATCATCCATATAGAAGGAACGTACGGTGACCGTTCTGGTGGGGGCGTTCAACACTTTTGCCTGATCCTCTTCGGCCTTCCCCATTACAAAGGCGCCGCGCGGGATCAGTTCCATGCCATAGGGCTTCTCTGGATGCCATTTTTTTCCACTGACCCCAACTAGTTCACCTTTCGACCTCGATTTGGACCCACAACTGGTGAGCAAAAAAACAAGCGCCATGGATGAAAAGAATAGCTTTCTCATACTTTAGGTTAAATTACTTTCGATTCAAGATTATAAACTGTGATACACAAATTCATTACTCTCAAAACTAATTTTTGAATAAATTATTGTGCAAGAACAATTAATGCGTAAAATTTAATTTGTTTAGTGAAAGCCCTTTCTATAGGCTTTGTACCACCTTTCGGGAATGTTCTGGTTGCAAGCATCCAAATAGTCCCCTTCGGTGCATGGTAATAACGCCACCGAATTTGTTTTAGTATGCTCGCCCAAAATTGATGGCACCTCCACCCACCAGCGTTCGGTCACGTGGCTCTTGTAGAAGATAAGCTCTTCCGTGTCCGTGGGTACGGTGAATTTTGTGAAGTCTTCGCTTTTTGAGCTGGGTTGTTCCTTTATCCTAAAGGATAACCCTTCTATGAAATACCAGATGATCTGGGCAATCATCTGAAAGGCCTGGTTGGAGTTCTCCCCTTCGTAGATCCCGAACAGGGAGACCCTGTCGCTGATCCCGGCATACCGGGCTATGGCGCATATTTCCCTTCCGGTGAAGCCATTGGGGGAAAAGTTCTTGGACAGTCCCATCTCGCTTGCGCGTATGGCCCTAAGGTCCAAGCTTACGATATCGCTACTGCGCAGTATGGGCTCTGCCAGTTCTATGTTCGCGGCAATCTCGCCCAACCTGTAGGCATCAAAGAAAAGACGCTCCATAAGATCGATTTCTTCCTGCGCATTGAAATAGCTCTGGTACCCTATGTTGGAAAAATTGAAAAGGTTGTTGGGCTTGTCAGTGATGATCTTGCTCATGTAGGAGTGCGAGGAAATGAGTTCCTCATCCTCCCCAAAATCAAAACGGCTGTCTATCGCCACAAGGTTCACCATGTCCTTGATCTTGTCAAAGGCACGGTAAGTGGGGTAGGTGATGTCCTGGGTATATCCTATTATAATAGGTATGATGTTTTCCTCCAGCAATTCCGCCACAATTTCCTTTACCACAAAATAGGTGTCCTCGACGGTATCGCCCTCTTCCACATCCCCGATGTCTATGATGGTGGAGTTCCAGTTGCCCATCATGAGGCGGTAGAGTTGGATGCGCACTTCGTCCACATCCAATTTTTCGGGTTTTTTTTCAAATGCGTTCCTGGATTCCAATACGCCAAAGATGGCCACATCGGCATGGGCGAACACGGGAAGTCCGTCCTTTTCCGTATGCATGTGGATGTTCTTGCCGACGGCTTGTTGGGGCAGCAGTTCCATATGTGCCAGCACCCTGTCCTTTACGGGAACCAAAAAATCGAACGCCATATTATTTCTTTGTCTTGGCTTTTTTCTTAGGTGATTTCTTTTCCAAAAGGGCCTTTGCCTCTTCCAAAGTGATCTTTGTGGCATCCACATCCTTGGAGAGCTCTACTTTGACCTTGCCTTTCAAAATGTTGTGCCTTCCCCATCTCGCCTTTTCTATCCTGATCTTTTCCTCGGGCCACTCCTGGACCACTTTTTCAGCCTCCTTTTTCTTCTTGTCCTCGATGAGTTCCTCTACATCGGACTGGGAAAGATGGTCAAAATCGTATTTCTTGTTCACATTGATGAACATGCCGTCCCATTTGATGAAAGGACCGAACCTGCCCTTGCCCTTGGTGACTTCCTTGCCTTCATAGGTAGCGATGGGCGCATCCGCTTTTTCCTTCTCCTTGATAAGCTCTATGGCACGGGCCAGATCCACATCAAAGGCACTTTCGCCCGCATCCAAGGAGATGAACTTTTTCCCGAACCTGACATATGGGCCATACCGACCCACGTTCGCCTCTACTTCCTCTCCTTTATATTCCCCCAATTGCCGGGGCAACTGGAAAAGTTCCATCGCCTCCTCGAAAGTGATGGTCCCAATGGACTGATCGGGGAGCAAACTGGCAAACAGCGGCTTTTCCTCTTCATCCACGGTCCCAATCTGCACCATGGGTCCAAAACGGCCCAATCTGGCGGCAACCTGCCTGCCCGATTTGGGATCTACGCCCAAGATGCGTTCCCCACTGGCCCTTTCGGCATTTTCCTCGACCTCCAACACATTGGGATGGAAGTCCTTATAGAAATTTTTCATCATTTGCTGCCAGTCCTCTTCGCCGGTAGCTATCTCATCAAAATCCTCCTCCACTTGTGCCGTGAAATTGTAATCCAATATTTTGGTGAAATTGCTCACCAAAAAGTCGTTCACGATCATTCCTATATCGGTGGGGACCAGTTTTCCTTTGTCCGAACCTACCATCTCGGTAAGTTGTTCCTCTGCGACCTTTCCTTTTTCCAAAACCAGTTGGAAGTATTTCCGCTCCGTGCCCTCAATGCTTCCCTTTTCCACATAGCCCCTGTTCTGGATGGTGGAAATGGTGGGCGCATAGGTGGATGGTCTTCCGATGCCGAGTTCTTCCAATTTCTTCACCAAAGAGGCCTCTGTATAGCGATAGGGAGGTCTGGTAAAACGTTCCGTGGCAGAAATAAAAACATTCTGCAATGCCTCGCCCACCTTCATGGCCGGCAGCATTCCCTCCTGCTCTTCCGCTCCCTCTTCATCATCGGTACCTTCCAGATATACTTTAAGGAACCCATCGAACTTGACCACTTCACCATTGGCGGTAAATTCCTCTTGATGGGTGCTGGCCTTGATCTTTACATTGGTGCGTTCCAGCTGTGCATCGCTCATTTGGGAGGCCAGGGTCCGTTTCCAGATCAGTTCGTAGAGTTTGGATTGGTCCCTTTCAAGGGAAGGGGACTGCAATTTCATATCGGTTGGGCGAATGGCCTCGTGGGCCTCTTGTGCTCCTTTGGTCTTGCCCGTAAAGTTTCTTGTTTGACTATAGTTCTCGCCATAGTTTTGGACAATGGCTTCCTTGGCGGCGCTCAATGCCTCATTGGAAAGGTTCACGCTGTCCGTTCTCATGTAGGTAATCAGACCTGCTTCATAGAGCCGCTGTGCAACCTGCATGGTGCGACTGACGGAAAAATAGAGCTTTCGTGAGGCTTCCTGTTGCAAGGTAGAAGTGGTGAACGGTGCTGCCGGGGATTTCTTTGCCGGTTTCTTGTCCAGATCGGCCACTGAAAAATCTGCGCCAATGTTTTGTTTGAGGAAGCTTTCGGCCTCTGCCTTGGTCGGGAAGGTCTTGTTCAACCTGGCCGAAAAGACATTGCCTCCATCGGTCTTGAACTCTGCCTTTATCCGGAACGATGCCTCGGGGGCAAAGCCCTCGATTTCCCGCTCCCTTTCCACGATGAGCCGCACCGCAACGGACTGCACCCTACCTGCGGAGAGTCCCGGTTTTATCTTTTTCCAGAGCACAGGTGAAAGTTCATAGCCCACCAACCTGTCAAGGACCCTTCGGGCCTGTTGTGCATTCACCAAGTTATAGTTGATGTCCCTAGGGTTTTCTATGGCTTTCTGGATCGCCGATTTGGTGATGGAGTTGAACACGATACGTTTGGTCTTGCTCTTGTCCAGTTTCAGTTCTTCCGCCAAGTGCCACGAAATGGCCTCTCCCTCGCGGTCCTCATCACTGGCGAGCCATATGGTGTCGGCCTTTTGGGCCAGGTCCTTGAGTTTTTTCACCAAGGCCTTTTTATCCTTGTCAACGGTATATTTTGGTTTGAAATCGTTTTCCACATCCACCCCCAGTTCTTTTGAGGGAAGGTCCACTATGTGCCCAAAACTTGATTCGACTTGGTATTCTTTTCCTAGAAATTTTTCAATGGTCTTTGCCTTAGCGGGGGACTCTACAATAACTAAATTCTTTGGCATGCACTGGTTTTTGTCGTAACAAAAGTATATCAATTTTTCGATTTTGGGTTTTTATGGAACCCATATCAAAAAAATATCCCGCTGAAAACGGGATATTTGACTTGGTTTTTGTGCTTTTTAGTTGAGTCCTATCTGGCTGATAAGCTTGATGCCCCCGTCCAGATACTCATATTGATACAGGATGCCGTCCCCTACCATGATCAGATGGTTTTCCAAAGGAATGACATCGAAAGTGACGATGTCCTCAAAGTGGTTCAGCTCTTTCAGGTCATTGATATCGGTCTTGTCATAGACCTTCAGCCCGGAAGATCCATCACAGACAAAAAGTTTTTCTTCCCTGATGCCCAACCCATAGGGTTCATCCATAGGGTACTGCACTGCCAGTTCGGGATTTGCAATGTCCGAAATGTCCACAATGAACAATCCGCTCTCGGTGGCACCGCACCAATTTCCCCCGCGCAAGGTCACATAGGCATAATCGCCATCCACCACGACCGGGTCGCAGGCCGTTCCATGCTCAAACTCGGAAACCTTGGAAGGAGCCGCAGGGTCGGTGATGTCATATATATACATTCCGCGCATGCTGCCCAAGAAAAGGTAGCTGCCATTGTAAAAAATGGTCTCTATATCAAAACCCGCATACACGTCTTCCAACGCCTGTGGGTTGTCCATATCGGAGATATTGAACACATTGATGTTATGGCTGTCCACGGCGTAGAGATAATCTTCCACGATCTTGAACCTCGCGAGCGAACCTCCTTGGCCCGTTGTTCCACCATTTGCGGATTCCATGGCGAGCATGTCATTCGTAAAAAAGCCCCAACCCTGTTTTTCCGCTTCGGAGATCAGCCTTCTTTCTGTAGTGGTCGTCCACCCTATAATGATCTCATTTTCGTAATCGTATTCCGCATCTTCTATGATGTTGGCCTCAAAAGGGAAGACCATACCGCCCTGCAATACGTTTTCCAAGCGGTTCACCAACGCAATGTTGTCGATGTCGGAAATATCGATGACCACCAGATCCGCCAAGCTGTCAGCAAAAAGATAATCGTCCTTCACCGAAATGTCCACATTGCCGGGAATGTTGATGAATCCAATTTTCACGGGTTGTTGTGGATTACGGTTGTCGATCACATGGATGCCTTGGTATTTGTCATTCACAAAAATGTAATCTTTATAGGTATAGACCTTTCCCGATTCTTCAATGGGTCTGGGTGCTATGATGTCAACACTGTTGGCAAATTCCGTCTTGCTCATCACCAACGGACGGGCCACGATATAATCGGCATATTTGTCACTGGAATCGTCATCGGTACAAGACACCAACAACAGTAGGGCCATAAATGGCAATAAAAGGATTTTCTTTTTCATAATAGTCGGCATTTTAACCTTATAGATAAAAATCTCTCAAAAAGTTGCGTCGAACTCTTATAAAAATTCAAGCATCCATGGACAGACCGATGGCATCCTTATATATGTAGTAAATGGGAATCTTGGAAAACATTGCCGTAAAGAAAACACCCACCAAACAGAGGATGACCCCCAATTGGGCAATCAATCCTGCCACAAGCACCAAGGCAAATATGATGAGCCAGTTCTTGTTGCCCAATGCAAACCCTGATTTCACGATTTCCATGGCCGTCAGCTCCCGGTCAAAAGCAAAGAAAGCGGGAAAAAGGGACATGGGGACCATCAAATAGATGATGCCAAGTCCACAGGCCAGCAATCCCAACAAGGAGAGTCCGAACATCAACAACGAAAGTACAAGGGCCTTGGCCAAATAGGGCTTTTTGAAATAGAAAAAGTAATCGTCCCTGCCCATTTCATCCATATCATACTTTCGGCAAATGCGCAAGAAAGCAGCGTTCAAGCACAGACCAATGGTCATCACTCCAACAGAAAAAATAGGCATGACCATAACCATGATGGCTGCAAACAAGGGTGGCATCTCGTTATGCTCAAAGGCTTCGGGGTCCGAGATTCCCATGGCCAGCATGGGCACATAGATCAAAATATAAAAGGGAATCAATGCAGCAAAGGTCAATAGCAAGGTAATAAATCCTTGCAACCACACTTTTTTGAAAAGTTCCACTGATCGGCTGAACACACTCCCAAACTCTGTGGGGCCACTTTCGCTAATACGCTGGGACACATGGGCAAAATCCATATCGGCAATGGTTATGTTATTTGTGTTGAAGGTAACATTAACTCCCGAATCCACAATATAATCCTAAAAAATACTGCCATATTGTCACTAAAATGGAATAAGCATTATCTTTGCACCCCATTGCACCAATATGATCAAGGACGAAAGCGTAGCGAAAACAATAGACGAAAGCCAACAGGGAAGCACCCTGGCTATGGAGAAGGACGAAAAGAACACCCGAAAGCTCTACATTGAGAGCTATGGCTGTCAGATGAATTTTTCCGACAGTGAGATCGTAGCGTCGATTTTGGCCAAGGAAGGGTTCAATACCACACAGCTATTGGAAGAGGCCGACCTGGTCCTGGTGAACACCTGCTCCATCCGCGAAAAGGCGGAACAGACCGTGCGCAAGCGTCTGGAAAAATTCAACGCCGTCAAAAAGACGAATCCCGGCATGAAGGTCGGCGTTTTGGGATGTATGGCGGAACGCTTGAAGAGCAAATTCCTGGAAGAGGAAAAAATTGTTGACATGGTCGTGGGACCTGATGCGTACAAGGACCTGCCCAACCTCATCCAAGAAATCGATGAGGGCCGTAATGCCGTGAACGTCATCCTTTCCAAGGACGAAACCTATGGCGATGTGGCCCCTGTACGGCTCAACTCCAACGGGGTGACCGCTTTTGTGTCCATCACCCGTGGCTGCGACAACATGTGCACCTTCTGTGTAGTGCCCTTTACCCGTGGCAGGGAGCGCAGCCGTGACCCCCAATCCATTTTGGAGGAAGTGAACGATCTTTGGGAAAGAGGGTTTAAGGAAGTTACTCTTTTGGGACAAAATGTGGACAGTTACCTTTGGTATGGCGGCGGTTTGAAGAAGGATTTTGAAAAGGCCTCGGACATGCAAAAGGCCACATCTGTGAACTTTGCCAAACTTTTGGAACTGGTGGCCCAAGCACAGCCCAAAATGCGCATCCGTTTCTCCACCTCCAACCCGCAGGACATGACCTTGGACGTGATCGAGACCATGGCCAAATATGAAAATATCTGCAAATACATCCACTTGCCCGTACAGAGTGGTAGCAACAGGATCTTGAAGGCCATGAACCGCCTGCATACCCGTGAGGAATATTTTGAACTGATCGACAACATCAAAAAAATCATTCCCGATTGTGCCATCAGTCAGGATATGATCACCGGTTTCCCAACAGAAACAGAAGAAGACCATCAGGACACCTTGAGTTTGATGGAATACGTCAAATACGATTTTGGGTTCATGTTCGCCTATTCTGAAAGACCCGGAACCTTGGCCGAGCGTAAAATGGAGGATGACATTCCCGAAGAGACCAAGAAAAGACGTCTTCAGGAAATCATCGACCTGCAACAAAAGCACAGTCATTATCGCACGCAAGAGCATCTGGGCAAGACCGAAGAAGTACTCATAGAGGGAACCTCCAAAAAATCCGATGCCCATTGGATGGGCCGAAACTCGCAGAACACCGTGGTGGTCTTTCCAAAGGAACACTACAGAGTGGGCGATTTTGTAAACGTAAAGATCAATGAATGTACCTCTGCCACCTTGATCGGCGAGGCCATTGAATATTCAAAGAACAATTTATATTAATGGAGAGCATCCAATCGATAAAACAACGGTTCGAGCTTATCGGCAACGATGTGAAGCTCAACCGAGCCATAGAAAAGGCCATCCAAGTGGCACCGACCGACATTTCCGTGTTGGTCACAGGGGAAAGTGGGGTCGGAAAGGAAGCCATTCCCAAGATCATCCATTCCCTATCGCACCGCAAGCACGCCAAATACATTGCAGTGAACTGTGGGGCCATTCCCGAGGGCACCATCGACAGTGAGCTTTTTGGTCACGAAAAAGGAGCCTTCACCGGAGCCACGCAGACCCGAAGCGGTTATTTTGAAGTGGCCGATGGCGGAACCATCTTCTTGGATGAAGTGGGCGAACTCCCCCTCACCACCCAGGTGCGTTTGCTCCGTGTGTTGGAAAACGGGGAATTCCTGAAAGTTGGGTCCTCCCAAGTACAAAAGACCAATGTCCGCATCGTGGCGGCCACCAACGTGAACATGTTCGAGGCCATTGAAAAGGAAAAGTTCAGGGAAGACCTTTATTATAGGTTGAGCACAGTGGAGATCAACATTCCCCCGCTACGCGAACGGCAGGAAGACATCCATTTGCTGTTCCGGAAATTTGCTTCGGATTTTGGTCAGAAATACAAAATGCCCACCATTCGCCTGGAGGACGATGCAGTCCATCTATTGTTGAAATACCGTTGGCCGGGGAACATCAGGCAATTGCGGAACATCGCCGAACAGATTTCGGTATTGGAGGAAAACAGGACCATCTCCGCCCCCACTTTGAAAAGCTATCTGCCCGATGCCATCGGTTCCAATCTGCCCGCCGTGGTAGGCCAGACCAAAAAAGAAAGTGATTTCAGCAATGAGCGTGAAATCCTCTACAAGGTGCTCTTCGACATGAAGGGAGACCTGAACGACCTCAAAAAACTGACCTTGGAACTCCTCAAGGAAAACGATTCCAAAAAGGTACAGAAGGAAAATGAAAACCTGATCCGCAAGATCTATGGGAAACCTGAAGAGGACATTGAGCAAGAAGAGGAAGCCATGGCCGAAGTGCTCCATTTGCCCGAACCCATTGTAGAAGGAAAAATACAACCCCCAGTACAACAGCCGCAGGAGGATCGATACCACTTTGCCGAAGAGATCCAAGAGGAAGAAACCCTATCTTTACAGGAAAAAGAGATAGAGCTCATCAAAAAATCACTGGAGCGGAACAGGGGCAAGCGAAAGGCGGCCGCTTCCGAGTTGGGTATTTCGGAACGGACCCTGTACCGAAAGATCAAACAGTACGATCTCTAATTTGATATGATGTTATTTGGACATACCATGAGGAAAAAAAATGGTTTTAAGATTGGATTGCTGGGATTGATTTTCTTCTTATCCGGTTGTGGCGCGTACAATTTTTCAGGAGCGGACATTGGGACTGCCAAAAGTTTTCAGGTGAATTTTTTCCAGAACTATGCCGACCAAACGCCGGGCTCCATCATTGTGCCCGGACTGGATCGGGATTTTACCCAGGCTTTACAGAACATGATCAACAACCTCACCAGTCTTTCCCTTACCGGAAGCAACGGTGACCTGTTGTACGAAGGGGAGATCATTGAATACAAAGTGATCCCGATGACGGCCACCTCCGACCAACGGACCGCCCAGAACCGCCTCACCATGAGCGTGAACGTACGGTTCTTCAACAGGACCAAGGAAGATGCGGATTTTGAACGCCGTTTCTCCTTTTTTTATGATTTTGATGCAACCGCTTCCCTGACATCGGTTCAGGCAGCAGCGCATGAAGAAATATTTGAACGCCTCACACAGGACATTTTCAATGCTTCCTTGGGCAATTGGTAACCGCGTATGAACGTAACGGATTTTATACATATTCTTCAAAACTCCAATACCATCCTGTCCCCCAAACAGACCCGGGAACTGGAGGACATCATTGAGGAATATCCCTATTTTCAAGCGGCAAGGGCCCTGCACTTGAAGGGATTGAAAAATCTGGACAGCTACAAGTACAACAACGCCCTGAAGACCACGGCGGCCTATACCACGGACAGGGATGTGCTGTTCGACTACATCACTTCCAAAGAATTTATCCAGAACAACATTGCGGATACCATTGCGGGACGGGGCTCCAAACTGGAGGACCAAAAAGCCATTTCCGAGGAAATAGAACCCAACCCAAATGCCGAGAGCATGATGGGCGAAGCCGACGAGCTTGCCTTGCCCCAGAACATCAAGGACGCAGAACAGATCTTGAACCCAGAACTGTTCAAATCCAAAACGCCCGAGGAACCATCCATTCCCGTGGAAGAAAAAACCAAAGCGGAAACCGACCTGCAGTTGGGCAAGCCCCTTCCTTTCACCAAAAAGGAAAAACATTCCTTCACCCAATGGCTGCAACTGACGTCCAAAACCGAGGAGACAGAGACAGGCAAGGAGGTGATGGAAGAACTGGATCGGAAGAAAAAGTTCGAGTTGCTGGACAAGTTCATCGAGAGCAATCCCAAAATAGTGCCGCAGGAAAACGCAAAGCCGAAAGTCAACATAAAAGAGTCTACGAAGTTTGATAAAAACGAGTTGATGACAGAGACTTTGGCCAAGGTATATCTGGAGCAAAAAAAGTACAAAAAGGCAATTCAGGCCTATAAAATATTGAGTTTGAAATATCCAGAAAAAAGTGGTTTCTTTGCAGACCAAATTCAGGCGGTGAAGAACCTCCAAAGAGATAAAGAAGAATAAGAAATGAGCACGTTTACAATTTTTTTGATATTGATCATTATCGTGTGCCTTTTGTTGGTGTTGGTCATCATGGTCCAAAACCCTAAAGGTGGTGGGCTGTCATCTTCCTTCGGTGGAGGGGGCAACCAAGTTGTGGGAGGTGTGAAGAAGACCGGTGACTTTTTGGACAAAAGTACTTGGACACTGGCCACTTTGCTGATCGTGTTGATCCTGCTTTCCAATGTTTCCCTTAAGGGAAGCTATGGCCAGGCAGATTCCAAGCTGTTGCAAGGAGACGACACGGAGACCACGATCCCTGAAACTGTTCCCGAGGAAATCCCGGAACAAGTTCCTGCCACAGATGTCGATCCTACGGACACCCTTAACTAGTAGATAGTGACAAAGCCTACAAAAATGCCAGCTTGAATGACAAGCTGGCATTTTTGTTTTCCATAATGTCAGTTTTTGGGCAATGGCATAATTTCTGCCCAAATGTTTCGAGAATTTTATAAAAACAAACACCTAAAAATTAAAAATATGGCTAAAGTAAACATCAAACCATTGGCAGACAGGGTATTGATTGAGCCTCTACAGGCCGAGACCAAGACTGCTTCCGGTATCATCATCCCTGACAACGCAAAGGAAAAACCCCAAAAAGGAAACGTTGTGGCGGTTGGACCTGGCACAAAGGATGAAAAAGTAACCGTAAAAGTGGGCGATACCGTTCTCTATGGAAAATATGCCGGTACCGAGCTCAAACTGGACGGTACCGATTATTTGATGATGCGCGAGAGTGATATTTTGGCAATCATATAATTGAATTTTCCAAAACAATAGAAACTGTGACTCCCTTGACCTATCTGGAATACAGAAATTAGGTTTGGGGCATCTAAATTTTCAAACAAAAAAATAGTAAAATGGCAAAAGACATTAAATTCGATATTGACGCACGCGACGGCCTGAAACGCGGTGTTGACAAATTGGCCGAGGCCGTTAAGGTAACCTTGGGACCCAAGGGAAGAAACGTGATCATCAGCAAATCCTTCGGCGCACCCCAAGTGACCAAGGATGGTGTATCCGTGGCGAAAGAAATTGAACTGGAAGATCCGCTAGAGGACATGGGTGCCCAAATGGTGAAGGAAGTAGCTTCCAAGACTAATGATCAAGCCGGTGACGGTACCACGACCGCTACCGTATTGGCACAGGCCATCGTGAAAGAAGGACTTAAGAACGTTGCCGCTGGTGCAAACCCTATGGACCTGAAACGAGGAATCGACAAAGCTGTTGAGACCTTGGTGGCCGATTTGGAAAAGCAGGCCAAAAAAGTGGGCAACGATTCTGACAAGATCAAGCAAGTGGCCTCTATCTCCGCAAACAACGATGAAGCAATCGGTGACCTTATCGCCACCGCATTTGCCAAAGTTGGAAAAGAAGGTGTGATCACCGTGGAAGAAGCAAAAGGTACCGATACCTATGTAGACGTAGTGGAAGGAATGCAGTTTGACCGCGGATACCTTTCGCCCTACTTCGTGACCAACACCGATAAGATGATTGCCGACCTGGACAATCCTTATATCCTCCTTTTCGACAAGAAAATCTCCAACCTACAGGAAATCCTTCCCATCCTTGAGCCAGTGGCCCAATCTGGAAGACCCCTTTTGATCATTGCCGAAGATGTTGAAGGACAAGCCTTGGCCACTTTGGTCGTGAACAAATTGCGTGGTGGGCTGAAAATTGCCGCTGTAAAAGCACCAGGTTTTGGGGACAGAAGAAAAGCGATGTTGGAAGACATCGCCATCTTGACCGGAGGTACCGTGATCTCTGAGGAAAGAGGGTTCTCTTTGGAAAATGCCTCTTTGGATATGTTGGGTACTGCCGAGACCGTGACCATCGACAAGGACAATACGACCATCGTGAACGGAAACGGAAAGGCTTCCGAGATCAAGGCCAGGGTAAACCAGATCAAGGCCCAGATCGAGACCACCACTTCCGATTATGACAAGGAAAAATTGCAAGAGCGTTTGGCCAAATTGGCCGGTGGTGTAGCCGTTCTTTATGTAGGTGCCGCTTCCGAAGTGGAAATGAAAGAGAAAAAAGACCGTGTAGATGATGCCCTTCACGCTACGCGTGCCGCTGTGGAAGAAGGTATCGTGGCCGGTGGTGGCGTTGCTTTGGTAAGGGCCAAAAAAGTGCTTGAAAAATTGGCCACCGATTCTTTGGACGAGACCACAGGTGTACAGATCGTTGCCAAGGCCATTGAGGCGCCTTTGCGTACCATCGTTGAAAATGCCGGTGGCGAAGGTTCCGTAGTGATCGCCAAAGTACTTGAAGGCAAGAAAGATTTTGGTTACGATGCCAAATCCGACAAGTATGTGGACATGCTACAAGCAGGGATCATCGACCCTAAGAAAGTGACCCGTATCGCTTTGGAAAATGCCGCTTCTGTTGCAGGAATGATCTTGACCACAGAATGTGCATTGACTGACATTAAAGAGGATTCACCCGCTGGACCTCCAATGGGCGGCGGAATGCCAGGAATGATGTAAGATTCCAAACCCTATAAAAATAGGACGCCCTGATTTTCATCAGGGCGTTTCTTTTTTTGTATCCAGTAAATGGTTCGCTTGGAACCAAAAATACCAAGTTACTTCTTCTTACCAGTAGCTTGGGTAGTCTTCTTTGCAGCAGGCTTTGCAGCAGCTTTTGCAGGAGATGACTTTCCAGTTGACTTTGCGTTTTTCATAAGTCAATAAATTAAAAAACTAGAGTAAATGTATATCAGTTTTAAATCCGAAGATTTTTATTGGCTAAAAATTAACTAAAATATCTTGGGGTTCTTTTTAATTGATAACGTGTACAATACTCCCGCAAGTGAGCATAGCTTCCCCGTAGTACGGATTGCGGATTTCCTTCTCCAGACTCAACCAGTTCGCCCCTTCATTTTTATTGGCCATCGGACATTTTTGTACATAGATGGTTTGCCCCACGCCTTGCATTTGGTTCCCGATTTCAATCATCTGTTCGGAAAGAAGGACAAACTTTTCCCGTTGTCCAGCAAGGGAACTTTCTTTGGATAGGGCCAAAAATTGGTTCGTCAATTTTGAAAAATAGGTTTTTTCATTTGGGCCCATTTGCATTCCTGCCACTTTTTCCGACTCCTCGGCACCCTTTTTTGCAAACTGCTGTGCTTTTTCCTGATGGGATGACACCAAGGCATCTTTCAATTTGAGGTAATATTCCAAAATTCCTTTAAAATCAGTTTTCACTACAGATGAAAAATCCATGTCCATGTTCATCTGTCCATGGCCTTCATGTCCTGTCATGGATACACCACCACTTGGGTTCATCATGGATTTTTTTCCTTGCAACTGGGCAGCGGCATCCACGGTAAAAGTTCCCTTCGCCACAATTTCCTCTCCGCTCTGCAATCCTGAATCGACCACATAGTTTCCGTTCACCAAATTGCCCAACTGCACTTCCCTCATTTCAAAAACAGCTTCATCCGGATGGGGTTTCACATAGACCACAGAACGTTTCCCTGTCCAGAGTACGGCACTTTCGGGAATCTGTAATGTCTCAGTATTTGCATTGCCCGACAATTCGATTTCTCCTGTGACGAACATCCCTGGTTTCAAAAGCCCCTTTCGGTTATCCAATGAGGCACGGACCTCCAAGGTTCTGCTATTGTTGTTCAATATGGGATCCACAAAGGATATTTTGGCCTCAAAGGATTCATTGGGGTAGGCTTTGGTATGGACCTTTAAAGTCTGACCTTTTTTAAATAGGGCCAATTGGTTTTCATAGGCATCAAAAATGGCCCATACGGTGTTCAGGTTGGCCACCCTCACCAAAGGTGAGCCTGTTTTGATGTAGTCTCCCTCCTCTACCAAAATCCCGGACACCACTCCAGAAACGTTGGCGTAGACTGGGAAGTTTTGGCGTACCTGTCCAGACTTTTCGATTTGGTCTATCTGGGTATCCGATAACTTCCAAATTTTCAACTTGTTGCGCACCGCAGCGTACAATGCGGGCTGACTCGATTTCAAACTGGCGGCCGTGATCAATTCTTGCTGGGCAGAAACCAGTTCGGGGGCGTATATGGTGGCCAAAAGTTGTCCTCTTTTGACTTCCTCACCCTCAAAATTGACATTCAGTTTTTCTATCCTTCCATCAAAATAGGCAGATTGCACGGCATCGGATTCTTGGTTGACGGCCACTTTGCCCGAAAGTCTTGCACGTCCCCCGTTGTCCGAACTGCCCATCCCTACCGTGATGGTTTCCACACCTGCAAGGGCCATGGCGTTCGGCGTCATCCGAATCTGTGCCTGGGCCAATCCTTCCCCAGAGGAATGGGCCGGGATCAAGTCCATTCCACAAATAGGGCAATCCCCAGGTTCGGGCTGCATGATCTGTGGGTGCATGGAACAAGTCCACATTTGTTCCGAGGCCATTTCGGCATCATGGTCATGATCATCCGCGATGGTGGTTTCGGAATTTCCCCCAAATATAACGTACCCTATTAACAATCCGATGGCTACAGCAATTCCGATGTAAATGATATTTTCCTTTTTCATCACACTATTTTTTTTCGTTCTGTAATCGTTCGATCATTTTTTCCATTTCAGCAATTTCCCTACGCTGGGTCTCAATGATCTCCTCTGTCAGTTTCTTTACCTCTGGGTCTTTGATGTCTGCACGTTCACTGGTCAGGATGGCAATGGAATGGTGCGGTATCATCGCCTTCATCCATAGCACATCGCCTACCGTGGATTTTTGGTCGCGTACAAGAAATAGGGAGCCAAGAAACAAGACCAAACTACCTAACAATATGGCCATGTTCATTTTCTTGTCGGTATACATTTTGCGCATAAAGAACCACATTATGACCGCCATTGCAGCTATTCCCAAACAGACCATATAGAATCGCGTCAAACTGAACCAGACGTGGTCGAATTCATAGGTATTGAGATACATTGTGATGTACATTGCCACGAAAGAGCAGGCCAGCATACTAAAAAAGGTTTTGTAATTTCCCTTGTTTGAATGTTTTGATTTTTCCATGGTTTTAAAATTTTAGTGTTTATTGTTTCCCTTTTTTAGTTTTCGAATTGTGGGCGAGCTGATAAACCATAGCAGGAACCCGCTCAATACGGTTATCAACCCCAACAGGGAAAAGGCACGAAGCAAGGTGGTATTAAAATCATCCCTGCTTTCATAATCCATGGTGTGGGTCATCCAAAGAAAATCGAACCAACGCCAATTCCGGTGTCGCACCGTTTGAAAAGAACCATCCTCCACCGACACATAGGCCTTAATGTCTTCTGAAGAATCATAGGAAATCACAAAGGCAGGTAACTTTTTTTCCCGATACTCATGATGCTTATCGGTTTCATCGATGACCTCCACTCTTTTGACCTTTAGATCCGGTGACATTTGCCGCTCTGCAACGGCCAGGGCTTCTTGTTCGGAAATCCCTTTTTTAAGGCTACCACTTTTGGCATCCACCAAATATTGGTCATTGATCCAATAATAGGGTTTTCCCGCAATTTCCTTTAGGCTCAAGGAACTTATTTTAGCGGGCACATTGATTTGCGAAAGTCCGATGAGACCATCAAAGGCTATAGGTTTATAATCCATATTCCTGAAATGGTCCCCATGTATTTCATCAATGTCGGTCCAACTGAAGTAGAGGCCACTGGCCGTCCACATGATGAATTGGATACCCAAAAACAACCCCAAATATCGGTGGACCTTTCTAATCTTAACCGCTGTTTTTCGTTTTACCATTTTAGTTTTAGTCGATTGATTTAGTTCGAAGTCTAAGTGCATTGGCAATCACCGATACGGAGCTAAAGCTCATGGCGAGGGCCGCAATCATAGGGGAAAGCAAAATCCCGAAAAACGGATAGAGCACCCCTGCCGCCACTGGAACCCCGATGGTGTTGTAGATCAAGGCAAAAAACAGGTTCTGTTTGATGTTCTTCATCACGGCCTCGCTCAGGTTCCTTGCCTTTACGATACCGTGCAGGTCCCCTTTTACCAAGGTGATCATGGCGCTCTCTATGGCCACATCGGTCCCGGTGCCCATGGCAATGCCCAAATCGCTTTTGGCCAATGCAGGCGCATCGTTGATGCCGTCCCCTGCCATGGCCACCACTTTTCCTTCGCCTTGCAAGCGCTCCACTTCCTTCATTTTATCCTCGGGCAAGGTTTCCGCCTTGAAATCGTCCAAGTTCAATTCACTGGCAACCGCTTTGGCCGTGTTGGCATTGTCCCCGGTGAGCATGATCACGGCCACACCTTTTTTCTGAATGGCCCTGATGGCGGCCGCACTGGTCTCCTTGATCTTATCACCAATGGCAATGTATCCTTCGCACACCCCATCCACTGCCAGATAGGATATTGTTTTTCCTTCTTCTTGGGATTTCTTTACCTTGGCTTTCATATCATCGGAAACTTCGGCCCTGGCTCTTTCCATCATTTTGAGATTGCCCAAGTGCAGTTCCGTTTCCTTGACTTTTCCTTCGACACCCATTCCTGTCACGGCATTGAAATCTTTGGTCTTCGACACGGCTATGCCATTTTCCTTTCCATATTTTACAGTGGCCTGCGCCAACGGATGCTCGCTATTGGCATTCAACGAGATGACAAATTGCAATAGCTCTTCTTTGGAATACGTTGTACCAAAAATGCCAATATGGTCGAAAGTGGGCTTACCTTCAGTGATGGTCCCGGTTTTGTCAATGATAAGGGTATCCACTTTTGCCATTTTCTCCAAAGCTTCGGCATTTTTGATGAGCACCCCGTTCTGGGCGCCTTTTCCCACCCCGACCATAACAGACATGGGGGTCGCCAAGCCCAACGCACAGGGACAGGCAATGATCAGGACTGCGATGGCATTGATCAACGCATAGACATAGGCCGGTTGTGGACCCCAAATGGCCCAGGCACCAAAGGTGAGTATGGAAATGATCACCACCGTCGGCACAAAATAGGCCGAAACCTTGTCGGCCAAATTCTGAATGGGTGCCCGGCTTCGACTCGCATCGTTGACCATGTGGATGATCTGCGACAGAAGCGTGTCGCTCCCCACTTTTTCAGCTTTCATCAAAAAGGATTGGTTCCCGTTGATGGTACCACTGCTGACCTTGTCGTCCACTTGTTTTTCCACGGGAATGGGCTCCCCCGTGATCATGGATTCGTCCACCGAGGTTTCCCCCTCTGTGATGGTGCCATCCACGGGTATCTTATCTCCTGGCTTTACACGTAGGATATCCCCGATCTCAATGGTATCTATCCCTACTTCCACTTCCTCTCCATCCACCACTTTTAGGGCCTTGTTGGGGGAAAGTTTGAGCAATTCCTTCACCGCATTGTTGGTCTTGCTGTGTGCTTTGGCTTCCAGCAATTGTCCCAACAGCACCAAAGTGAGTATCACGGTGGCCGCTTCAAAATATACATGGACAGTGCCCGACCCGCTTTTGAACTGATCTGGAAAAAAACCAGGGAAGAGCAATGCGACCGTACTTAAGACAAAGGCCACCCCGGCACCAATGCCAATAAGGGTGAACATGTTCAGGTTCCAGGTCTTGATACTTCGATAGGCCCTTTCAAAAAACATCCATGTGGCATAAAAAACCACGGGAAGTGACAAGGCAAATTGCACCCAGTTCCAGTATTTTGGTTCCATGAGCTGGTACAACGGATTATTGGACAGCATTTCGCTCATGGCAATCAGAAAGATGGGCATGGTAAAGGCCAAGGCCACCCAAAACTTTTTGAGCAATCGCTTGTATGTCTTTTCCTCGGCACTGGTCTCAGGGGCCATGGGCACCAGGTCCATTCCACATTTTGGACACGAACCGGGTCCGTCCTCCACCACTTCCGGGTGCATGGGGCAGGTCCATTTTTCCTTGGATGCCGATGACATGTTCTGCTCTTCCACGAGGTCCATTCCGCACACCGGACAGTCCCCGGGCTTGTCGTAGGTTTTATCCCCTTCGCAATGCATGGGGCAATAAAAGGTGCCCGTTCCGTTTTTGACAGGTTGTTTTTTCTCCTCCTTAGGTTGATGATGGTGCCCCGGCATGTGTATGCTGTACCGTCCACCGTCATTTTTTAGGGTTTTTTGGAATGTCTCCAAGGGAATATGGGCCTCCATCTCGATCACGGCCTCTGCCTTTTCCAGGTTCACCTCTACCCCAGTGACCCCTTCTACTTTGGAAAGGGTCCCTTCCACGTGGCTCCTACAACCGTTGCAACTCATTCCGTGTATGTGATAGGTGTGCTTCATCTTATTTGTTTTTATCTTACAAAACTACCTGATTCCCAGCCCAAAGCTTTTCACAATTCTGGTTTTCTTTTATACAATTTGGTCCAGGGATTTACGGTCCCATTGCTGTACTTTCCTATAATCCGTCATGGACATCCCCGTCACCGATTTGAACTGCTTGGCCAAATGGCTGCTGCTGGCATAGTCCAGATCGTACGCAATCTCGGAAAAGGTCTTGCTGCCCATCTGGATCTGCTCCTTCACCTTTTCGATTTTTAGGAGGATGAAATACTTTTCTATAGTCACGCCTTCCTTGGCACTGAACATTTTGCTGAGCACCGAGTATTCCTTTTTCATGCTTCTGGACAGATGATCCGAGAGATTTTGATGTATCCTGTTTTCCAAGGCAATGATCAAGTGGTTCTTGATCTCCGCGATGAAGGAGTCTTCTTGATCTTCGATCAATTCAAACCCGTTCCGTATCAAAATCTCCCGGATATGCTCCATTTGGGCCATGGCGCCTTCCTTTAACTCCACTTCCCCCAATTCAATCCGTACCACATCAATGCCTGCCTTCTGAAATTCATTTTTCAGGACGCTCTTGCATCTATCGCATACCATATTTTTGACCTTGATGTGCATTTTGGTTGCTCTTGGGATTAAAGGGTTTTTCTAATTATGGGATTGCTCGCCTTCAGGCTTGTCCTCGTTCAGCACATAGGTCATGCCACATACCGGGCATTTCCCTTCTGTTTCGCTGCCGCTTCCTTCACAGTGCATGGGGCAGACATACGTAGAAGTGTACTCTTTCCCTTGCTTGGCGTCCATGTCCTTGTGGTCCATGTCGTGCCCTTCTTCTCCCATATCATGGCCTTCGTGCTCCATAGTTGCCTCGGTAGGGGTTTCCTTGCTTTCCTCTGTTTTTCCTTTGCAGGATGCAGTCAGCACCAAAGCCGATACGAGTGTGATTCCGATAATTGTTCTGATGTTTGTTCTCATGGTTTTTATATTTACTTGTTAATTAAATAATTGATAATGGCAGATTGTACATAGTACAACTGTATGGATTGTATTTGGTTCGTCTGAAATTTCAATTGCAGTTCCTGAATGTCCAGTACATCATTGAAATCAATGGTGCCCGTTTCATAACTCTTGATCAGGATCTCTTCGGCGTCCTTGGCCTGTTGTAGGTTCTTGGTTTGTGTGGCATGGGCAATACGCGCTTCGTTCCGTTGCGCGACCGCTTTGGCAAAGGCATTCTCCAATACATTCAACCGTTCCGTTTTTTGAAGTTCGATCTCTTTTTGACGAAGCTCGTTCTGCTTGGTAACAGATTTGAATTTGTTGTTGAAAATGGGAATGGAAAAAGTCACCATCGGCATTACAATATCTTTTCCATTATCGCTCATTGCCATATCAGTCCGTTCCGAAACAGGGATGTAATCGAGCCCTATCCCAAAACTTGGGGCATTTTCCTTTTGGTTGAGCAGTTCAGATTGTGTGACCGACTCGTACAATTGATCGTATTTGAGGAGTTCTGGATTCAGGCTCAGATCATCCTTGTTGAGCATAGGGTCATCCAAGGGAATGTCCATTTCATCCACCACTTCAACCGCAATACTTTCATCACGATTCAACAGATTATTGAAAACGGCCTGCTCCGCCAAATAGGATTGCTCCCACACTTCTTTCTGCTGCTGCAGTTCGTTTTGGCGAATTTGAAGTTTCAACACATCCACCGCCGAAGCTTTTCCAACCTCAACCGAGGTCAAGGCCAAGGTTTCGTATGTTTCCAGCAAATCAATGTTTTCCTGAAGCACCTTTTGCTTGGCCTGAATCCCATATAAATTATAATAAGATTGTGCCAATGACAAGGCCAGTTTTCGTTTGGCAATCACAATTTCAGCATACTCCGTTTCTGCCATGGAACTTGCATAATTTTCCCGCGCGGTAATCGTTCCGAACCACGGCAACATCTGCGATACAGAAAATCTGGCCCGCTGCGCCCCTGTTCTGGTCTCTGGTTCGCTTACAAAATATCCTGCCGCAATGGTGGTATTGGGCAAAGTGTTCATTTCACTCACCTTTTCCTTTGCGATGTTATAGCGTAGCTCCAAAGCCTGGATCATGGGGCTGTTCTGCTCAGCTTCTTGAAGATAGAACTCCAACGATTGTGCATTTGCCCCAAAAGCAGTAAGTGCAAAGACTATATAAATAAATTTCTTTTTCATCGGTTCTGCAGTTTAAGTTGCAATTCGCTTTTCCAGCTGTAGAGTACAGGGACCACGAACAGGGTGATCAGGGCGATCAACATACCCCCAAAACTGGGTATGGCCATGGGGATCATGATGTCACTCCCCCTTCCCGTGCTGGTGAGTACGGGAAGCAGGGCCAAAATGGTGGTAGCTGTGGTCATCAAGCAGGGTCTGATACGCTTTTCACCTGCTTCCAACACCGAACTCCTGATGTCTTCCAATGTACTAGGGGCATTCCTGTCGAAGGTCTGGGTAAGATAGGTGGCCATGACCACCCCATCATCCGTAGCGATACCGAAAAGGGCTATGAATCCGACCCACACCGCCACACTCAGGTTAATGGTGTGCATTTGAAAAAGGTCCCTTAGGTTTTCCCCGAAAAAATTGAAGTTCAGGAACCAATCCTGTCCATAGAGCCAGATCATGAGAAAACCTCCCGCAAAGGCGACGGCAATTCCCGAAAACACCATGAGCGAGGTGGCTACAGATCTAAATTGAAAGTAGAGGATCAGAAAGATGATCAACAAGGCCAAGGGCACCACTACGGAGAGTGTTTTTTCTGCCCTGAGTTGGTTCTCGTAGGTACCCGTGAACTGATAGCTGATTCCCTTTGGGACCACAAGTTCCCCATTCTCGATTTTTTCCAAAATCTTGTCCTGGGCATTTTCCACTACGTCCACTTCGGCAAAGCCGTCCAATTTATCGAACAGCACATAGCCCACCAAAAAGGTGTCCTCGCTCTTTATCATCTGCGGCCCCTGTTCGTATCGGATGGTGGCCAATTCGTTCAAGGGGACAGGGTTTCCTTTTTCCACAGGAACGTAAATATTGCCCAATTCGGTCGGGTTGGCCCTAAGTTCCCTCGGATATCGTACCCGAACGGCATAGCGCTCACGACCTTCCACGGTCTGGGTCAGGGCCATGCCCCCTATGGCCACTTCCAACACCTGTTGCACATCTTCGATGACAATGCCATAGCGGACCAATTTTTCTCGATCAATATCGATCAACAAATAAGGTTTCCCCACAATACGGTCGGCAAAAACAGCTTGATCCTTCACACCGTCCGCTTCTTTGATGATGTTTTCCAGTTGCAGTCCGAACTTTTCGATTTCCTTCAGATCCTGGCCTTTCACCTTGATGCCCATGGGCGCCCTCATTCCTGTCTGCAGCATCACCAAGCGGGTCTCGATGGGCTGCAATTTGGGTGCCGATGTGACACCAGGTATTTGGGTTACCCGTACGATCTCGTTCCAAATATCATCGGGGCTTTGTATCTCTGGGCGCCAGTTCCTGAAATATTCGCCATCCTTGTCAGGCACTAAAAGTGCTCGGTCAATACGCAAGGGGTCGCTCACATGACTTTCAGCGTAGTCCTGTTCATTCTGTACGGGATTGTTCGGATTAAAGGCCACTTTTTCATTTTTCAAGACAAAGTAACCGTCTTGATTCACCTTGTATCGTTGTGGACTTCCGGATGCATTTTTTTCATACTCCGAACGGTATTGGATAATGTTCTCGTACATGGAAAGGGGTGCAGGGTCCAAGGCAGACTCGGTCCTTCCCGCTTTTCCCACTACAGTTTGAATTTCAGGAATAGTGGCAACGGCCATGTCCAATTGTTGCAAAACGCGTTTGTTTTCTTCCACGCCTGCATGTGGCAACGAGGTGGGCATCAAAAGGAACGATCCTTCATTTAAAGAAGGCATGAACTCCTTACCCGTATTGCGCATGATCAAAAATCCAAATACCACGATCACAATAGGAATGGAAAGGAAAATCAACTTGTTATCCAAAGCCCAAGTCAGGATTCTGCTATAATATTTCCTGAAGAGATAAAAACCTCCCAACAAAATCCCACAAATGACCCCAACAAAGATGAGGTTGATCGCAATGCTTCGGTCAAACCCCAATGGTCTCCAATAGGCTGCCAATAGGAACATAATGGCAATGACACAAAGGATCACATTGACCAAACTGACCTGTTTACCATCAATGACCTCTCTTAGTTTCAAAATACCAGAAATCCCAAAAGCCATCAAGACCAATCCCAACCATTGTCCAAACACTATGGCCACCAAGCCCAGCACGATCAAGGTTCCGTTCCCTATATATTTCAGCAATGGGCTTTGGCTTTTCTTTTTGAAGATGATGGCCGCAAAGGGCGGAATCAGGAACAGGGCCACAATAATGGAAGCCGTCAATGCCATGGTCTTGGTAAATGCCAATGGGGTGAAAAGTTTTCCTTCGGCCCCTACCATGGTGAAGACGGGAATAAAACTGATGATGGTGGTCAAAACGGCCGTTAGAATGGCTCCCGAGACTTCCGAGGTCGCATTATAGACCACTGTGTCTATGGAGTGCCCCTCACTGTTCTCGTCCATATGCCGAATGATGTTCTCCGAGAGGATCACCCCTACGTCCACCATGGTACCAATGGCAATGGCAATACCGGAAAGGGCCACAATATTGGCATCCACACCGAACAGTTTCATGGAAACGAACACCATGAGCACGGCGATCGGGAGCAGCCCTGATATCAAAATGGAGGCCCTCAAATTGAACACCATGACCACAATGACCAAAATGGTGATCCATATTTCCAACGTCAATGCCTCGTTCAAGGTACCCAGCGTTTCCTGTATCAGTTCGGTGCGGTCGTAGAAGGGAACAATGGTCAATTGGGAGGTGGTGCCATCCTTCAATTCTTTTGAAGGAAGTCCGGCACTGAGTTCCTGGATCTTTTCCTTCACATTGTTGATGACCTCCAATGGGTTGGCCCCGTAACGGGCCACAACGACCCCTCCGACCACTTCGGCCCCTTCCTTGTCCAATAGGCCTCTTCGTTCTGCTGGACCCAAGGATATATGGGCAACATCCTTTAGACGAATGGCGGTATAATCTGTGGATGCGACCGCTGCGTTTTTTAGGTCTTCCAAGGATTTAATGTAACCTAGTCCACGGACAAGGTATTCCGCTTTGTTGATCTCCAAAGTTTGCGCCCCAATGTCACGATTGCTCTGCTTTACGGCTTTTACAACTTGATCAAGACCAATATTGTATTGCTTCAACAGCTCGGGGTCCACATCCACTTGGTATTCCTGCACAAATCCACCAATTGAAGCCACTTCAGATACCCCGCTGGCCGAAGACAACGCATATTTTACATAGTAATCCTGGACACTTCGCAGTTCTTGCAGGTCCCATCCCCCGGTCACGTTGCCCTCTTTGTCCCTTCCTTCCAGTGTGTACCAATAGATCTGCCCCAATGCCGTGGCATCCGGTCCCAGTGCTGGGCTTACTCCTTCGGGAAGAAGGTTGTCCGGCAAGGAGTTCAGTTTTTCCAGGATACGGCTCCTACTCCAATAGAATTCCACTTCTTCCTCAAAAATGATATAGATGCTGGAAATCCCGAACATGGAGGAACTCCTTATTGTCTTTACTCCTGGAATCCCCAATATGGAAGAAGTCAAAGGATAGGTAATCTGGTCCTCGATGTCCTGTGGTGACCTGCCGGGCCACTTGGTGAATACAATCTGTTGGTTCTCCCCAATATCAGGAATGGCATCCACGGCAACCGGGTCCTTGGGCAAGAACCCCGTGTCCCAGCCAAAGGGCGCATTCACAATGCCCCAACCCATAAAAAGGACCAGCAGCAAAATGGCCACTAATTTGTTTTCTATTAAAAATTTGATGCTTTTGTTCAGCATAGCGATTTGATTTAAGCATTAGTCCAAGGCAAAAACTTGTACAAACGAGCCAGCCCGACCAAGTTGGATCGGGTTGAAAAAACCAATGATAGATCAAATAAGAAAAGTCTGATGCAGTACCTGAACGTCCCGTATCAGTGGCGGTGGGGAATAGTCAACAAAGGCATTGTTCTCTTCCGCTTCCGCTTCAAAAAGGTAAAAATAGGAATGGACAAAGCTTACCAAGAAAAGCTGCTGGTCAAGACTGAAATTGTCAAAGGACATTTTAAGATCGTCCTGTCCCTGGACGGTAAACGATTCATCATCACAACAGGAAGACTCCATATCCATGTCCATACCGCAATCATCAGCATGGGCAAAAAAAGAAATGTCCATGACCCGACCCATACAAAGGTGCTTGTCCACCGTCCATGAAACCGTGGAAACCAAGACCAAAAGGGCCATTAGGGATGATATGAACTGATGTAGAATCTGCTTCATTATCGACAAAACTACAAAATATTAACATTTATTGTTTTGCTTAACAGAACTTTATCTCTTTTCAAGATGTAAGTTCCGTCTTTTTTGTCGTACAAAACCCCTATTCAATACCTTTGCAAAAAAATTCCTCATGCTAAAATCGTTGGAGCCCAAAATCCTTGAAATCGTAAAAGATAAAGACAAATCAGTGGATGCCCGTTTGGGTGAGATCTGTGAACTTTTGAAAAACAATGTTCCCTATTACGATTGGGTGGGGTTCTATTTCAAAAATGGGAACAAACAGGAACTGAAATTGGGGCCCTACGCCGGTGCGCCCACCGACCACACCATTATTCCCTTTGGGAAAGGCATTTGCGGACAGGTAGCGGTGAGCAACCAAAACTTTGTGGTGCCCGATGTGACTGCCCAGGACAATTATATCACCTGTAGCATCACCGTGAAGGCCGAGATTGTGGTTCCATTGTTTGTGAACGGTGAAAATGTGGGGCAAATCGACATCGATTCCAATACCCCGGACCCATTTACAGCAGCCGATGAGCGTTTTTTGGAATTCATCAACCAAGAAGTGGCCAAAATTCTGTAAAACTTCCGCTATTTTGTTGATAACCCACTCTTCTTTTTGTGACAAAAGGGGTAATTTTGTGCGCTTAATAAATTGATTGTAAGACACAGAAGATGACTGCCAAAAAAGCCTCCGCTGCACTGATTTCCGTATTCCACAAAGATGGTCTGGAACCCATCGTAAAAAAACTGAACGACTTGGGCGTAACCCTTTATTCCACAGGGGGAACCGAAACATTTATCCGTGACCTCGGCATTGATGTGGTGCCCGTTGAGGATGTGACCAGTTACCCTTCCATTTTGGGTGGCCGCGTGAAGACGTTGCACCCGAAAGTTTTTGGTGGGATCTTGAACAGACAGGACAATGAGAGCGATGTGGCCCAAATGAAGGAATTTGACATTCCCCAATTGGATATTGTCATCGTGGACCTGTATCCCTTTGAAAAAACCGTGGCCAGTGGCGCTTCGGAACAAGATATCATCGAGAAAATTGACATCGGCGGAATCTCCCTGATCAGGGCGGCTGCCAAAAACTTCAAGGATGTACTTTGCGTTTCCTCCATGGAAGACTACGCTGACTTTTTGAACGTGATCTCCGAAGGAAACGGAACCACCACTTTGGAAGACCGCAAACGTTTTGCGGCAAAGGCCTTCAATGTTTCCTCGCATTATGACACGGCCATCTTCAACTATTTCAACAAAGACCAGTCAGCACCGGTGCTGAAAATCAGCGAGACCAAAGGTCAAGTGTTGCGCTACGGGGAAAACCCACACCAAGAAGGGTATTTCTTTGGCGATTTTGAGGCCATGTTCACCAAATTGCACGGAAAGGAGCTGTCCTACAACAACCTTTTGGATGTGGACGCTGCCGTTAACCTCATCGGCGAATTCAAAAATGACGACCCTACTTTTGCCATCCTTAAACATAACAATGCCTGCGGTTTGGCTACACGAAGCACCATCAAACAGGCGTATGTGGATGCGTTGGCAGGAGACCCGGTTTCCGCATTTGGCGGCATTTTGATCTCCAATGTTGAAATTGACAAACCTACTGCCGAAGAAATCCACGATCTTTTCTGTGAGGTGGTCATCGCTCCGAGTTATTCCGATGAAGCGTTGGAAATCTTACAAGGCAAAAAGAACAGGATCATCTTGGTCCAAAACGAAATAGAACTCCCTGAAACCTTGGTCCGCACGTGTTTGAACGGGGTATTGGTGCAGGACAAGGATTCCAAGACCGATGCCAAGGAAGACTTGACCCCGGTTACCGAAAAACAGCCGACTCCAGAAGAGATTGAGGATTTGATTTTCGCTTCCAAACTGTGCAAACACACCAAGAGCAACACCATCGTATTGGCCAAAAACAAACAGTTGTGTGCGAGTGGTACTGGGCAGACCTCACGTGTGGACGCACTGAACCAAGCCATTCACAAGGCCCAATCCTTCAATTTTGATTTGAACGGTGCCGTTATGGCCAGTGATGCCTTTTTCCCGTTCCCCGATTGTGTGGAAATTGCGGACAAGGCAGGCATCAAAAGCGTGATTCAGCCCGGAGGTTCTATCAAGGACCAGTTGAGCATCGATTATTGCAATGAAAATGGAATGGCCATGGTCATGACCGGGACACGGCATTTTAAACATTAATTTTAGTACATTAGCCGTTAATTTTTACCGTTAATCCGAAATAGACGCTTTTTTATGGGATTTTTTGATTTCATGACCGAGGAGATTGCCATTGACCTTGGTACCGCAAACACCCTGATCATCCACTTGGACAAGGTGGTTGTGGACAGTCCCTCCATCGTGGCCAGGGACCGTGTATCGGGAAAAATCATCGCGGTGGGACGCGAAGCCAGTATGATGCAGGGCAAGACCCATGAAAACATCAAGACCATCAGACCTTTGAAGGACGGTGTGATCGCCGACTTCGATGCTTCGGAAAAGATGATCAACATGTTCATCAAGAACATCCCGGCACTGAAGAAAAAATGGTTTCCACCTGCACTGCGCATGGTGATTTGCATCCCCTCCGGCATCACGGAAGTGGAAATGCGGGCCGTTCGGGAATCTGCGGAGCGGGTGAACGGTAAGGAAGTGTATCTGATCCATGAACCCATGGCCGCTGCCATTGGTATTGGGTTGGACATTATGCAGCCCAAGGGCAACATGATCGTGGACATCGGTGGGGGAACCACCGAAATTGCCGTGATCGCGCTTGGAGGCATCGTTTGTGACAAATCAGTAAAAATTGCAGGAGATGTCTTCACCAACGACATCATCTACTATATGCGAACCCAGCACAACCTCTATGTAGGGGAAAGCACCGCAGAGGCCATAAAAATCGAGATCGGTTCCGCAACGGAAGATTTAAAATCGCCCCCGGACGACAAGTCCATCCAAGGGCGTGACCTCTTGACCGGAAAACCCAAACAAGTCCAAGTCTCTTACCGCGAAATCGCCAAGGCACTTGACAAGAGTATCCTTCGGGTCGAGGACGCCGTAATGGAGACCCTTTCCCAAACACCCCCCGAACTGGCAGCGGACATCTATAACACGGGCATTTATTTGGCCGGAGGCGGATCAATGCTCCGTGGATTGGACAGAAGGCTTTCACAAAAGACCGACCTTCCCGTGTACATAGCGGAAGATCCTTTGAGAGCTGTGGTACGTGGTACAGGGATTGCCCTTAAAAACTTGGAACGCTATAAAAGTATTTTGATCAAATAGTTCCGTCTTCAGGACGGTTCCATTACCTTGAAGGCGTTCAAAATTTTTCTTAACGATACGATTGCATGCAACGCATCATCAACTTTATCCTACGCTATAGAAATGCATTTCTCTACTGCTTTCTTGCGCTCATTTCGTTGGTGATGACGGTCAGGTCACACTCCTACCATCAGTCCAGATTTTTCAATTCTTCCAAATGGATTTCGGGAAGCATCTACGCTTCGGGAGCTGATGTTTCGTCCTATTTTGGCCTTCGCGAAGAGAACAGGAGATTGGTGGAGGAGAATGAGTACCTGCGGAAATTGCTCTTCAATTTGGAGAACGACAGCGTTCAGCCATTGGATTCCACCATGGTCAGCTATGAAGTGATCAGTGCCAAGCTCATCAAGAACAGTTTTGTTTCTCCCAGAAATTATCTCACCATAGACAAGGGAAGAAATCAAGGCGTGAAGCAGGACATGGGTGTCATCACTACGCAGGGCATCTTGGGCATTGTGGAAAATGTTTCCAACAATTTCTCCACCGTGCAGAGCATCCTCAACTCAAAGTCCAACATCAACGCGAAGATCAAGGGCACCAATTATTTTGGGTCCCTGATCTGGACCAGCCAAGACTACACTGTGGCCCAACTGATCGACATCCCACGTTTGGTGCCTTTGGTGGTGGGCGATACCATCGTGACCGGGGGAATGTCCAGCATCTTTCCCGAGAACATTCCCATCGGGACCATCAAAAAGTATGACCTGAACGAATCCAAGAGTTTCTACAATATTGATGTGGAACTCTTCAACGATATGGCGAACATCAAGAATGTGTACCTGATCGAGAACAAAAATCGGAAAGAGATCCAAGAACTCGAAGCAAAGACCACCAATGAATAGCACCATTTTATTGAACATATTCCGTTTTGTGCTATTGGTCCTCGCCCAGGTCTTGATTTTCAACACCTTGAATTTCATGGACTTCATCAACCCGATGGTCTATGTGATTTTCTTTTATTGGTACCCTCTCAAGAGCAACAGGGCCCTTTTTATGGTCGTTTCCTTTCTGTTGGGGTTCATCATCGATATTTTTTCGGACACCTTGGCCTTGAATGCCATTGCCTCTTTGACCGTGGCCTATGCAAGGCCCGTGATCATGAGGTTCTGTTTTGGGGTGAACTATGAGTTCCAGAATTTCAGTTTCAAGAATACCACCAAGATCCAGCGGGTGACCTTTCTGGCCTTGCTGATCTTGATTCACCATTTGCTATTCTTTTCACTGGAAATTTTAAGTATCGCCCACTTCCTTTTAACTTTGAAGAAAGTTTTTGCCACAGGTATCGTAACTTTAATACTTTGTACGCTTTTCAGCTCACTTTTTAGTCCCAAAAGCGAATAAAATTGAAGTTGCTTCGTTGAAATACAAAGAACTGGGAGCTCAACTCCAGTCGATTGATTATGAAAAAGCTGTTATTGTCATCCATTATCGTCATCATAGGGTTCACCTTCATAGGAAGGCTCTCCTATTTACAGCTTTTTCGTTTTTCCCCAGATCAGATATTGGATGATCCGGCCATCAAAAAAATCTATGATTATCCGGAACGCGGATACATCTACGACAGAAATGGCAAACTCATGGTGGGCAACCAACCTGCCTATGATGTCATGGTCATCCCACGGGAAGTAAAACCTCTGGACACGTTGGAATTCTGTTCACTTTTGGGCATTGACAAGGCCACTTTTGTGTCCAAGATGGATATTGCGCGGCACTATTCGCCCCGTCTGCCCTCTGTATTGGTCCCCCAACTTTCCAAGGAAGACTATGCGAAGCTGCAAGAAAAAATGCGCCATTTTACGGGCTTCTACATCCAAAAAAGATCATTGCGCTACTACAACACCCACAGCGCGGCAAATGTGCTGGGCTATATCAGCGAGGTGAACGAATGGGAACTCAAGAATAACCCCTACTATGTGGCCGGGGAACTCAAGGGACACACTGGCATTGAAAAACAATATGAAGAGGAGCTTAGGGGCAGAAAAGGTGTAAAGCATATCCAAAAAGACCGATTTAATCGTGATATCGGCCCTTACAAAGAAGGTAGATTGGACACCTTGCCCAAGCCCGGGAATGAGATACAGATCACTTTGGACAAAGAACTCCAGGAATATGGCGAGAAGCTGATGCATGGCAAACGGGGTGGCGTTGTCGCCATAGAACCCAAGACAGGCGAGATTCTGGCCATGATTTCAGGCCCCACCTATGACCCTGCGCTACTGGTGGGCAGGGAACGCTCCAAAAACTACAGCAAACTGCATTACGATTCCATTGCCAAACCCACTTGGGACCGTTCCATTTTGGCGCAACCCTCGCCCGGTTCCCCATTCAAGACGCTCAATGCATTGATTGCCTTACAAGAAGGGGTCGTATCTCCGGAAACCACCTTTAGGTGCTACCACGGTTTTTATGTGGGGAACACTTTGAGGGGCTGCCACTGCGGCGGTGGGGTAAGGGACATGAACTCTGGCATCTACCAATCCTGTAACGCCTATTTTGCTGGAGTGTTCCGAAAAATTTATGACAAATATCCAACCACAGATCAGGGGATGGATGCTTGGGAAAAGCACATGAAGAGTTTTGGCCTTGGTGGTTATTTGGGCACCGACCTTCCTACGGGGGCGCCGGGCAGGATTCCGGACAAAGGTTATTATGACAAATGGTATGGTGATGGCAGATGGGCCGCATCCACCATCATTTCCAATTCCATCGGTCAGGGAGAAGTTGCTGCGACCCCTTTGCAGTTGGCCAACATGACGGCTGCCATTGCGAACCGTGGTTATTTTTATACGCCCCATATCATCAAGAAAATAGGAGGTTCGGGAGCCATCGACCCCAAATACACCGAACCCAACTACACTACCATAGATAGAAAGCATTTTGACCCCGTCATAGAGGGAATGGCCAATGTATATGAATACGGAACGGCGAGATGGCTGAAGATTCCCGGAGTGGACATTGCAGGAAAGACCGGCACGGTGGAAAATTTTGTGCGGATAGATGGTGAACGCATGCAGCTCACGGACCACTCGGTGTTCGTTTGCTTTGCGCCTGTGGAAAATCCGCAGATTGCCATAGCCGTTTATATTGAAAATGGCTATTTTGGTGCACGTTATGCAGGGCACATCGCCTCTCTTCTCATTGAAAAATACATCAAGGGCGAAATCACACGGACCGATCTGGAAAAAAAGATGTTGGAAAAAACCTTGGAGCATGAATATGCCAAACCCTACAGTGGGGAACCTTTCAAAATAAATCAGCGTGAGTGGTAAGGGTCCTTTTGGAAGAATTGACTGGATATCGGTTATTTTGTACTTGCTTTTGGTCTTTATTGGGTGGGTCAACATCTACTCCACTTCCCTGACCGATGCGGACGGTTCCATTTTTGATTTCTCCACACTTTACGGAAAGCAGTTGTTCTTTTTTGGCATTGCCGTGTTGGGCATCATTTTAGTACTCTTTGTGGAATCCAGTTTCTTTGAGCGGTTCTCGTCCATTTTTTATATGGTTTCCATCGTACTGCTCTTGGGGCTTTTCGTCTTTGGAAAAACCATAGCCGGGGCCACCTCATGGTATGATCTTGGTTTTTTCAACCTACAGCCCTCCGAGTTGGCCAAAATGACAACGTCCCTTGCCTTGGCCAAGTTCCTGAGCGATATTCAGACCGACATCCGGACCCGAAAGCACCAAATGTATGCCTTGATCATCATTCTGTTGCCCGCACTCCTCATATTGCCGCAACCCGATCCTGGAAGTGCCCTGATCTATTTTTCACTGTTCTTTGTACTCTTCAGGGAAGGATTTCCGCTCTATTATTTGGGAATTCTATTGGTCACGGTCGTGCTGTTCGCGACCACGCTTATGTTCGGCACGGTCTGGGTCACCATTGGGCTGGTCATTCTGACGTTGTTGGTCTATACTTTTAAAAGAGCTTCCGTAAAAATTCCGGTTCTGCCCGTTGTGGGGGTCATCATCATATCCATTCTCTTCTCCCTATCGGTAAACTTGGTGTACGAGCATGTGTTTGAACAACGCCACAGAGACCGTTTTGCCCTTTGGCTGAGCTTGGAAAAGGATGAAAAAAAATTGGAGGAAATCCGAAAGACCATCGGGTACAACACCTATCAGTCTGAAAAGGCCATCGAATCGGGTGGTTTTATTGGAAAAGGTTTTCTGGAAGGCACCCGAACCAAGGGCGATTTTGTACCGGAACAGCACACGGATTACATTTTTAGCTCAGTGGGCGAAGAATGGGGTTTTTTGGGCACCGTGACCGTTATTTTACTGTTCTCCATATTCTTTTTAAGGTTGATCCATCTTGCGGAGCGTCAAAAAAGTGATTTCAGTCGGATGTATGGTTATGGGGTGATCTCCATTTTGGTGTTCCACTACTTCATCAATATCGGAATGGTGATCGGGTTGCTCCCCACCATAGGTGTTCCCCTTCCTTTCTTTAGTTATGGAGGCTCGGGGCTCATCTTTTTCTCGATGCTGCTGTTCATCTTCCTAAAACTGGATTCCAACCGATTAAAGGACGGTATCTAGAAATCCCAGCCGGAAGCATCCACTGTTTTTTCCAGCCTGTCCTGCCAAGATTTGGGCTGTTTCTGAAAAAAATCCAATCCGGTCCGGGCTTCCAACGTGGTTACGGGCACCAAAAAAGTGTCCAACGGGGCTTGACTTTCCCTTGCGTCCATCAAAAAGGCCAAGACCTTCATTTGCTCCCCTTCTTTCCGAAGGATTATTTTATAAAATGCCCTGGGCACATCCACATCCTCTTCCCCAATCTCTTCCAAACCTTCTTCCAACACTCCACCAGTAATGACTACCAAATCGCCATATCTTCTGCACCAAGTACGGACCTGTTGCTCCAACCGGTTCCACACCCCAGCATTGAATTCCTTGTCCTGCGGACTGATGTTGCTGGTATAGAATGTCTCGTTGTAGGCCTGTTCCGAAAACCGTCTGTCACCCGCCGGACATAAGTGCCCCCTATCATATCCAGAGCCCCTGTAGTTCCTCCAATCGGCTGATTTACTGGACACTTTTGGGTCTTCAATAAAATACGGCCGTTTCCGGTCATCATGGGTCAAATGGTTCTTTTTGAGCTCATAGGCCACCCATTCAGCCTGTTCGTGGGGTTCGCTATAGGAAAGTGTATAGAATTCATGTTTGACGACTTCACCTGTGGTGGAACTTGGCAAAAAATCCGCATAGACAGCGGGCGCATCGGTACGCTGCGGGTTGGAATAGGTGTCAGGCGTATAAAAATTCTCAAACAGCCAAAAGCCGATAATGCAGACAGCGATCAATATGCTGTATAGGGTCTTGGTTCTCAATCTTGGTCAGGTTTATAGAAAAAACAAAACCGACCCTTTAGGGTCGGTCCTTTCTATTTTTTACAAACTGGTCATCCTTTTACGCTGGCCAGTTTTCGTTCTTGATTTTTGATGTTGTTCAAGTGAAGGTCCTTCAACACGTTCACGGCTTCTTCCACGTAGATGTCCTTCGCCAACTCTTTGTGCCATCTGTCCCTTTTTTCCCTGAGCACAGAGTCTTGGGTGAAGAGTTCCGTTTCATAATTGAGCGAGCCAAAAGATAATTGGGAATCATAGTCCCTAAGTGTCTTGAACTTTTCAGATTGGCGCTTGGCTTCCTCAGCTTTGCTCACGTAGGCATCATAGCTCAATGGAATGACGTTCTCGTCTTGTTGCTCCTTGATCCATTTGGCATTTTCCTCGATCAATTTGATCTGTGGATTGTTGGCCATCCGTTTCTTGCTGTTCTCCACGGCAGATTCAAAATCGATATAACCGTCCCATTCCTTGTAATCGGCCGGTGTGATCTTGTCCCAACCCAATGGATTCTGTTGGTCCCTCTCCCCAAGGTCGATATAACTGTACTTGTCCGGAACCACAATATCACTTTTGACGCCTTCCAATTGGGTAGATCCCCCATTGATCCTGTAGAATTTTTGGGTGGTCAACTTAATGGCTCCAAGGTCTCCATGTTCATTGCCACGTACGATGTTATCCAATGGAATCACGTTTTGGACCGTTCCCTTGCCAAAGGTCTGTTTGCTACCTATAACCACCGCTCTTTTGTAATCTTGCATGGCAGCAGCCAAAATTTCCGATGCAGATGCGGACAGTTCGTTCACCAAAATGACCAACGGGCCGTCCCATTGGATGCGTTCGTCCTTGTCCTCATGGATTTCTTTTCGCTGCCCTGAGGAGCGTACCTGTACAATGGGGCCGTCCTTGATGAACAAGCCTGCCATTTCCACAACGGTCTTCAAGGAGCCACCTCCATTGTCCCTCAAATCCAAGATAATGCCTTCGGCACCGGCTTCTTTGAGACGTTCCACCTCTTTGGCCACATCTGTGGCGGCATTGCGCTCGGAATAGTCTTCAAAATCCACATAGAATTTAGGAAGGTTGATGAGGCCGTATTTCGTATCCCCACTTTCGATGGTGGCGGATTTGGCGTAAGACTCCTCAAGCTCCACAACGTCCCTAGTTATGGAGACGGTTTCGATGGTCCCATCCACTTTTCTAACGGTCAGGTGCACCACGGAACCCTTTGGTCCCTTGATCAACTTTATGGCATCGTCAAGGCGCATTCCCACAATATTGATGGGTTCTTCGCCTTCTTGTCCCACTTTCAATATTTCGTCGCCCACTTCAAGGGTCTGGTCCCTCCAGACCGGACCTCCTGAAATGATCTCCACAATCTTGGCCCCTTCGGGTTTTTTCTGCAATCTTGCCCCGATTCCTTCAAACTTACCCGACATACCGATATCAAACTTTTCCTTTTCATCGGGTGCAAAATAGAAGGTGTGGGGGTCAAACTCCTCCACTATGGTATTGAGGTATTGCACAAACCAATCCTTGCGTTCCAAATCATCCACAAAATCGAAGAACTCGTCCAAGGTATTTCGGGTAACCTCCCTTGCCTCTTCTTCAGTGAGTGCCTTGTCCACAGTACCCGGAATCTCATTGAAGGCTATGGCAGCATCGGTTCCTGCATCCGCATCCCCTGCCGCATCGGAAATCCTATTTTCAATCTTGTCTTCAAAAACGGTCAGGGTGTTGTATTTGAGCTGTTTTCTCCAACGTTCCTTAAGTTCCTTTTTGCTGGAGGCGAACTCCTGTTCGGCATAATCGATATTGATGCTCTCATCGACCGTATAATCAAAAGGTTCGGAAAGCACTTCTTTATAGATTTCCTTGGCTTCTTCCATCCGTACCATCAAACGCTGGTACACAATGTTGAAAAAAGTGATGTCGGTATTCTTGATCTCATCATCGATCATGAACCTGTACTTTTCAAATTCCCTTACATCGCTTTCAAGAAAATATCTTTTGGTGGGATCCACGATGTCGATGAAATCATCGAATACATTGGAACTGAATTCATCGTTCAGGTCCTTGGGCTCGTAGTGGCCCCTTTCCAATACATAGGCAATCAATTCCAGGAGCAACTTGTCCTTGTCATCGTTTTCAAAAGACTTATTGGTAAAACTGCAAGAGGCAACTGCCACAAGAATCACCAAAAGTGCCAAGATGAAGTTCTTTTTCATAGATATGGTTTTATTCGGGAGCGAAATTGTCTGACCTCATACCGTCAAATCATCATTGCGTCATCCGTCGTTTCTACTTGTATGAATTCCCTAAGATACAGAAAAAACCGTGCCAGTTCTGTACGCCGCTTTTAATTTTTTGTTAAACGCCCAAGGGTTCATATCCTTTTGAAAAACGTATTTTTACAGCATTAATTATACAGGATGGAAAAACCGCTCATACTGGTCACCAATGATGATGGAATAACCGCTCCCGGGCTCAGGGCCCTGATACGCACCATGAAGGAGATCGGCGAGGTGGTCGTAGTGGCCCCGGACAGTCCACAATCGGGCATGGGACACGCCATTTCTGTGGACAGTACCCTTTTTTCAAAGAAAGTAGTGGTGGACCAGAAGGAAGGCGCGCCCATTGAATACAGTTGCAGCGGTACCCCCGCCGATTGTGTAAAACTGGCCCTTCGGGTCATTTTGGACCGAACGCCGGACATCTGTGTAAGCGGCATCAACCACGGAGCCAATTCTTCCATAAATGTCATCTACTCGGGTACCATGAGTGCTGCCATCGAGGCAGGGATCGAGGGGATTCCCGCCATTGGTTTTTCCCTCTGTGATTATTCGTGGGATGCCAACTTTGAACCTTCGTTGGGGGCCGTCAAAAAAATTGTTTCGGAAGCATTGACCAACGGGATACCCAAAGGAACCGTGCTCAATGTGAACATTCCCAAAAGTGAAAAGGCGCCCAAGGGCATCAAGATCTGCAGACAGGCCAGAGGCAATTGGAAAGAGCAGTTTGACAAGCGCACAAGCCCGTCGGGGAAGGACTATTATTGGCTCACGGGGGAATTTGAACTATTGGACAAGGGACAGGATACGGATGAATGGGCCTTGGCCCAAGGGTATATTTCGATTGTACCCACACAATTTGACCTAACGGCACATCATGCCATACAGCAAATAAACAATTGGAATTTAAATGGGCAAAAATAAAGAGATTTTGATCGGTTTTATCGTGGGCATCATTGCCAATACCTTTGGTACGTTGCTCTATATTCTGATGTTTTCGGACCTAGGCATCGTGGACACCTTCCATGCGGCCGTGGCCCAAGGACATATTGGCAGTTTGTTGGCACTGG
Organism: Flagellimonas baculiformis; assembly: GCF_033441575.1. Classification (NCBI taxonomy): domain Bacteria; kingdom Pseudomonadati; phylum Bacteroidota; class Flavobacteriia; order Flavobacteriales; family Flavobacteriaceae; genus Flagellimonas; species Flagellimonas baculiformis. The sequence goes on from NZ_JAUZVW010000011.1 coordinate 136,433, forward strand.
GCGCCATCTTGAACCTGATTGCGTTTTTTGGCTTTCTACGGATCAAAAGGGACCTTAGGGCAAGAGGGGTCATGCTGGCCACTTTGGTTACGGCTTTGGTAATTTTGATATATAAAGTAATGACATAAAGCCTAAAACAAGTACAAGAACAAATTCAATGTTAATAGGATTTACTTGGGTTTAATCTTGAACTTGATGGTTGAATTTGACACTTACAAATGAAATATTACATCATAGCCGGCGAAGCATCTGGGGACCTGCATGGGTCCAACCTCATCAAGGCCTTGAAGAAAGAAGACCCATCGGCCGAAATCCGTTGCTGGGGCGGTGATCTGATGCAAAAGGCCGGTGGCGAATTGGCCAAGCACTACAAGGACATGGCCTTCATGGGTTTTTTGGAGGTCATCAAGAACATACCCACCATCTTTAAAAACATTGCCTACTGCAAGCAGGACATCCAGAAGTTCCATCCCGATGTCGTTATTTTCATTGACTTTTCAGGGTTCAACCTTCGGATAGCCAAATGGGCGAAGGAAAATGGGTTCAGGACCAACTATTACATTTCTCCCCAAATCTGGGCCTCACGGGAAGGCCGAATCAAAAAAATCAAACGGGACATCGATGCCATGTATGTAATCCTTCCCTTTGAAAAAGATTTTTATGGGAAAAAGCACAACTATCCCGTCCATTTTGTGGGCCATCCATTGATCGATGCCATAGTGGGCACTCCGCTTCAGGAAAATGAAACTTTTAGAAGGGAAAACAATCTGGACCCCGACAAACCCATTATCGCCCTGCTTCCCGGCAGCAGAAAACAGGAAGTGCAGAAAATGTTGGACGTAATGCTTTCGGTCAAAAAAGATTTTCCCGACCATCAATTTGTCATTGCTGGGGCACCGAGCCTTTCGGACGATTTCTATGCCCCATTTCTGAAAGGGGACACCGTGAACTATGTTTCCAACAAGACCTATACTTTGCTCAAACACTCCCATGCCGCATTGGTCACCAGCGGAACGGCAACCTTGGAGACCGCTCTTTTTGGCATTCCCCAAGTCGTTTGCTACAAAGGCAATTGGATCTCCTACCAGATTGCGAAGCGTATCATCACTTTGGACTACATCTCCCTTGTCAACCTCATCATGGATCGGGAAGTTGTCAAGGAATTGATTCAGAGCGAATTGACAACAAAAAACCTCAAAAAAGAACTTTCCAAGATCATTGAAGGGCCCGAACGTGAGCGCATCCTGTCCGATTATAAATTGCTCCAAGAAAAATTGGGTGGAGAAGGGGCCAGTCAATTGGCCGCCCGATTAATCGTTGAAAATGCGTAGTTTTATCATCCAAGAAAGTAAATCTATTCTTGGATGTTACGAAAAACCATAATCTTACTATTGATTTTTACCGTTGCGGCCTGTGGTCCCGGTAAAAAGAAACGAACCTACAGCAAGACCCGAACCGTTTCGGTAGAGGGGTCCACCGAAAACACCATCTCCGTACCCAGACCCAAAAAGGAAGAGCGGAAAAAGGATGAACGGAAAAATGAAAAGGCCGAAGCCATCATCTCCACCGCAATGACTTTTTCAGGAACCCGGTACAAGTATGGGGGCACCACCAATAAGGGCATGGACTGCTCTGGTTTGGTTTATGTTTCCTTAAAGGAAAACGGCATCTCTTTTCCACGAGCTTCCCACCAAATGGCCTTGGAGGGCCAAAAAATAAGGGTGGAAGACGTGCAAAAGGGCGATTTGCTCTATTTTCAGACCTCAAAAACAGGAAAACGCATCAACCACGTGGGCCTAGTGGTGGAAGTGGACGGCGATGACATACAGTTCATCCACGCCACGACCTCAAGGGGCGTTCTGGTATCCTCGTTACGGGAAGGATACTGGAACCACGCTTTTGTAAAGGCGATGCGCATCCTATAGTGCAGCAATTCAATTTTGTGTCCATTAAACTCACCTTGTGGGTCATTTTGGGCATTGTTGTCGGTTTTTATGCCGATGTCGCACCGCTCGTGCCCTTGACCTGTTTGGTCCTCTTGCTGCCCGTTCTTTTTTGGACGGGCAAAAGACAACCCAGGGAAGGGTTCCCGTACTTTGAGCTGGCGACCATGGCAACTTCATTGTGTCTGGGCATCTTCGTTGTTGGGATGGCAACATCGAATGGTATGCCACACCATTATTCCAGCCAAGATCTGGCCAATGAAAACCTCTGGCACCTAAAGGTGAGGGAGGTGCTCAAACCCAATCCATATACCCAGCGCTATATGGTCCAAGTGAATTCTGTGGGAAATGAAGAAAAACAGGGCAACCTGCTCTTGGTGCTTCCTTCGGATTCAGGAAAGACCAAACTCAAGGTCGATGATGAAGTGTTTGTACTGGCAAGACCAGAAACCATCCAACCGCCCTTGAACCCTCATCAGTTCGATTACAAGGATTATCTGAAAAAACAAGGGGTCTATCATCAGATCAGGTCCGACCATAAATCCATCATCATTGAAAAAAATCCATCCCCGACGCTTTTGGGCAAGGCCCAAGGGTTTAGGGAGCACATCATTTCAAAATTGAAGAAGGAAAATTTCGGGGACGATGAGCTCGCAGTGATCCAAGCCCTCTTGTTGGGCCAACGGGACGACATCTCCGAAAACACCTATGAAAACTACAAAAATGCGGGCGCGGTACATATCTTGGCGGTTTCCGGGCTCCATGTGGGCATTTTGCTGCTGTTGCTGCAATTTCTTTTGACCCCATTGGAACGTTTGCCCAAGGGCAAAACCTTGAAACTGGCCGTGATTGTCCTGTTGCTCTGGACCTATGCCTTTGTGGCAGGGTTGTCCCCTTCCATTGTGCGTGCGGTGACCATGTTTTCCTTTTTGGCCTATTCCATGTCCCTCAACCGCCCAACCAATTCATTCAACATTATTGTGCTTTCCATGCTGTCCATAGTGTTGGTGAAACCATTGTTCCTGTTCCAAGTGGGGTTCCAGATGAGCTATGCAGCGGTGTTCGCCATTGTTTGGATCTATCCGAAACTGCAACGGTTCTGGTTTCCGGAAAATATCGTCATCCGAAAAACGTGGCAGTTACTTTCGGTGAGCGTTGCGGCCCAGTTGGGGGTGTTGCCCATCAGTTTGTTCCATTTTCACCAGTTTCCGGCACTTTTCTTTGTTTCCAACCTGCTCATCATCCCTTTTTTGGGATCGATATTGGGACTGGGAGTTTTGGTCATTGCATTGGCATTGGCCGATCTGCTCCCCGCTTTTTTGGTCGATGGGTTCAATTGGACCATCCGGATGATGAATTCCATTGTGGGATGGGTGGCCCGGCAAGAAGGTTTTATCATCAAGGACATTCCATTCGATGGCGTACAATTGTTGCTGGGCTATTTCATCGTTATAGCTTTGGTCGCCTATTTGTCCAAACCCAAATGGAAAATGGCCTTGGTACTCTTTGGTGGAATTATGGCCTTTCAAGCTTGGAACATCTGGAACGAGACCCAACTGTACCAAAAAGAGGCGCTCATCCTTGCCCATAAATCCCGAAACACGGTCCTGCTTCATCAAACTGGCAGGGATTTACAGATTTTGTCATCCGACAGTACCAATCTGGGCAGTCTGGCCTTGGATTACGCTGTTGCGGAGCGCATCCAACATACGACCTTGTCCCCACTTAAAAACAGCTATCTGATTGGTCAAAAAAGGTTATACATCGTGGACAGCCTCGGTCTATTTCCTTTGGAAAAACAGCCCGATTATGTGTTGCTCACCCAATCGCCAAAAATCAATCTGGGACGGTTGTTGGATTCCATTGGTCCCAAAATGATCTTGGCCGATGGGAGCAATTATAGGAACATGGTCCGCCAATGGCAAAGAACCTGTGCCCAAAAAGAAATCCCCTTCCACTACACGGGTGAAAAGGGATATTATGATTTTGATGTTATGATTCTAAAACCTATTAAGTGACATCCCCCATCCATTTTTTGATGAACGGACTGGCCGCAAAGAATACCAATCCGGCCCCAACCGAAACCCACACAACGTTGAGGAAAATATTTGGCATTTCGAGCACATTTTCGGGATCAAAGTTACCCCCGATCAGTCCTGCAATCAAGTTACCCAAAGCTGCCCCAACAAACCATATGCCCATCATCTGGCCCAAATATTTTCGTGGCGACAATTTACTAGTGGCACTGAGTCCCACGGGACTAATGGTCAATTCTCCAATGGAATGCAGAAAATATGTAAGTATCAACGCAAACATACCTGCTTTGGCTCCACTGGCCGCAACATGGGCAGCTCCAACCATCACCCAAAACCCTAATCCAAGTAGAATAAGGCCAATGGCAAACTTGAACGGGGTCCTGATGTTAATGTTCTTAGCGGCCAATTTTACCCAAATGGCCCCTACAATCGGAGCAAAAATGATGATGAAACCTGAGTTGAAGGATTGCAGCATCCCGGCAGGCATTTCCCAGCCTCCTATAAATCGATCGGTAAAATCGCGTGCAAACAAATTCAAAGATGATGCTGCTTGTTCAAAACCTGACCAAAAAATGGCAATGCCCACAAAAAGGATGAATATTACGGACACCTTTTTCTTTTCGGGAACCGAAAGGCCTCCATTGAAAAGGATGTTGAGAAAATATCCCATGGTGATCACCACAATGATAAGCCCCAAAGCTTGGGCAATTCCCGTTGCCGTGGTCACATCTATACTGCCCGTGAATTGAAGAACAACCAACAGAACCAGAACAAAGGCAACTATCGCATAAGTGCCCTTTTTATTGGTTTTTCCAGTTTTTTCCAATTGTTTGACCTTTGGCACCATCCCTATATCCCCCAAATATTTTGGAGCGAAGAATTTATAGGAAATAAGTCCCAACAACATCCCCACAGCGGCCAATCCAAAACCTAAATGCCAATTATATTCTGCCAAAAGGGGAACCAGTATCTGCCCAACAAAAGACCCTAAGTTGATTCCCATATAAAAGATGGAGAATCCTGCATCTCGTTTGGCACCATCTTCATTTTCATAAAGCTCTCCAACCAAGGTACTGATGTTTCCTTTCAACAATCCGGTCCCCAAGGCCACAAAAGCAAGTCCCGTGAAAAATATCATCGGGGAACCTGGAATGGCCAAAACCAAATGGCCTATCATAATCAAGACACCTCCATAAAAAACGGCCTTTCGCTGTCCAAAGATATTATCGGCCAACCAGCCTCCCGGCAAGGTCATCAAATACACCGAAGCAGTATAAAGGCCATAAACAGCACCCGCAGTTTCAGTGGTCAGACCAAGCCCTTCTTGAGCGGCATCGGTGGTCATGAACAAAATAAGGATGGCACGCATGCCATAGTATGAAAAGCGCTCCCACATTTCAGCGGAAAACAGTACATACAATCCTCTTGGATGTCTGAATTTAGGTTTGCCCGCAGTAGATTTTAAAACATCTGACATAATTATTTGGTTGGTTTGATTATAGATTTTCCTTGATGAAGTTGGTCATTTTGGTATAGAGGTGCAGTCGGGTGTTGCCCCCATAGATTCCGTGGTTCTTATCGGGATAAATGGCCCAGTCGAACTGTTTGTTGGCCTGCACCAAGGCCTCGATCATGCGCATGGTGTTCTGGACGTGAACGTTGTCATCGCCCGAACCATGTACCAACAGATATTTTCCTTTCAACAATTCTGGATAGTTGAACGGGGAATTGTCATCATACCCACTGGGATTTTCCTGTGGGGTCTGCATGTATCTTTCGGTGTAAATGGTGTCATAAAATCGCCAGGAGGTCACGGGCGCCACGGCTATGGCCATTTCAAAAGTATCATTGCCCTTCAAAATGCAGTTGGTGGACATAAACCCGCCGTAGCTCCACCCCCAAATGCCGGTCCTGTTCCCGTCGATATAAGGGAGCTCACTCAATTTTTGGGCCGCGGCAATCTGGTCTTCCACTTCATATTTGCCCAATTCCTTTTGGGTCAATTTTTTAAAGTCGCGCCCTTTTAGACCGGTGCCCCTACCGTCCACACAGGCCACGATGTAACCCTCGGATGCCAAAAGCTGGTGCCAATAATCGTTACTGCCCATCCAACTGTTGGAGACCGATTGGGAACCGGGACCACTGTATTGGAACATGAACAACGGGTATTTTTTGTTTGGGTCAAAATCGGAGGGTTTGATCATGTACATATTTAGATCATACCCATTGATGTTGATGGTGGAAAACTCTTTGGGGGCAATTTCGTATTCTTCCAGTTTGTTCAGCAAAGCTGAGTTGTCCTTGATCTCCTTCACCAACTTACCGCTGGATGCATCGTGCAATGTGAATCTGTAAGGAACGCTCGCACTTGAATAGGTGTTGATGTAATAGGTGAAATCATTGCTGAACGCGGCTGAATTGGTTCCCTCTTCGGTTGATAGGCCTTTTTTGCGCTTTCCATTGGTGGAAATACTATAAAGGCCCCTGTTGATGGAACCGTTTTCCACGGACTGATAAAAAATACGGTCGTGCTTTTCATCGTAACCATAATATCGTGTCACTTCCCAAGGGCCCTGCGTAATGCGGTTCTTCAATTTTCCATCCCTTCCATAAAGGTAAAGGTGGTTGTATCCATCGGCCTCGCTGGTCCAGATAAAGCTGTCATTGTCCAAAAAAGTCAGGTCGTCATCAATGTCCACATAGGCTTCATCCGTTTCTTCCAACAAAACGGAAATTGAATTATCTTTTGCATTCACTGCGTAGAGTTTCAAATCGTTCTGGTGCCTGTTCAAGGTCTGTACGCTCAAGTGGTCGGGGTTGTTCATCCATTGGATCCGTGGGATATAGTATGGATCGTCCATGTCCACATTTGAAATTTTACCCGAGGCCACATCATACATGTGAAGGGTTACGACGGAATTCTTCTCGCCTGCCTTGGGATATTTGAACTCATGTTGATAGGGGTAGAGTTCTTTTCCATACACATCCATGGAAAAATGGGGAACTTCGGTCTCATCAAATCGCAAGAATGCGATTTTGGTGCCGTTACTGTTCCACTCAAAGGCGCGCACAAACCCAAATTCCTCCTCATATACCCAATCGGTGACCCCGTTGATGATGGTGCCCTTGCTCCCATCCGTGGTGACTTGCTTTGTGGTCCTTGCAGAAAGATCCAAAATATAAAGGTTATTATCGAGCACATAGGCCACTTTGCTTCCGTCAGGGGAAAGTGTGGGTTCTTGGATCTTGGTCTCGGAGATTTTCACCAAATCCTTGGAGGAGATATCGTACACATAGAAAATGCCCAGACTGGAACGCCTAAAAATAGGCTCCACCTCTGTCGCCAAAAGTACCTTGGACTCATCATCACTAAAGGAGTAGGATGAAAAATAGGGCACACTTTCCGAAGAGGCCACAATGGTCTCCACCTTCTGCAAGGTCTCGTAATCATATTTGTCCAGACTGCTGGAACGTGGGGAACGTTCGGTATTCAAAATGGTGTATTGTGTCCCGTTGTTCATGGAGCGGAGCACGTCCATGTATTCGGTCCTGAATTCCCCGCCCCAAATTTCTTCAAGGGTTATTTTTTTCTTTTGTGCCGTGGAAAAAGTCAAAAATCCCAAAAGGAGCAGGACTAGGAGAGACTGTTTGTTCATGAAGTGAAAAATTGATTAAAAACTCCCAAGTTTACTAATATTTATCGGAAAAATAAACTTTAATGTTGCAAGTGCAACAAGAACAGTGCTTTTGGAACAGACCGTCCATACCCAATTGTTGTACTTAGTACGACCAAAGATGGTATTATCCTTATATTTGATTCCTTTAACCCAACTTTATGAACGCTCCCGTTGAAGGATTTTCCAAGTTGTCCAAAACCCAAAAAATCGATTGGATAGCCACCCACTGCACCAAGGATGCCAAGGCCACGAAGCAACTTTTGGAGCAGTATTGGAACATGGACCCCCGAGTCCAAAAATTGCACGATGAGTTTATAGAAAACACCGTTTCCAATTACTATCTGCCGTTTGCCATTGCGCCCAATTTTTTGATCAACGGCAATCTGTATGCGGTTCCCATGGCCATTGAAGAGAGCTCTGTGGTCGCGGCAGCCAGCAAGGCGGCCAAGTTTTGGTTGGAACGCGGCGGATTTAAAACGGAAATTCTGGGTACGGAAAAAATTGGACAGGTACATTTTATATACCAAGGTGACCCCAAAAAACTATCCGAATTTTTCGCTTGGGTAAAACCAAAGCTTCTGGGAAGTGTTTCTTCCATCACCCAGAACATGGTAAAACGCGGGGGCGGCATCAACACTATTGAACTTCGTGATCTCAGTGATAAAATAGAAGGGTACCATCAACTCCACTGCACTTTTGAGACCTTGGATGCCATGGGGGCCAACTTCATCAATTCCTGTCTGGAGCAATTTGCCAAAACCTTTAAAGAGCAGGCGCTCCTTTTTGATGTTTTCACCGAAGAGGAAAAAAACATTGAAGTGGTGATGAGCATTTTATCCAACTATGTTCCCCATTGTCTCGTAAGGGCAGAGGTATGTTGCCCTATCTCGGATTTGGGCAATAGTGAAATGCCCGGGGAAACATTTGCCAAAAAATTCGTGAGGGCCGTTGACATTGCCAAAGTGGAGCCCTACAGGGCCGTTACGCACAATAAAGGCATCATGAACGGCATTGATGCCGTTGTCCTTGCCACCGGGAACGATTTTAGGGCAGTTGAGGCAGGTGTGCACGCTTATGCGGCAAGGGATGGGCAATACTCGAGCTTGACGCATGCCAAGATCGAAGATGGGATTTTCAGCTTTTGGATCGAGGTGCCTTTGGCCCTTGGCACGGTAGGCGGGTTGACCTCTTTGCACCCTTTGGTGAAATTGGCCTTGGAAATCCTCCGGAATCCATCAGCAAAGGAATTGATGCAGATTGTTGCCGTTGCGGGATTGGCCCAAAATTTTGCCGCCATCCGAAGCCTGGTGACCACGGGCATCCAAAAAGGACACATGAAGATGCACTTGTTGAACATGCTCAACCAGATGGGGGCCACGGAAAATGAAAAGCAGCAACTTGTGGAACACTTCAAGTACCATACGGTGACGAATGCCTCGGTCAAGGAGGCTTTGGAAAAGATGAAATCACAACAATGAAAAAAGCCTTTTACAGCAACGGCAAACTATTGCTTTCCGGGGAGTATGCTATTTTGGATGGGGCCTTGGGGCTGGCCATTCCCACAAGTTATGGGCAATCCCTCGAGGTGATGCCCACTTCTTCGGGGATATTGGAATGGACCAGTTTTGATGAGAACCATGAAGTTTGGTTCAGGGCAAAATTTGACCTGGAAAATTTGGCCACACTTTCCACTTCCGATGAAGCGACTTCCCAAACATTGACCACCTTGCTTTTGGAGGCCAATGCCCAAAACCCTTTATTGTTGCCCGATAGCGATGGTCTTCAAATAGAAACGCATCTTACCTTTCCCAAATCATGGGGATTGGGCACATCCTCGACCCTCATCAACAATTTGGCGCAATGGGCACGGGTGGATGCATACCAACTGCTATGGAACGCGTTTGGCGGAAGCGGGTACGATATTGCCTGCGCACAATACAATTCGCCGATAACCTATCAGTTAAAAAATGGTGCCCCACATGTTGAAAAAGTGGATTTTGACCCGCTGTTCAAAGAATCGCTCTACTTTGTCCACCTCAATGAAAAACAGAGCAGCAAAGAAGCCATTGCCAACTATAGGAAACAGCAGTCAGATCCATCGGAATTGGTAAAAAACATTTCGAACATCACCAAAAAAATGATAGCTGCCTCTACTTTGGCCGGATTCGAGACCTTCATGGAAGAACACGAAGCCCTGCTTTCCGAAGTTTTGCAATGTGCCCCGGTGAAGCAACGTCTTTTTCCCGATTATTTTGGCTCGGTGAAAAGCCTTGGGGCTTGGGGCGGTGATTTTGTGCTGGCCACAGGCGATGAAAAATCCTTGGCCTACTTCAAGGCAAAAGGCTATGAAACTGTTGTACCCTATTCAAGAATGGTCCTCCAATGAAAAAAACGTTGTTTATCCTATTGACTTGCCTTATCCTTTTCTCATGCGGAAAGAAAGAAAGGCAGATTGCCCTCACAACCGACACTCTGGAAATCGTGCCGCTCACGGAACACACCTTCATACACATCTCCTATCTGGAGACCGAGAGCTTTGGAAGGGTGGCCTGCAATGGGATGATCGTGGTGGATGACGGGAAGGCCATCGTGCTGGACACCCCTGTGGACAGCTTGGTATCTGAGGAACTCATCAAATGGTTGGAATCACAAAACATTGCGATAGAGGCTGTTGTGGCCACCCATTTTCACGATGATTGCGTTGGCGGGCTCAACACCTTTCATGAAAGGGGCATTCCTTCATATGCCCATCAAAAGACCCTTGCATTGCTCTCCGAAAAAGAAGGGAAGCGTCCGCAACATGGGTTCGCTGACTTTATGGAATTAGAGGTAGGGGATGAAAAAGTGCTTCTGGACTATATCGGTGAAGGCCACACTCCAGACAACATCATTGCCTATTTCCTGACTGAAAATGTGATGTTCGGAGGCTGTTTGATCAAATCCACGGGGGCTGGTAAAGGAAATTTAGAGGATGCCAATGTTTCGGAATGGTCCCAAACGGTTTCCAGAATCAAATCGAAATACCCCAATACCGCGTTTGTTGTGCCAGGTCATGGCAAAAGTGGGGACAGCGAACTTCTCGATTACACCATAGCTCTTTTTAGGGAGTGATTTTTTAACATTTCCCCCAGCTTTTCATCTATCCGTCAACCCAAACGGGGCATCCGTCAATTGGGGTCCGATCATCTGGATTATTGATCTTATGTTTGACAATTGTTTATCAAACCCTTTGATCGATATGACCCAAATCCATACATCACTGGCACGCAAATCCCTTTGGGCCATCCTCTTTCTTTTGCCCTCCGTTATCCTTTCCCAACGGGATGGATCGGCCCTTCACCGTCTGGATCAGTTCATGAGGGAGAGCTCCATCACAACATATCGGGAAGTATCCCCGGACTCTACAGCCCAGGTCCTAAAATATGCGGTGTACCACATCACACAGGAAACAAAAAATCTTTATAGCAACAAGGACACGGACATCAATAGGTTGATCGTGATCGATACCGGGGAAAAGGTAAACAGTTTTGAGCAGATCCATGGGGACACCGACCTTCCAGAGTTTCAAAGTTACATCCGGGAAGATTTTAAGCTTACGGACCAGACAGCTCTTTATTTTCAAGGTGTGCTGGACGTGACCTATCCCCTACCTTCTTGGAAACCGGACAAAAGGGAGTTCTTTTTCGCCCATGGCAAGTGGTATTTTCTCCGGGATGCCTATTTCCGGACCAAGCAAGGTTTTGAGGTGACCGTTGATGCCGAGGGGAAAATCCTTTCCATTTGCTACAAGATGAAATGGGACGAATCGGAGAGCAGGTAATCATCGCTGTTCACTGAATGAGGATACAAAAAAAAGCCCTCTTTTTAAAGGGGGCTTTTTTAAAAAATCTATCGGTGCAAATCCTAGTAGAAGGTAGCACGGTTGTCCTCTATCTCTGCCTTGTCCTTAAGGGCATTGTACACAGAACCGCTCACCCTGGCTGCAGTGCTGGCCCGCAAGCTGTTGGCATAGGTACTGTAGTTCTCCACGTTGGGAGCTTCTTCTTTTTTGGTCACTTTTAGCATGTAAACCCCAGTCTCACCTTTGATCAATCCGGAAGTCTGGCCTTGATCTAGGGCAAAAGCTGTTCCCACCACCATAGGCTCCCTACCTGCTCCGGGCAAGGTGGGGGATTTTACGGTCAGTGCCGATGCATTGCTCGTAGTCACATTGTTGCTGGAAGCGATGGCATCCATGGCCTTTCCTTTGTTGGCGGCAATGATCTGTTCCGCTTTGCGCTCTTTCCTGATTTCGGGCAATGCTGTTGCAGAAGCATCCTCAGGGGACATCAGGCCTTTATCGTACTTTTTGGTCAATTGCACCACGGCATAGCCATTGTTCACATTGAAACGTCGGATATCGCCCACCTTGGTGTCCTCGTTGAATGTCCACTGCACTATGCTTCTTTGGGAACCAAGACCGGGAAGGTTCTCATCCATTTCCTTGATCTTGTTCACTGGTCTTACGGTATAATTGCTTTCCCTTGCGATGTCGCCAAAATTCTCAGCTTCGGAGTCCAAAGCTGTCATTTCGAACTTGGTAGCATCGGTGAACAGGGTGTTGATGGTCTCTTCGGAAGGCTCGATCTCCCGTGCCAATGTGGCCACTTGGATCACATCCTGCTTATCATCAATTTTGATGATATGGTAACCAAATTGGGTCTCTACCAATCCTATGGTGCCTGTTGGGTTTCCAAAGCTAAAGTCGTTGAACTCATCGGCCATGATGCCTTCTTGAAAGTATCCCAAATCACCTCCCCGTGGCGCTGAAGGACCATCCGAATTGTCCCTGGCCAATGAGGTAAAGACCACATCTTCTTTCTTGGCCTCGGCCAAAAGTTCCTTGGCCCTGGCTTCCGCTTCCTCCTTGGTCCTTGTAATGGCGGGATTGGCTCGTTCTGCACCTTCCCAAGCAATCAGGATATGGCTGGCTTTTACGGTTCCGTTGGCCTTTCTGTCCATTACCTTGGAAATCTTATAAAAATCCCCGTCTTTGTAAGGTCCATAGATTTGTCCCACCTGCATTGCCATCAACGTATCCGCAGCAACAGAAGGAAGGTCATTTTTTGCCTTATATATGGTATCGAACTTGATATCCGAATGTCTGTCCAAGAATGCCGCCATGTCCGTGGTGTTCCTGAAGCCGGCAATGGTATCATTGGAATCGGTTTCCTGTGAGTACTCCACAGTATCGTCAAGCAGTGCGGTAATGGCCTCTTTTACACTGCTCTCATCTGCAGCTGATGGTTTTTCCTCAAAATATACGAAACGGATGTCGCGTGCCTTGTCCTGCTCAAACCTTTTCTTGTGGTTGTTGATGTACTTTTCAATTTCGCTCTTGGAAACTTCTATGGTACTGTCCGGAATGGAGGAATAAGGGACACGGACGTATTGGATGTCCACTTTGTCATTGGCCAATTTGTAATCAAACTTTCCTTCTGAAAGTGTTGCGCCAACGCCTCCTTTGATCAGGTTGAAGTACATACGCTCTTTGGCCGCTTCTATAATGGCTTTTTCATCCTGCAACCAAGCATCGTAGCGAAGGGGGTCGTTGGCCCTCCAATCGGCAATGGCACTTTTGAACACCGCTTCATTGAAGATCTCGTTCTCATCCTGGAAGTCGGGTATCTGTGCATATCCCGAAGTCCGGACAAATTCTATGATCTGATCGCTCTCCACATCGATGCCCAGGTCTTCGAACTGTTGGTTCAAGAGCGCTTTGCGCACTTCCTGATCGTACACCATGTTCACCAACTGCGTGGAAGAGAAGTTTGGACCATAGCTCCTGGAAGCGGTCTCTACCTTGTTCCTAAACTCATCAATGGAAATATCCTCCCCATTTACCTCGGCGATCGAGGAACCTACTTTGCCCCCAGCAAAATCGTTGCTGCTGAAGACGCCTGATATTACAAATGCGAACAACGCCAAACCGATGATAAGGATCAGAACGGTGGTCCGTTTTCTAATATTCTCTAATATTGCCATTTTACTGCTAGTTTTCTTTAAATTCAGTGGGCGAAAATACCACTTTCTTTTCAATTAGGAAAGCGTAAAAAGATACGGAAACCATTAATCCTCAGTATGGACCCGTACGCTCACCAAGTCTATTTTGGTATTGGACACCTCTAGGATCTGAAAGGTGAAATTGTCGATGGTGACCTCCGAGTCCTGCTCGGGGATGTGTCCCGTCTTGTTGACGATGAGGCCGCCCAAGGTTTCGTATTCTTCGCCTTCGGGCAGTTCCAGTTTATAGTTTTCGTTGATATAGTCCACCTCCAACCTGGCTGAGAACTTGTAGAGGTTTTCCTCGACCCGTTCTTCATGGAAGTCAATGGTGTCGTGCTCGTCCTCTATCTCCCCGAAGAGTTCCTCGATGATATCCTCCACGGTCATGATACCCGCCGTTCCCCCATATTCGTCCAAGACCACGGCCATGCTCTTCCGCTTTTTGGTGAGCACATTGAGGATGTCCTGGATCATCATGGTCTCCGGAACAAATTCCACCGGCATCAAAATGCTCTTGATGGTCTTGGGTTTTTTGAACAGTTCGTAGGAGTGCACATACCCGATGATCTCGTCTATGCTGTCCTTATAGACCAAAATTTTGGAATAGCCGGTCTCGGTGAAGAGCTTGGTCAGGTTTTTTGGGGTATCGTTCAGTTCCACGGCGGTGATCTCCGTCCTGGGCACCATCACCTCACGGGCCTTCACAGTTGAAAACTGAAGTGCATTCTGGAATATCTGTATCTCCGAATCCACCTCATCCTCCTCTTCCACCGTCTCCATATGTTCGGTAATGTAATCGCCCAGTTCCAGCTTGGTGAAGGAAAGTTGTACCTCATCCCCGTCCGTCTTGAAAAACACACGCAGTATGAAATCGGAAACCTTGATAACGAACCACGATATGATGGAGAACAGTACGTAAAAGATATAGGCGGGTATGGCCAAGATCTTCAATAGGGTGTTGGAATAGATCTGAAAAATGACCTTGGGCAAAAACTCGGCAGTGAACAGGATGACCAAGGTGGAGATCACGGTTTGGGAAACCAGGCTGAAATCCGTCAACACCACATCCAAAAAAGCAACGCTCGTGGGCACCAGGCTTTGGAACCATGCCATGAGCAAATCCCCCATGAACATTCCGTAAATGACCAAGGCAATATTGTTGCCGATGAGCATGGTGGCAATGAACTTGGATGGCTTTTCCGTGAGCCAGGTGAGTACCTTGGCCACGATGCCTTCCTGCTTTTTTTCAATTTCTATGTGGATCTTATTGGCAGAAATGAAGGCAATCTCCATTCCTGAAAAGAATGCCGAGAACAATAGGGAAAAAAGTATGATAATGACCGAGGTGTCCAAGGCTATTTCTGGTTTTCCTTTTGTCGTTGTTCAAAACGTTTCCGATATCTTCTTCGGAATACGAACATGGCAATGGACACGACCGCAAAGAAGATAAAAATATAGGTTTCCTTGGGGTCGATGCTCCAGAGCGTCACAATTTTGTAGATGGATACGACCGCGACGGCCAAGTATAGGTATTCGGTGTACTTTAGAATATTGATCATTCCTCTTCTTCTTTTATAGTCATCAGACCAAAGGTCTTGTGCGCCTTGAAAAAACTGAAATCCTTGTTGAAATCCATTCCCTGACCGTCCATTACCGTACCGTCCTCCGGATTGGTATATTTAAATTTGGCCTCGGTAAAGATCCAATTGTTCTTTCGGTCAAAAAACAATTGCTCTGACTCCAATTTTTTTCCATCGTGGGTCTCAATGACCACATTTCCCTGCAAATCTATCAAATTGGTCTGTGAATATACGATACCATAGTCGGCAGTGATCACACTTTTTTGGTTTTTATCATCAAAAAAATCCACTTGGAGTCCTTCGGGAAAGGTACGGAATTTAAAGGATTGGTTGTCAAAATCCTCTGAAATGGGGCTGCTGAGCACAGCGATCACCTTTGATTTTGCCGAATCCTGTGCATTCATGGCCTCAAGGGTCTCGGTGTAGGTAAGTGTGAAATTTTGTGCCACCATTTGTGGAAAAATGGGTTTAACTGCTTCCTCGCCCACCCTCTCGTAGTCGTCCCCACAGGACATAAAAAGGATTGCCACGGTAAATACCGTGGCAAAACACTTTAAATTATTTTTTGACTTTCGTTTCACATTATAGGCTTGGCACCGTAACGCTACCTCCCACCCAACAGCTGAAAGTGATGGTCTTCCCTGCCATACCGGAGCTGAATATCATCTCTTTGGTAGGTGCTTTTGCATCATAGCTGGCCGCTGTTTGGCTGGCCGTTCCACTTAGAGCGGGGTCAACCCTTCCTGCTTTTCTGGCCATGTCGGCAGCTTTCCAATAGATGGCCCTCTTTTCGAAAGGGGTGCTTCCACAATCGTTGGCACTGCTGGCATATAGGTTGGCGATCAACAAATATGCTTTTCCGTTGGCTGGATCGGCATCGATAGCTTTCAGGGCATAGTTCCTTGCTTGGGATTTGCTGGTCTTTCTGACCGTTGTCGCAATCTTATATAGGATATTGGATTTCTTATATGAATCTGTTTCCAGTTCCACCGCTTTGTTGAAGTCCTCGATGGCTCCTTTGTTGTCCCCAGACTTTTGCTTCAACGTTCCTCCATAGAGGTAGGCACTTGCCGAAGGATCCAAGGCCAATTGTGCCTCGAACAGTTTTCTGAACATGGGATCATCGGTACAGTCTTTGGAGAACATTCTTCCCACGGCTCCTTTTACCCAGTTCACATCACCTTTTCTGGATTCAAAGTTCTTCTCGTACAAGGGAATCAAGTTGTCACAATCTGCAAGGCTACCCAATTTGGAATCGACACTGCTGGCCACTTTACCGTACGACTCGGAGTTGGTACTGTAGGCACTGAGTGTTTTTTTCTCTGTAGAGGTCAAGGTGCCCAAGGAATCTTTGGGAAGCAACTTGGTGATCACATCCGTAAGCTTCTTGTTCTCTTCCTCTATTTTCGCTGTGACATCGTCATAGGTATCAAACACATCCTGAAGGTCCTTCTTGCCAGATCCGTGCAAATCCACCAAGGCTGAGAAATAAAGGTAAAGCGCCCTAGGGTTGTTGAAATTGGCCCTGTCCTCTTTAAAAGCAGCGTCCAACATGTTGAAAATCTGCTCGTCCGAAGCCATTTTGTTCTCATACAGCAACAGTGCCTTGTCCATGGCCACTCCGGCTTTGGTGAACTTGGTCGGGAAATATTTGAGACTGTTGTCATAGAGCGACATCAGTTCTTGGACATATGCGTCCTTGTCCGCACCTGTGGAATTTTCTATTTTATGGGAAAGGATCCTTTCACCATAGGTGAAGTTGGCCCTATTGATGTCCGGGCAACTTTCGTACACCATTTTCCAAGGTTGATAGGCGGCATCGTAGTTCTTTACCTTTGCATGTTCGGCGTAAATGGAAAGATTGGTCATGCACTCGGGGTTCTGTGCCTGGGCCATACTTAATCCTGTCAGCATCACGACCGTTATCATTGTTAAGTAGTGTCTCTTTTTCATCTTTCTAATTTTAAAGTGGTTAAAGTACAAATTTTCATTAAAAAATCCGCTTACTGGATTTTTTATGGGTGGTTATTTATCATTTTTTCAAAAAAAAGCTATATCAATTTATTTTTCTTTTCTGAAACCATCTATCATTTAGGGATAAGCCCACATTGATCTTCAGATAGCTTTCTTCGATGAGCCCTGCGTCGGTCGTTCCCCTTCTTCCCAGTTCAAAACCAAGGTTCAGGTTGGAAAAGTAGGTGTCGAAGGTCGCACCGCTCAACGGTAATCCAACTCCAAAAGTTATGCCAAAGTTGTTTATCTCTTTATTGTTCACCTCTAGACCGGTCTTATCGTAGCGCAGTCCAGCGCGATAAGTGACCCTTTTAAAATAGCCGGTCAACGCCGTGTGATCGGGTATCCAATACCCTCCCAAAGCCATGGTGCTGGCATCGTTGTAGGTCACATTGCTCAGCCCCAAGAACCTGTTCTCAAAATCGCTGAATTGCTGAAAACTGTACTCGCCCCCCACGAACCACTTTCTGTCTTCCCCAAAACCGAGGCCCACTGTGGTCTTGGTAGGTATCTTAAGTTCCGTGTTCCTCAAATTGGTGGCATCCAGATCCACATCGATCACTTCTATATTGCTCCCGGTCGATACCGAAAAAGATCCCAGCGTCTGGGTGTTCCTTGAAACCAGATTGCCCTGGGTGTTCACCAAAACGGAGGTGTACAGCGTGTATTTGTCCTTTATTCTTGGGGTGTAGTTAAGGGCATAATTGAAGTCGTACCCATTTATGCGGGACTCCCTGTTGTCCAATGTGCCGAACTGGACGCCCTCCACACTTTGTATCCTTTGGTATTCCAAGGTCCCAAAGTTAAAATTGGCGGTGATCCCCAGACTAAGGTCCTTTATGGGTTCATAACCAATGGAAGCATATAGCCGGTTCAGGCCTCCTTCCCCTGAGTACACATTGATCACCTCTGCCCCATTGTTGGTCGTCTCGTCCCTCAGGCTATAGCCTACCGACGAAAGCGGCATCAGCCCAAAGCCCACACCCATGTTCTTGGCCACGGGAAAACCAATGGCAAGATAGTCCAGGTTGGTCACCGAAGTGTTCTGCTGCTCCGACCAGTCCTTCAATCGATATTCTGTTCGTGAAATTCCTGCCGTGTAAGCGGTGAGCTTCAACTTGGAATAGGCCGCAGGGTTGGAGAGGTTGATGTGGATACTGTCGCCGTACATGCTTACGCCGCCCATCATTTGATTTTCCACGGAACCATTGTCCCGAAGGTCACCGATTCCAAAATATGAATAGGGGGATATGGTGGCATTTTGCGCAAAGAGCCCATGGGCGCCCATGCAAAAAAAAGCGATCAATATTTTTTTAACCATCTAGCTTTTGTTGTATTCCAGCAAGTAATTTAGACCCTCCAAGAGAAATTTGGGGTTCGCAAATATGGTGTTTTTTAGCCTTTTGGCAAAAAAATGGGCATCACCGCCTGTTAAAATAACTGTTAAATCTTGAAAGCGGGAACGATATTGGTCCACAATCCCGTCCACTTCCTGGGCAACCCCGTTGATCACCCCACTGTGCATGCACGCCTGGGTGGAGTTGCCGATAAAGTCCAGGATCTCCTCGGGCTGGAGCAACGGCAGGCCTTTCGTTTGCTGGTGCATGGCCCTGTACCTCATCTGCACGCCGGGGGAAATGGCCCCGCCGATGTATTCTCCGATGTTGTTGACCATGTCGTAGGTGATGCAGGTGCCGGCATCGATCACCAAGGTGTTTCCCCTCGGGTTCTGGTAAAAGGCCGCCGTGGCCAGGGCCAGCCTGTCCACCCCCAACGTCTCCGGTGTGGCATAACTGTTCTTGAACGGCACCTTGGATGCACTGGAGAGCACATGCACCTTGCAGAAGAGGGCAACGATGTCACGCGCCTTTCGGTCCAATTTGCCCACGGAGGAAATGAGTGCATGGTCGGTTTCGGGGAACTCCGCAAAAAGCTCCTTCACCTTGGAAAGGAAGAGCCCGGATTCCGAACTTTCGGTATAAACCAGCTTGCCGTTGTGAAAAACCGCATACTTTACCAAGGTGTTCCCGATGTCTATGACCAGATTCATAGGGCAAAGGTCGGGAAATGGAAAAAAATCAATGCCTTTTTTCCTGTTTTTGTTTGTATATCCTATTTTTGAAATTATATTTGCACCCGCCTTCGCAAAACGAAGTTTCGCTGCGACGGGCAGGCCCGCCAAATGGTAGGCATAATTGAAATACTGGTACCTTAGCTCAGTTGGTAGAGCAACGGACTGAAAATCCGTGTGTCCCTGGTTCGATTCCTGGAGGTACCACTTTTAAAATCCGCAATAATCTGTTATACAGTGATTTGCGGATTTTTTGCATTTATATTTGTACGATTTGTGTATTGCGACATGTCTTTTCCATTTACATTGGCTAGTTTATCCAACGTTTAAAGCGATGCAAAAAATAAAGACAGAGACTCCACCTCTGTCTTCAAAAAACTATAAAAGTTTTATAAGGGCTTGTGTGTGCTGATTACCAAATTCAACCAGTAATTCAAGGCTTTTGGAGCTGCAATTAACAAGTTAACTGCTTGCCCTATGTATTTTAATATACAACATGACCTCTCTTAGTATTTAATTCAATACCTAGGTCACTGTTAACCCACTTAAAAAACCAATTTGGGCTATAATCATATATATCTTTAACAATCTGGTTTTTCACGATTTTAGATTCTCCTTGATCAAAGAAATTTATTTCCTCTAATACTTTTCTCCTAAACTCTATCACCTCTGAATCATCCTTACCAAGATAAGGACAAGTCAATACATCTATAAGAAGTAAGGTGTTTTCCGTGCTATTATTTTCGTATTCAGCAAAGTAATTTACTATTATTTCTTTCAATCTTTCCCTTAATGGAAACGCCGGACATAGTATACCACCCTCGCCGGTTCAAAGTGACCATAGCTGGCCGGACGAAAGTGACCCACCTT